>JBHADA010000127.1:0-9610 GCA_041854805.1 Arachnia sp.
CTGAAGACGGGGCCGACACTGCCGACAAGCTCATCGACGCGGACCCCAGCACCATGTGGCGCTGTCCCGGACGTGGCGAGGGCCGAAGCATCAGGTTCGAATTCGACGGGCCCGTGGCGTTGGTGGGGCTTCGCCTGATCAATGGCAACGCCGTCGACACGGGACGCTATCTGAAGGAGCGGCGAATCACGAGCCTGCGGTGGGATTTCGAGGACGGCTACTTCTTTGAGCAGGGGCTGGCCACCAACGACCCCACCACGCAGGAGGTGCGCTTTCCGCTGATGAATACGTCATCGGTCGTGCTGACCGTGAAGTCCTCGTCGGCCCCTGGCGAGAACAACGAGGACTACGACGCCGTGTCGATCTCCGGCCTGGAGTTCCTGGGCCCCTCGTGAGCCGGCCGCGGTTAGCGCCAATCGGCCGTGTCGATGACGATGGTGATCGGGCCATCGTTGACGGAGGCCACCTGCATATCGGCTCCGAAGCGTCCGCGCTCAACCGTGGCCCCGAGCTCCTCGAGCTGCTGGCACAACTCCTCCACGAGCGGCTCGCTCACCGCACCAGGCGCGGCAGCGCTCCACGACGGCCGGCGCCCCTTACGAGTGGATGCGTAGAGAGTGAACTGGCTCACCACCAGGATCGGGGCGTCAATATCACTGGCGGAGGTCTCATCGTGCAGAATCCTCAAGCCCCAGATCTTGCGGGCCAGCGCGGACGCGTCCTTAGACGTGTCGTCGTGGCCGACGCCCGCGAGCACGAGCAGGCCGGGGCGGGGCAATTGGCCCACCACCTCGCCGTCGATTGTGACTGAGGCCGTCGAGACACGCGTGATGACAACTCGCATTGACCCATTGTGACGTGATGAGGGGTTCCTATACTGAACCGCATGGGTGACGTCCTGGTGTGGGTGTTGATCGTGGCCACAGTGGCGTTCGGGGCGATGGCGGTGCGTGCCGCAATGGCGGCGTTCACGTCGCTGCGTACTCAGATCTCAGAAGGAGAAAGATGAATATCGATATTGAGGTGCCCGAAGGACTCAATCCCTCGCTGACGGCGCTCGGGTGGCTAGTGGGCCGCTGGGAGGGGACCGGCAATGGCACGGATCACGAGGGCAACGACTTCGAATTCGAGCAACGAATCGAGTTCAGCCACAACGGGGGCGACTACCTCTTCTACGCGGCGCAATCGTTCCTCATCGGCGAGGAGGGCGCCGAGCCCACGCCTCTGAGCATGGAATCGGGCTTCTGGCGTCCCAAGCCCGACGCATCTCTCGAGGTTGTGCTTGCTTCCGCGGATGGTTGGACCGAGGTGTTGGTCGGCAAGATCCAGGTCACCCGGATTGACCTTCTGACCGATGCCGTGGTGCGCACCGAGTCGGCCGCGGTGACCCATTCGGCGGGGCAGCGTCTCTACGGCAAGGTGGAGGGAGACCTCATGTACGCCCTGGATCGTGCCACCACCGAACACGAGCTACGCCCGCACATGTGGGCCCGGCTCAGGCGCGCTTGATGGCCATCCCCATGGACGACGGCCCGGACGCGGGCCTCGTGTGGCATTTCGGCAATCCGGTGGCAGAGGCCCGGACCCTGGAGGCGGGCGGGGGCATCGTCGACCTGGGAAACCGGGAGGTCGTGGAGGTCGCCGGAGCGGACCGGCTGTCGTGGCTTCATGCGCTGACCTCCCAGCACCTGTCGGACCTGGCGCCAGGCCAGGCCACCACCGCGCTCATCCTGTCTCCGACGGGGCACATCGAGCACGTGCTGCACGGCGTCGACGACGGCGAGTCCTTCCTCGCGTGGACGGAGCCTGGGCGAGCTGACGCGCTGGTGGATTTCCTCGACCGGATGCGATTCGCGATGCGGGTGGAGGTGCGCCGCCGCGAGGATGTGCGGCTCGTCTGGGTAGGAGAGAGCGTCACGCTGCCCGAGGCGTGGCGGACGCGGGACAGCGAGGTGGGGGGTCGAGATGTGTTCGTTCCGTTGGGCGAGTCCGAGGTCGTGGAACCCGACGTCGGGCTGTGGGCCTTTGATGCGGCGCGGATCGCGGCCGGGGTGCCGAGGATCTTCGTCGACACCGATTTCAAGACCATTCCCAACGAGATCGGCCTATTCGGTACCCATCTCGACAAGGGGTGTTATCGCGGGCAGGAGACCGTCGCCCGGGTCCATACGCTGGGCCGTCCTCCCCGCAGGCTCGTGCTGTTGCATCTCGACGGGAGCGAGTCTGCGTTGCCGAGGGTCGGCGCCCCGCTGACGCTAGGGTCCAAGAACGTGGGTTTTGTGGGGTCGTCCGCCCTCCACCACGAACTGGGGCCGATCGCTCTCGGCTTGGTCAAACGATCGGTGGACGTGGCGGCCGTTGTGGAGACCGACGGGATCCCGGCTGCGCAGGAAGCGCTGGTGGATCCAGACGTCGGCCTCCACATCCGGCCGCGGCTATAGCGTCACCCCAGGGCGGCCAGGGCCGCGTCGTAGTTGGGCTCGCTGGTGGTCTCACCCACCTGCTCCGTGTAGACCACGGTGCCGTCGGCGTCGATGACCACGATGCTGCGTGACAGCAGTCCCTTGAGCGGGCCGTCGGTGAAGGTGACGCCGTAGACCTCGCCGAAGTCGGTGCGGAAATCTGAGGTGGTCACCACGTTGTCGATGCCCTCCGCGCCGCAGAAGCGGCCCAGGGCGAAGGGCAGGTCCCGGGAGACGCACACCACCTTGGTGTTCTCGAGGGCGGCGGCCTTCTCATTGAAGGTTCGCACGCTCATGGCGCATACGCCGGTGTCGATGGACGGGAAGATGTTGAGCACCACCTTGCTGCCGGCGAAGTCCGCCAAGGCGACCGGGGACAGGTCGGCCCCGGTGACTTCGAACGCGGGAGCGGGGGCTCCCACGGCGGGCAACTCGCCGACGGTGTGGACAGGGTTTGATTTGAACAGGATCTCAGCCATGCCACGATCCTCGCTCATGGAGCCAAATCCCGCCAGCTTTTGGTGCGGTGGCGTCAAACGGCGAGGCACAATGGTGTTCGCGAACCGGGTGTCCGGGCCATGACGAGGTGGTGAAATGGGCCAACAATCTCTGCGTGAGTACATCGACCAGTTGCGTGCCGAGGGTTATGGGGTTGCTGACGTACACGGCGAGGACCCATACCTCATCGATCCAGGCGGGCGCGCCGTCGAGACGTGGCGCGACAAATATCCCTATGACGAGTTGCTCGACCGCCGTGAGTACGAGAAGGAGAAACGCCAACTCCAGATCGAGTTGCTGAAGTTCCAGTACTCAGCCGAGGAACATGGGACCAAACACGTCATCATCTTCGAGGGCCGCGACGCGGCGGGCAAGGGCGGGGCCATCAAGCGTTTCACCGAGCATCTCAACCCCCGCACCGCTCGGGTCGTCGCCTTGGCGGCGCCCACCGAGAGGGAGCGTGGACAGTGGTACTTCCAGCGGTACGTGCAGCACCTGCCCACGTCCGGGGAGATGGTGCTGTTCGACCGCTCGTGGTACAACCGGGCCGGAGTCGAGCGGGTCATGGGTTTCTGCACGGATCAGGAATACGAGATCTTCATCCGGGAGGCCCCCAAGTTCGAGGAGATGCTAATCGAGTCGGGCATCACGGTGACCAAGCTGTGGTTCTCCGTCACCCAACGCGAGCAGCGCACCCGGTTCGCCATCCGCCAGATCGACCCCGTGCGCCGGTGGAAGCTCTCTCCCATGGACCTCGAATCGCTTGGGCGCTGGGACGATTACACCGCGGCCAAGTCGGCCATGCTGAAGTACACCGACACCGAGATCGCCCCGTGGTACCGGATCAAGAGCAACGACAAGAAACGCGCTCGCCTCAACGCCATGCGCCTGTTCCTGGATCTCCATGATTACGACGACAAGGACCCCAGCGTGATTAAACCCACCGATCCGCTGGTGGTGCAGCGTGGCCGCAAGAAACGCCCGCAGACCCCGGAGCTGGGAGAACTGAGCACTATTCAATACGACGAGGACCTCGAGGCCTGAGCTGAGACCTCGTGCGCTCGCTTTAAGGGCTCCGAGGTCATGGGAGGTTGCTCAGGGCGATGATCGCGTCGGCTAGGGGGCGCAGGCCGTTGTTGACGATGCGCTGCGAGTTGGCCGAGGCGGTGATTGCCTGCCCGGCGGCCACTGTGGCGTTGTCGTGGCCGAGGAGCAGGCCTCGCAGACTTGCCAGGGCGCCCGGGCGTAGTCGGGCCATGTGGGCGTCCACGAGCCGGGCCATGGCGTCGGCGGCCGGGGTGGCGCTGGCCCGTTCGTCACGGATGGCGGTGCGGGCGGAGGCGTGGCCGGGCTTGGCGGCTAGGGCCTTGACCCAGTCGATGGCTTCGCGGGCCCTCCACCAGGCCGAGCCGTCCTGGATGCCGTCGCCAACCTCGACCACCTCGCCGCCGCCGATGCCGAAGCGCACGTCCCAGGAGGGCGCGAGGTCCAGCCGCAACCTCACGCTGGCCCACAGGGCGTCGCCCAGCGTGGCGTAGACGCCCTGCATCTCGTCGCCGACGGTGGTGCGCAAGGGGCTGAGCGCGGCCACGCCGCGATTGATTGCGTCGGCCCCGGCTCGCAAGGCCGCGTGAAGGTCGCGTCGCGCGGTGGTCCGCGACGAGACGACGTCGACAAGCAGGGCCACAGACTCATTCATATGTAGATATTAACTTCATTTACTTGGGGTGAAGAAAGTTTCTAACTTATGGTTCGGTCGGCGCGGTTCGGTAGCGTTGGGGCGTGGCAGGCTGGCTCGAACCGACGATCAAGGCGTTCATCCTCGTGGCGGGCGGGGCCTTGGCCATGCTCGGCAACGGCCTCATCCGGTGGCTGTTCGTCCGCATCGATGGGGCGCGGCGGCCAGCGGGCGAGCCCGCGCCTCGCGCTCGGCGGGGGCTCGTGGACGCGCAGGAGGACCTTCCGGGCGGGCGCTACATCGGCGTCTTCGAGCGTCTCGCCACCTATGTCGCCGTGGTGACCAGCTTTCCAGCCGGCATCGCGGTGGTGCTAGCGGTCAAGGGGCTCGGCCGTTATGCGGACCTGGCCACTACATCTCCCGACGGCCACAGCCGCAAGGGAGAGCTGTTCATCATCGGCACCTTCGCGAGCCTTCTGTGGGCCCTGCTATGGGCCGGTGCCGCCTACTGGGCGGTGCGGCTGTGGTGAATCCTCAAGCATTGGCGGCCTTGGGGCGGCGAGATCTGCCAGAGGACGTCGTCGCGGATTTGCTGCGTCGCTGGTCCGAGCCGCATCGCCGGTACCACGGGCTCGGCCATCTTGCGGACGGGCTGGCGGTTCTTGACGTACTGGGCGCTGGGAAACTGGAGCGCACCGCCTTCTGGTTCCACGACGCCGTGCACACCATGACGTCGCCGGACGACGAGATGGCCTCGGCGGCGGTGGCTCGGGAAGCCTTGGCGGGCGTGCTCCCCGCGGGCGAGGTGGACGAAGTATGCCGACTGGTGCTATTGACCGCGGAGCACTGGCCTGACCGTGAGGACCAGCGAGGAGCCCGGGTCTGCGACGCGGACCTGCGCGCGCTCGCCGCGCCCCACAGCGAGTACGTGGCCAACCGCGACGCCATCCGCGCCGAGCTCCCAGGTATCAGCGACGAGGAATGGCAGCGGCAGCGGCTTGCCTTCGCGCGCTCCCTCCTGGCTCGCCCGTCGATCTTCGCCACGGATGTGGGTCGTTCCCGATGGGAGCAGCGGGCCAGGGAAAACCTGCGTCACGAGATCACTGATCGGCTGTGATGGCCCGGCCGGTCAGTCGCGTTTGCGGCGGTTGCGTTCCTTGGCCCGGTCGTTGGCGCTGAGCAGCACCTTGCGGATGCGCACGACGGCGGGGGTGACCTCAAGGCACTCGTCGCCGGCGCAGAACTCCAACTGCTGTTCCATGGACATTTGCTTGGCTGGGATGAGCCGCTCCAGTTCCTCGCCGGTGGAGGAGCGCACATTGGTGAGCTTCTTCTCCTTGGTGGGGTTGACGTCCATGTCCTCGGCGCGGGGGTTCTCGCCCACGACCATGCCCTCGTATACCTCGGCACCGGGGGAGACGAACATGGTGCCGCGCTCTTGCAGGTTGAACAGCGCATAGCTGGTCACGGTGCCCGTCCGGTCCGCGACGAGGGAGCCGGTGGGGCGGGTGCGGAAGTTACCCGCCCAAGGAGCGTAGCCCTCGGCGACGTGGTTCATGATGCCGGTGCCGCGGGTCTCGGTGAGGAACTCGGTGCGGAACCCGATGAGGCCGCGTGCGGGCACGAGAAATTCCATCCGCACCCAACCTGTGCCGTGGTTGACCATCTGTTCCATCTGCCCGCGACGTAGCCCCATCAACTGCGTGACGACGCCCACGAATTCCTCCGGAATGTCGACGGTGAGCCGCTCGATGGGTTCGTGGAGTGCGCCGTCGATGGTGCGGGTGACCACCTGGGGTTTGCCGACGGTCAGCTCGAAGCCCTCGCGGCGCATCATCTCCACCAGGACGGCCAGTTGCAGTTCGCCGCGGCCCTGCACCTCCCAGGTGTCGGGGCGTTCGGTGGGGTTGACGCGGATCGACACGTTGCCCACCAGTTCTTGATCGAGCCGGGCCTTGACCAGGCGTGCGGTCAGGTTCTTGCCGGACTTGCCCGCCAGCGGCGAGGTGTTGATGCCGATGGTCATGGAGATGCTGGGTTCGTCGACGTGGATCAGCGGCAGCGGCTTCGGGTCGTCTGGATCGGAAAGCGTCTCGCCGATCATGATCTCCGGAATGCCCGCGATGGCGACGATGTCGCCTGGGCCGGCGCTGTCGGCGGGTACCCGCTCTAGGGCCTGCGTGACCAGCAACTCGGACAGCTTCACGTTGACCACGGTGCCGTCGGTCTTGCACCACGCCACCTGCTGGCCGCGCCTCAGCTCGCCGGCCACGATTCGGCACAGCGCAAGGCGGCCGAGGTAGGGGGAGGCGTCGAGGTTGGTGACATGCGCCTGCAGCGTGGCGCCCTCCTCGTAGGTAGGTGCGGGGATGTGCTCCATGAGCGCGTCGAAGAGGGGCTCCAGGTTCTGTGAGTCTGGCATGTCGCCGTCGGCGGGCTGGGTGAGGCAGGCTCGTCCCGCCTTGGCGGAGGCGTAGACAATGGGAAAGTCCAAGGCGTCGGCCGCGTCGTCGTCGAGCAGGTCGAGAAAGAGGTCGTAGGTCTCTTCGACCACGGCGGAGATGCGGGCATCGGAGCGATCCACCTTGTTGACCACGACGATGATTGGCAGCTTCTTGGCCAGGGCCTTGCGCAGCACAAACCGGGTTTGGGGCAGCGGGCCCTCGGACGCGTCGACGAGCAGCAGGACTCCGTCGACCATCTCCAACCCGCGTTCCACCTCGCCGCCGAAGTCGGCGTGGCCGGGGGTGTCGATGATGTTGATGGTCACCTCGTCCCCGCCGGGGCGTACGTGCCGCACCGCGGTGTTCTTGGCGAGGATGGTGATGCCCTTCTCGCGCTCCAGGTCCATGGAGTCCATGACCCGTTTGTTGACGTCTGAACCTTCGCGGAAGGCCCCGGACTGCCACAGCATGGCATCGACCAGGGTGGTCTTGCCGTGGTCGACGTGGGCGACGATGGCGACGTTGCGCAGATCGGCTCGGGTGGAGATGGGCATGCGTGACCTAACGGCTCGACGGTGGGGTGCGCCAAGCAGTGTACGCCCAGTGCCCACCGCAGCGGCGCACCAACTCTCTGGCTGACTGGGCGAGGGCAGCCGCAGGGCGAAGGCGAGACGCCGCATGTGCTCACAACCTGATCTTTAGGTAGGCACTCCGTGGATTCGGAGTTTCTTCCACTGAGAGCGCGTCCATTTCTTGACGTGTATCGCGAGTATGCATAGTGTCGTTGAATGGAACAGCGAAGTGTCCCCAGGGCAGTCAAGTCACGACGAACTTCCATGCTTGTAGCGGCTGTCGCCATCGGCCTCACGGTAAGCGCCGCTTTCGGGGGTCCGGCGAGAGCTGATGGTAATTCGGTCGAGGTTTCGAATGCCTCAACTGAGGCAGTGGCGCCGGTGTTTGATCCGGCAAGAGGAGAACAGGATGAGGTGAGTTCCAAGAACGGCGACGTGGTCGCCAAGTACTGGACCGCTGAACGCATGGCTCGTGCTACTCCCGTCGAGACATCCGAAATCACCACGGCGGCCGAGCGGGAATTCCAAAAGCTTCAGCCTAAGGAGGTTGGTCCCGAACGGACTGTGGAGGCATCGCTGCCGGTTACGCCGGTAGAGCGTCCTGACGCTGTGGTAGGGGTAACCAACTGGTCCCACGTGAATGGAAAGGTCTTCTTCCGTAATGCTACTGACGGCAGCGACTATGTGTGTTCTGCTTCCGCGGTGAACAGTGGTAGCAGGAGCATGGTGGCCACAGCGGGCCACTGTGTCCATGGTGGCCCCGGGCAGACCTGGCATCAGAACTGGGTGTTCATCCCTGGGTATCACAACGGGGTAAGGCCCCACGGAACCTTCCAGGCGCGAACCTTCCGAACCATGAGCGACTGGGTTGACCATGGTAATACGCCCCGAGGTTTAAATTCGGACGTCGCCTTCGTCGCTACATTCGCGAACGAGTTCGGGCGGCGCGTCGTCGATGCTGTGGGAGGTCATGGGCTCATCACAGGAGGGGTGGAGTATGAATTCTATGCCGATTGGTTCGCTTATCCGATGAACCGCAGTGGAGGCGAGGTCATGTGGGCCTGTTGGGGCAATACCGCGAAGGGGGTATACGAATCCTACGGCTTTATCGGTATTGCTGGATGCGATTTCGGGGGAGGGGCGTCTGGTGGTCCCTACCTCAAGGACTATAGCAACAATTCTGGACTCGGAAAAATCAAGACGGTCAATTCTTGGAGTCTCCAAGATGACCACTCGCGCAGCAATGGGCCCTTCCTGCGAGCAGCAGTCTGGGATATGTATGTGGCTGCCGACGGGGACTGAGGCGAAACTTGTGCGTTCGCTCGCGCTAATGTCAGCCATGATGGTGGCGTGCTGTGCCCCGGCGGGTGGGGGATCAACGGCCTCTCCCGCCTCGTCGGTGGCCACGTCGTCGCCGCGCGACGATACCCCGCGCGACGACTTGACCGACATGCATCCCGTGAGATGGAGCCGCTACGAGATGGTTGGGGATGACCAGGTTCGGGTCTACTACGCCACAGGCGCTCCCGCGTGCTACGGGGTTGACGTCGAGGTCGAGGAGAGCGACACCCGGATCGTCATCACGATTCTTACGGGCACCATTCCAGGGGCTCCGGAGGCGTGCACCCAGGAGGCGCGCCTGGGGTCCTTGCTCGTGACGCTCGGCGGCCCCGTCGGTGCACGCGAGATCACCCAGCCGTGACGCGGCAGTAGAGGGCCCGCGCTCAGCGGATCATCGCCCGCCGGGCCAGCGAAACGCGAGAAATCGTGCAGCGAAACGCGATGTTTAGGCCAGCGAAACGCCAGAAAGTAGGCAGCGAAACGCGAAGTTCCCGGCTCGGCCTGCGGTACTGTCTTGGCATGATGCTAGTTGCTAGGCACCTGCGTAACTGGGCGGAGGAGCTACTGGAAGTCTCGCCCGTTTTGGTGATCGAGGGCGCTCGGCAGGTGGGCAAA
>JBHADA010000128.1:0-13638 GCA_041854805.1 Arachnia sp.
CGGCGAGCCGTCATGGGATGCAGCGAGTCCACATTGTCGTCATGGACTAGCACGCCGTCGATGTTGCGGAAGCTGCGGTACTCGACGGTGCCGTCAGCGACGCACGCCGCCACCGCCAGCCGGGTCAACGATGGATCCAGCTCCCAGCCCCGCAGCCGGGTCAGTACCTGCTCGCCCAGCGACTCGCCGTCGATGGGCCCATCCCAGAGCACATACACCTCGCCCACGGCCTCGTCGCCGTCTGGCCGCGCGGCGAACCCATCGGCCAAGACGCGCTCCAGCGGCCCGCCCGCCGCCAGCTCGCTGGCTAGGCCGACGGTGCTGATCAAGGTGCGCGGCACGCCGTCCAGAAGATAGCGCGACGTCACCTTGGCCCGCCCATCCACCGTGGTGCGGTCCACGCTGAGTAGTCCGTAGTCGGTGTAGTACTTGTGCACCAGCACCTCGAGCATCGGCTCCACGGCTGGGGTCCCGTCGCGGCCTAGCCGGCTGGCTAGGAAGTTGGCCGTCCACTCCGGGATGGCGGCGAGCCGGGCGATGCGTTCGGCATAGTCCGGGGCGTCGGGATGAGCGGCCAACGCGTCCACCTCGTCCGCCACTCCAGCCAGTACCTCGGCGCGTTCCGCGTCCACGAGGGGCTGGTCGAACCAGCGGAACCGCACCGAACGCGCCAGGTCGCCGACGATGGGGAAGCGCAACTGTGTGGCCCGCACCACCCGCTCCAGGTGGGCGCGGGCGGCCGCGTTGAGATGGCCCTCGGGCGCGGGTTGGCAAATCCAGCGTTCCAGGATGGCCACGATCACCGCCGCGTCGGCAGGCATGCGCTTCTGGGCCAGGAACACGCGGAAGACGGCGGCCTCCAGGTCGGGGGTGCGGTCCAGCGTCTCGACGCCGTAGTGCGCCAGCACCCGGCCGAGTCGTTCCACGAACTGGGCGGGCAGCCCGGCGCGGTCCGCGTCGAGCGTGGTGAGGTAGCGGTGGAAATGCTCCCGGTCGGAGTGGATGCGCAGCTCGGTGCGGCCCTGCTCCCCGAAGGGGCGGTTGCGGCTGAGTTCGGCCAGGTCCGCGAAGAGTTCGACGACGGCGGTCTCGGCGGACAGCACGTCGCCGCCGGCGGCTACCACCTCGTCGCGTGCCGCGAGGTAGCGCTCCAAGGTGTCCCCGGCGGGGTCCACGTCGTAGCCCATGAGTTGGGCGGACAGGTCATTCAGCAACGCAGCGGCGCGCTCCTCGGCTGTGCCGAGGTGGGCGGGGGCGGGCACCTTCACCGGGCACTCGGCCGACGCATCCTCGCCGCCCTCGCCCAGGGGCTCCAGCCGCACTAGTGGCGCCATGGTTTCCACCTGGGAGCCGGTCATGACGTGAAGCTCCTTGACGCGCGCCGGGAATGGGGCATGAATGATGGTCTCCATCTTCATGGACTCGAGCACCACGACGGCGGCCCCGGCCTCCACCTCGTCGCCCACCGTGACGGGTGTGGCCACCACCAGTGCCGGCGCGGGGGAGCGCAGCACGCCGCCCTCGTCGCGCGAGATCCGATGCGTGACGGCGTCCACCTCGATGAGATGGATGGGGCCGTGGATGGCGCTCACCACCCTGTGCCGCTGCCCGCCGACGGTGAGACGGCTGTGGACGGCGTCGAGCCGCTCGATGATCGCCTCCGTGGGCTGGCCATCCACGGCCACCCGGTACCTGCCGGGCCCGGTGGCCAGCGCGGTGACGCTGTGGGTGGTGCCGCGCAGCTTGAGGTCCACCTGCACCCCCTCCGACTTGTGCTGGGTCTGCGGACGGCCTCCGTGGGCCGTCTCCAGCAGGCGGTCCGTCTCCAGACCCGTGGTCTCGTCGTAGGCCTCGATGGCGGCCACCACCAGCGCAACGCCCGCATGCTCGTCGGCCACCAAATGCCCCTCGGCGCGCGCCCTGTCGATCCAGCCCGTGTCGGCGGGGGCGGCGTCGCCGTCGAGGGTGACCTCCGGCCGCTTCAACAGCTCCAACACGAAACTCTTGTTGGTGGCGCCGCCCTCGATGACGACGGTGGTCTCCGTCAACGCGCGACGCAGGCGCCCCAAGGCCTCGGCGCGGGTGCGGCCAAAACCGATGATCTTGGCGATCATGGAGTCGAAGTCGGCGGGGATGACGTCGCCCTCGGCCACGCCGGTGTCGACACGGATGCCGGGCCCGGCGGGCAGATCCAGCTTGGCGATGAGCCCGGGGGAGGGTGCGAAGTCCCGGTCCGGGTCCTCCGCGTTGAGCCGGGCCTCCACGGCGTGGCCCTGCTCGGCGGGGCGGCCGGTCAGCCTGCCGCCGGCGGCCACGTGAATCTGGGCTTTGACTAGGTCGAACTCGCAGGTCACCTCCGTGATGGGGTGCTCCACTTGGAGGCGGGTGTTGACCTCCAGGAACGCGAACATCTTCTCGCCCGGGTGGTAGAGGAACTCGACGGTGCCTGCGCCGCGGTAGCCCACGGCTAGGGCGAGACGCTCGGCGGAGGCCTTGAGGTCGTCGGCCTGCTCTGCGGTGAGCAGCGGGGATGCGGATTCCTCGATGATCTTCTGGTTGCGGCGCTGCACGGTGCAGTCACGCACGCCTAGCGCCCAGGCCGTCTCGCCGTCGGAGATGAGCTGAACCTCCACGTGCCGGGCGCCGGTGACTAGTTTCTCTAGGAACACGACGCCGGAGCCGAAGGCCCGCTCGGCCTCGTCTCGGGTCCGCTGATAGGCGTCGGCCAAGTCGTCGGCCCCATCGACGCGACGGATGCCGCGACCGCCGCCGCCTGCGGTGGCCTTGAGCATGAGCGGGTAGCCAATTCTTTCGGCTGCGGCGAGCGCCTCGTCGAGGGTGTCGACGCCTCCTCCCGACCAGGGCGCCACGGGGACGCCCACCTCCTCGGCGATGAGCTTGGAGCCAATCTTGTCGCCAAGACGACGCATCGACTCTCCAGTGGGGCCGATGAACGTGATGCCGAGGGATTCGACGAGGTCAGCGAAGGCGGCGTCCTCGGCGACGAATCCCCACCCCACCCAGACGGCGTCGGCCCCGACCTCGTGCAGCACGCGGGCGAGGAGATCGTGATTGAGATATGGGCGTTCGGACGCTGGGCCGATGGGGTAGGCCTCGTCGGCCTCGCGTACGAACATGGCGGAGCGTTCGCCATCGGTGTAGAGGGCGATGGTGGTGATCCTCTGGCCGAGTTCGGCGTTGAGGTCTCGCACGGCATGGATGAGCCGCATGGCGGCCTCGCCCCGGTTGACGATGGCGATGCGCTGGAACATCTTCCTCCTAGCTATGCGGCGTGGGTGCCGCCCGGTCATCGCTGTGCCTTCGAGCACGGCGACAACCCCCCAAGAACAGGGGGTGATGTAAGAATCGCGCAAATTTCGGCGCTAATTAAACCCACTCGGCCCAAATCTGGGGTGACGACGTTGTGGGGTCTGGACAAGTCAGCCGAGCGTAGGAGTCCACATCTCGGGGTTCATGAGCGGAGCTCTATGCGGCGTGTCGAGACTGTGAGTCGTGTAATGCCACGGGTTCTCGTGTGGGGCGGGGTTCGGTATCCCTCTTCCTTGGGATGCGACTCTTGTCGAGACTGGCGAAGCCCCGTGTGTGTCATGCCGAACTACTCGACCGGCGGAGCTTCCCCCAAGAGGACGCTTGCCAGGACTAGTCCGCGCGGCAGCCGCTGTCAGTCGTCGCCGTCGTCATCACCACCGTCGTCATCGTCGTCATCGTCATCGTTGTAGACGGGGGTCTGGGTGCGCTGAACGGGCTTGGCCTTGGTGGCGGATCGTGTCGGCTTCGTGGTCGTGGCGCCGCTGGAAGAGCGTGTGGTTGGCGCCGTCGAGGACGGTGAGGTGGACGGAGCGGCGGTGGAAGGTGTGGGTGAGGCCGAGGGTGACTCGGAGGCCGGATGGCTCACCACGATGGCTTCCGAATTATCGTCGCCAGCGGTCACCGCGGGCTCGACGACGGAGGCGCCAGGGGCCGTCAGAGAGGCGAGCAGGATGACGGCCACCGCGGCTATTCCGCATGCCGCGGCAAGCAACCATTTCGTCGATGACTTCATGTGTTCCTCCACTCTGGTGTGTGTGCCCAGCACACTCAGGCCAGATGAAGAAAACCACTGCGCTTAGATGAGAAAATCTTCATCTTTGGGCGCGTCAGTCATCGTCGTCGTCATCATCATCGTCATCGTCCCAATCCCAGTCCCAGTCCTGGCTACGGTCATCCCAGCGGTACCGATCACGGTTGTAGCGATCGCGCCACCGGTCGCGGCGCCGGTCACTGCGGTAGCGATCGTCGCGGTAGGGATCGCGGGGATTGACCTGGGGCGGGGTGCTCGACGGGGTGGGGGCGGGCTTGGGGGTGTTTGCGGCCGTGGGCTGTGGCTTGGAAGGCGAGGACGTGCTAGGCGCCGGGACGGGCTTGGGCGTGGCCGAGTTTGTGGCGCGCGGGCTGGGCGTGGCCGACTTGGTCGGCGTGGGGGATGCGGTGCGGGTCGGGCGAGTCTTGGAGACGTTGCGCGCCTTGGTCGATGGGCTTGAGGTGCTCTTTGGGGTCTGGGTCGGCGACGCTGACGGGCTGGGCGACGGCGCGGGAGTGTTGCGGTCCTTGGGGTCCATGGTGATGACGACAACCGGAGGGTCCTCCGCCAACGGCTCCTGCTGGCTGGAGAGGCTCGAGAGCACGAAGAACAAGATGAGCACACCGCCCATGACAGCCGCGACGCACGCCGTGGTGAAGTGCCATATGGAAGACGGCTTCATTGAACCTCCTGTGTTGTGCCGCCACACCGACGTCTGAGTGTCTCATGAATCGGTCCATCTTGTCCGCCCGGGGCGTCGGCTTGTGTCGTGTATCCCCTTGCTGAGGTGGATGGATCGCAGGGACTTTCGAACGTAGGCGTCGCCTACGGATCTTCCTGCCGTGCTGGCGGGCCAGACGGGGCGGCGAACGCTGTTGACCCGGGGTGTCTCACGTGATGTAATCGCGACACAGATAGACGAGACCCGGGGGCGTCTGTCTCCGGTCCGGTTCGGGGAGGAACCATGGCCGTCGATCCGAAGCAACTGGCAGCCAACATCCTCAGCGGAGTCGGTGGCGAGTCCAATGTCGTCTCCGCCGCACACTGCGCCACCAGGCTCAGGCTCAAACTCAACGATGCCGCGGCAGCGGACAAAGCCAGCGTCGAGGCGCTCGAAGGAGTGGTCACCGTCGTTGAGGCGGGTGGACAGTTCCAGGTGGTCATCGGCGACACCGTGGCGGACGTCTACCAGGAGTTGATACGAGCGACGAACCTCGACGGCGCATCCGCCCCCGCCGACGCGGCCAAGGGAAACCTGCTCAGCCGGTTCATCGACTTGATCTCCGGAGTCATCCACCCCGTGCTGTGGACCCTCGCCGGCGCGGGCCTGTTCAAAGCATTCCTCGCCATGGCCGCGACCTTCGGCTGGCTCAGCGACACGGGAACGACCTACCAGATCCTGCAGGCCGCCTCCGACGCGTTGTTCTACTTCCTGCCTCTGGTGCTGGGCGTCAGCGCCGCCAAGCATTTCAAGGCCAATCAGTACACGTCCATGGCCATCGCCGGCGCGCTGGTCTATCCGACGGTGGTCTCCTGGTCGGATATTGAAGCCGGTGTGGAGACCGTCCACTACTTCGGCATTCCCGTCGTGGTGGCCAACTACACGAGTTCGCTGGTGCCCATCATCGTGGCGGTCTGGTTGCAGGGGCATCTGGAGCGCTTCCTCGCTCGCGTTCTGCCGGCCACCATCAGGAACTTCACCATCCCTCTCGTGGTGTTGTTCGTCATGGCCCCGCTTACCATGCTCACGTTCGGGCCGGCCACGACGTATGCGGCCAATGCGCTCTCCAGCGGCATCGGATACCTGTTCGAGACGGCGCCCTGGGCCGGTGGCGCGATCATGGGCGGCCTGTGGCAGGTGTTCGTCATGTTCGGCCTGCACTGGGCGCTGGTGCCCGTCATGCTCAACGACCTCAACACGGTGGGGCACACGCTGCTGGGCGGACCGGTGCTACCCGCGGTGCTTGCGCAGGGTGCCGCGACGCTGGCGGTGATGTTGCGTACCCGTTCCCGGCGGCTACGGCAGATCGCCGGGCCTGCGGCTCTGTCGGGGCTGCTGTCGGGCATCACCGAGCCCGCCATCTATGGCGTCAACCTGCCCAAGAAGCGCCCCTTCCTCTTCGGCTGCATCGGCGGCGCGGCCGGCGGGATCCTGGCCGCCGTCGGCGGCAACGCCAACGACTCATTCGTCTTCCCATCGCTCATCGCACTGCCTGCTTATATGAATGTCGGCAGTTTCGCGATGCAGCTCATCGGGTGTGGCGTCGCCATGACCATTGCGTTTGGACTCACGTTCGCCGTGGGCTTTCCCGACGCGCCCGACACCGAGGCGGTCACGTTCGACCCCGGCGGGGATGATGCGCCGGGGACGCCGAGCGTCGTCGCACCGGTTTCTGGCAGGGTGATGCCATTGGAGGAGGTGGGCGATCAGGCTTTCGCGTCGGGTGCGATGGGTGCGGGGGTTGGCATCGCCCCTAGCGACGGGCGGGTCAGCGCCCCCATCAGTGGCCAGCTCGTGGTGGCGATGGACTCCGGACATGCCTACGGCATCGCCTCGGATGACGGGGTGGAGGTGCTAGTGCATATCGGCATCGACACCGTCGAACTCGACGGGAAGCACTTCACCAAACTGGTTACCGCGGGGCAGCGAGTGAAGCGGGGAGACCAGCTTGCCACCGTGGATCTGGACGCCCTCCGAGCCGACGGCTACGACACCACCACGCTCGTCATCGTCACCAATACTGCCGCCCTCGCCGGCGTCGAACCGCAGCCTGTCCGCGACGTCGAGGCCGGCGACACCATCCTTGCCATCACCAGGAAGGACCAATCATGACCCGGTTTCCCCAGACCTTTCTCTTCGGCGGCGCCGTGGCCGCCAACCAGATCGAGGGCGCTTACGACGCCGACGGCAAGGGACTCTCCATCCAGGACGTCATGCCCCGCGGTATCAAGGCCCCGCCCACCGAGGAACCCACGCCAGACAATCTCAAGCTGGCCGGCATCGACTTCTACCATCGCTACGCGGACGATATCGCGCTGTTGGCGGAGATGGGGTTCACCGTGTTCAGGTTCTCGGTGGCGTGGAGCCGGATCTTTCCACGCGGAGACGAGGAAACACCCAACGAGGCCGGCCTAGCGTTCTACGACCGGGTCCTCGACGAGTGCGAGCGGCACGGTATCGAGCCCATGATCACGATCTCCCACTATGAGACGCCGCTTCACTTGGCCCGCGCCTACGACGGCTGGCGTGACCGTCGCCTCATTGGCCTTTTCGAGCGCTATTGCCGGGTGCTGTTCGAACGCTACGGTCGTCGCGTCAAGTATTGGCTCACCTTCAACGAGATCAATTCGGTGCTGCATTTCCCTCTCATGTCGGGCGGGATCTGGACGCCGCCGCAGGAGCTGTCCCGCCAAGACCTCTACCAGGCCATCCACCACGAACTCGTCGCGTCCGCCCGTGCCACCCGCTTGGCCCACGAACTCATTGACGACGCCCGGGTGGGATGCATGATCCTGGCCATGCCCACATATCCACTCACGCCCAACCCGGCTGATGTGCTGGCCGCCCGACGCGTCGAAGAGGCCAACTATGCCTTCGGCGACGTGCATTGTCGCGGCGAATACCCGGGGTACCTGTTGCGCGAATGGCGAGAGTCGGGCATCGAGGTGAACATCACCGACGAGGACCGGGCCGATCTGCGGCACACGGTCGACTTCGTCTCGTTCAGCTATTACGTCAGCGCGTGCGCCTCCGCTGATCCGGACGCCGAAGCCGGCGAAGGCAATCTTCTTGGGGGAGTGACGAACCCGTACCTTGAGGCGTCCGAGTGGGGATGGCAGATCGACCCGGTGGGCCTGCGCATCGTGCTGGGCGACTATTGGCAACGTTGGGGCAAGCCCTTGTTCATCGTGGAGAACGGGCTGGGTGCTCGAGACGAGTTGGTGGAGGTGGACGGGGAGCCGACCGTCGTCGACGACTACCGCATCGCCTACCTCAATGATCACCTCGTGCAGGTGGCCGAGGCCATCGAGGACGGCGTCGAGGTACTGGGCTACACGTCGTGGGCCCCGATCGACCTGGTCAGCGCCTCCACGGCCCAGCTCAGTAAGCGTTACGGCTTCATCTATGTGGACCGCGACGACGACGGTGCCGGCACGCTGGAGCGATACCGGAAGAAGTCTTTCCACTGGTATCGCGAGGTCATCGCCAGCCGGGGCGCGAGTCTCGTCGGGTGAGGCGGGACGCGCACGCGGAGCGCCTCGTGTGGAGGTGCCGGCCTGTCGCGACCCGGACGGGTTCGACCAGTGTCGTTACGGTTCCGTTGCTAAGTTGTGACCTTCTCGAGACATAGGCTCTGGGGGACCCGGATGTGCTGGGTGCTGCCAAACCGGTAGTCGCGCGCGCATCCTTGACGTGAGGACCTTGAACGTGAGCAAGATCGTCGTCATCGGCGCGAACCATGCCGGTACCGCCTGCCTCAACACCCTCTTAGCGAACTATGGTGCGGACAACGAGGTGGTCGTGTTCGACCAGAACTCGAACATCTCCTTCCTGGGCTGCGGAGTCGCGCTGTGGATCGGCGGGCAGATAGCAGGCTCGGAGGGCCTGTTCTACTCGTCCAAAGAGCAGCTCGAGGCCGCCGGCGCCACCGTCCACATGGAGACCCCCGTCGAGTCCATCGACTTCGACGCCAAGCAGGTGCACGTCGTCCAGAACGGCCAGCGGCGCACCGAGAGCTACGACAAGCTCATCCTCGCCACCGGCTCGGCGCCCATTGTTCCGCGGATCTCGGGTGTCGAACTCGTGCCCGGCACCAGGGAGTTCAAGGCCACCCTGGACAATGTCCAGTTCATCAAGCTGTTCCAGAATGCCGCCGAGGTGATCGACAAGCTGAAGGACGAGTCCATCCGGCGAATTGCGGTGATCGGTGCCGGCTACACCGGCGTCGAACTCGCCGAGGCCTTCCAGCGGCTCGGCCGGGAGGTCACCCTGATCGACGTGGCGAGCACGCCGCTCGAGGGCTACTACGACCCGGAATTCGGGGAGATGATGAGCCAGAACCTCGCGGAGCATGGCATCCGGCTCGCGCTCGGGCAGAACGTTCTCGCCGTCTCTGGCGGGCAGCGGGTCGAACGCGTGGTGACGGACAGGGAGAGCATCGATGTGGACATGGTGGTGATCTCCGTCGGATTCCGTCCCAACACGGACCTTGGCAAGGACGCGCTGGAGCTGTTCGGCAACGGCGCCTACCTTGTCGACCGGAACCAGCGCACCAGCCGCGAGGACGTCTACGCCATCGGCGACTGCGCCACCGTGTACGACAACGCCGCCGGCGTGCCGAACTACATTGCGCTGGCCACCAACGCGGTGCGATCCGGTGTGGTGGCGGCCCACAATGCTGGCGGAACGCCCATCGGGTCGGCCGGCGTGCAGGGTTCCAACGGGGTGTGCGTCTACGACCTCAAGATGGTCTCTACCGGCCTGACCACTGCTAAGGCCAGGGAATTCGGGTACGACCCCGTGACGACGGAATTCACGGATCTGCAGCGGCCCGAGTTCATGGAGGTGGATAACCATCCGGTGAGCATCAAGATCATCTTCGACCGCAACAGCCGCGTCATCCTGGGCTGTCAGATCGCGTCCAAGGAGGACGTCTCCATGATGATCCACATGTTCTCCCTGGCCATTCAGGAGAGGGTCACCATCGACAAGCTCGCCCTGCTGGACATCTTCTTCCTGCCCCACTTCAACAAGCCGTACAACTACGTGACGATGGCGGCGTTGTCGGCTCCTCGCTGAGGTCCATGCCACCTCCGCCGGCCGAGTAGTTCGGCATAGTAATACCCCAAAAGAAAGGACATCCCCGCCGGTCGAGTAGCTGGCCGCTGCCGCGTCTAGCTACTCGACCGGCGGGGCTTTTCCTTCCAAGAAGAACGCCCGCTAGAGCCAGAGGCATGATCGACGGAGCTTCCTCCGCTGGGGTACCTGGACGTCCATAGCCAAGCCGGAACCATGACAATGTCATATTCCCACCCGTGAATCCTTATGGGAAATCCCTGACCCTTGGCACTAACCATCCTTTCTGTTGCGCGCGACGATGGGGGAAAGGAAGGAACTCACATGACATTGGTAATCGAGGCGCAGGGAATCGAGCGGGTCTACGGCCGCGGACAGAAAAAGCACCAGGCGGTCAAGGGAGTCGACCTGACGCTGGCGGCCGGCGAGTTGCTCGCCGTGCTGGGAGTCAACGGCGCAGGGAAGACCTCGCTCATGGAGGTGTTATCCGGGATGGCGCCCGCCAGTGGCGGCACCGTGTCCGTCTTCGGAAGCGACCCGATCCGTAAGCGGAGGGCGGTGCGAGCCCGAACGGGGATCATGCTGCAGGAGGCGGGGTTCGCCGGGGAATTGACTCCGCGAGAAATGCTTCGAATGTGGGCCGCCACGCTGCCGGCCCCGCGCCCGGTCGGCGACGTGCTGGCCGATGTCCGCCTACAGGACCGGGCCGACCTGCGCATCAGCTCCCTCTCCGGCGGCGAGCGGCGACGCCTCGACTTGGCGCTCGCCACGGTCGGGAACCCGGACCTGCTATTCCTCGACGAGCCGACGACAGGGCTTGACCCTGCCTCCCGCGCGGCGACCTGGGAGATGGTCTCCAACCTCCTGAGTGAGGGAACGTCGGTCATCCTGACCACCCACTATCTGGAGGAGGCCGAGGCGCACGCCGATCGCGTCATGATCATGGCAGACGGCCGAATCGTCCGGGAGGGAAGCGTCACCGATCTCACCCGTGAGCACAACGCGCAAATCCGCTATATCCACGAGCCCCGCCTCACCGCGGCGCGTCTCGAGCGGCTCCCCGCGGTGAAGCGCACTTTTCTCGACCGCTCCGAAACGGTCCTCGACACCACGGATGTCCAGGCCACGCTGACTGCCCTGCTCGCACTGGCGAGCGAAATGGGCGTCGAACTGGCTGGCCTTGAGGCCCGCGCGGCCACCCTCGAAGCGTCCTTCCTGGCTCTGGAACAAGCTGACCTCGACTGAAAGGCAAACACATGCTCATCACCGCCGCCCCCATCCCATCGGCAGCACGCCGCATCACCGCTGTAGCTGTTGCCGAAACCAAGCTTCTGCTACGCAATCGCACCGCCTTGACGACGGCTCTCCTCATGGCCCCCGTCCTAGTGGGGACAATCGGAGCAGTCACCTTAGGCCGGCTCGACGGGCAGGCCTCAAGCAGCTTCGGCGTCGACCGGATTGCCGAACTGCTGATCTTTGGCACCTTGTTTGTGCTGCTGTACAACCTGACGACAATTTTCGTCGCCCGGCGAGAAGACGGCCAATTCCAACGGATGGCCACTGGCCTCGTCACCCCCTGGGGGGCGCTCATCGCGGCGGCCCTGCCGTCCGTCGCCGTGCTGCTGGGCCAGCTTGTCATGGGCAGCGCGGTGGCCTTCACGATGTTCGGGTTGCCCGCGTTTCCCAACCCGATCGTGGCGACCCTCGCGGTCCTCGGTAGCGCCTGCGTAGGTGTTTCCTTCGCGGCGGTGTGCAGCTCATTTACCAAGTCCACGGAGGCCGCCCAGTACACCACTATCGCGCCGCTGATGCTGTTGCTTCCGGGGACCCTGCCGGGCCTACCAGAGGCTGCCGATTTCGTTGCGAAATTGACCCCGCTGCGAGCTGCCAGCGATCTGTTCTCGTTGGGGCTGGGGGGAACCTCCTCCCTTGGCGCGGCGAGTTCCTGGGGCACGGCCGCTGGCCCGCTGCTTGTGCTGGCAGCATGGGCCGTAGCGTTGACTGCCCTCGCCAGAGCTCGCATGCAGTTCCAGCGCCGCCGTTGATCGGAGGACTCGATGTGGATGAGCAGGTGGCGGGCAGCACCGCCCCAAGAGAAACTGAGCCGCTACCTGCTCCTCAGCATTGGAAGCATGCCGCCGGCGGTGGTGCTCGGGGCGTGGCCCGTGCTGGTCGGCTCGGGAGAACGGGTGCAAGCCCTCATCTTGCTCCTGACCGTCCAGGCGGCCGCTGCATCCGTGGCCGCCTACCGGGGCGCTCAACTCGCCGCCAGCGGCCACCCGCCCCAGCCGCAGACTCTGCTGGCCCTTGGGCTTGCCACGGTGGGTGCCGTGCTCGGTGGGCTCTGGGCAGCGGATCTGCGGCCGGCACAGTTCGCATCGACGACGATGTTGATCTTCCTCAACCTCGTCATCGGCCTCGGCCCAGTCTTGCGCTGGCGGTGGCATCTGTCCGGCGCGGCCGGCGTCGGTGCCCTAGTGCTCCTGCTGCGAGTTACCAGCCAGCCCTTCGCCGAGGCCCTGCCCAGTGCTTTTACCGCCGCGATTGGCGTGGCGGTGCTCGCGGCGTCGGTGCGCACCTGCCTCTGGGCTCTGGCCATGCTCCGCCAAGTCCAAGAGGTTGAGGAACTCAGGGCACGGCTGGCGGTCGCGGAAGAACGAGCCCGGTTTTCGCGTGACCTGCACGACGTGCTGGGGCGGACTCTCACGGCCGTGGCTCTCAAGTCTGACTTAGCCGCCGAGTTAGCGGCACTGGGCGCTGAGGGAGCTACGAGCCAGATGCGCGAAGTCCAACGTCTGGCCGAAGACTCCCTAGCCGAGGTCCGCAGCCTGGTTTCTGGCTACCGGTCAATCGACCTGACCAAGGAGCTCCAAGGTGCGCAGTCGCTACTGCGTTCAGCCGGTGTCCAACCCCAAGTCGTGGGCGACGTCGAGCGGATTCCTCGCCACGCCGCCGATCCTTTGGCCTGGGTGGTGCGCGAGGCGGTCACCAACATCGTGCGTCACTCGTCGGCCAGCACCGCGACCATCAGCTTCGAGGTGGACGATGAACGCGTAGGGTTGATTGTGGCCAACGACGGTGCTCAGCCCGGCGGCGAACGAGGCGGTCGTGGCCTGGTTGGCTTGCGGGAACGGCTTGCTTCGGTGCAGGGCACCCTGAAAGTCGTGGAGGATCAAGACCGGTTCAAGCTCAGCGTGCAGATTCCCAATGAAAGGGGGAGCCATGATTCGGGTACTACTGGCCGATGATGAGACTCTGCTGCGTGACGCGCTCTCCGCACTGCTCGATCTGCAACCGGGAATCGAGGTGGTTAGCCAGGCTGCCAGCGGGCCGGAGGCGCTAGCCGCAATCGCCAAACATCGCCCCGACGTTGCCGTGCTCGATCTCCACATGCCTGGGCAAGACGGGGTCGCTGTGACCGAGTTCGCCGCTCAGGTCGCGCCCGAGACCCGGTGCCTGATTCTCACCTCCCATGGGCGGCCAGGGCAACTGAAGCGTGCTCTCGCGGCCGGGGCTAAAGGCTTCCTTCCAAAGACTACCTCTGCCAAGCTTCTAGCCGAGGTGATTCATCAGGTCTACGAAGGCAGACGCTATGTGGACCCTGAGCTGTCCATCGAAGCGATCTCTTATGGTGACAACCCACTCACCCCGCGCGAGACCGAGGTGTTACAGCTTGCTGCTGACGGGACACGGGTGGACGAGATCGCGGCACGGGCCCATCTTTCGTCTGGGACGGTTCGCAACTACCTGTCCTCCGTGA
>JBHADA010000129.1:0-19287 GCA_041854805.1 Arachnia sp.
CTCTCGATGCCCTCGGCGTTGCCTAGGCGGCACCCCAAGGCGAAGCAGGAGTCCGTGGGATAAGCGATCAGGCCGCCTTCCTCCAGGATCCGCGCCACCTGCTGCATGGCTCGCGGCTGTGGGTTGTCGGGGTGAACATCGAAGTACTGTGCCATGAGACTCTCCTCACAAGAGGGCGGCCGACAGCGCCGCCATGTGCTCTGGGCCGAGGATCAGGTCAGCCGCCCCGGCTGAGTCCACGATGGACTCGGGACGGGAAGCTCCAGGGATGACGATAACGTGAGATCCGAGCGCCAACTCCCACGCCAGCGTCACTTGCTGTGGACTCACCCCCAGCTCGGCCGCGATATCGGCGATGACGGGGTACCTCTCCCCCACCTTGGTCGCGGGTCCTCCCGTTCCTCCCAAGGGCGACCAAGGCAGGAAGGCCACACCATGGCGTCCGCAGTACTCCAGTTCGGGGAAACTGGTGTGGTTGAACCGGGGCGAGAATTCGTTCTGCACGGCCGCGAGATTGCCCTGCCCCAGCACATCGAGGGCGATCTCGATCTCTTCGACGTTCGCGTTCGAAACACCGATCTCGCGGATCAGGCCCTCCTCGCGGAAGAGAGCCAGGGACTCGATCACGGATGCATAGACCAGGTTGCGGTCGGGGCGGTGCAGATAGTACAGATCGATCGTGTCGCGGCCCAACGCGGTCAACGAGGCCTCAAGGGCGGCCCGGAGACCGCCGGGACTCGCGTCGCGCCCCCATTTCTCGCCCTCGAAACGCACGATCCCACCCTTGCTGGCGATAACCACACCAGAGGTGTCTCCTGGGTAGCTCGCCAGGGCTTGGGCGATGAGGCGTTCGTTGTGGCCGATGCTGTCCCACGACGGGGCGTAGATGTTGGCTGTGTCGATGTGCGTGACCCCTGCGTCCAGCGCGGCGTGCACCGTCGCGATTGCTTGCTCCTCTGGCGCGGCTCCGCCGCCGTTCTTCATCGAAACTGGCATCGCCCCGAGGCCAACCGGCCCGACCTGGAACTTCCCAATGCTGCGTTTCGTCGCCATGGGGTCAGCCTATCCCGAGCGTAAGGGGTCCACCGGCGAGGATCGCTCCGCCGAGACATGAAAAGAACCAGGCATCAAGGGAAGGGAAACATCGGCGAGGTCGACGGTGCAGGCGACCCGAACGCGCACCACTTGACGCCCCGCCTGCGTTCCGAGCGCCACGGACACGGTGGTGGATCCGCAGGGAGCCTGCCGCTCTTCAAGGGCATCAGCGGCGGCCTCATGGGCACGGGCCTCCATACCGCTCGAGGAAAGAGTCGCCGCGCGTGCCGCCGCCCCGGCGGCGGAACCAATGGCCTGTTCCGCGAGTGCCACTCTGGCCAAGGTGACGAGTAGCCCGATGAAGAGCGCGAGAACCGGCAGCAATACCGCCGCCTCCACCGACACGGCTAGGCCCCGTTCCCGGTTCACCGGCTCTCCTCCACCGGGCGCTCACCACGATGCGTGACCGTCACCGGAAGCATGACAAAGTTGGCCGTGCCCGTCACCGACGCCTCAATGACCGCACCGGAACGCCATACCTTCACCGAGACATCCGACAATGCGCCTTTGGCCACCTCAGAACCGGCCTCGCGTGCCCGGACGAGGTCTCCACCGCGGGCCGCCGCAGCATGAAGGGTCTGGTCCACCGCGGCCACGGCTGTCGCATTCGCCCAAGCCACCATGCCCCACTGAAGCGTTGCCAGCAGCAACCCGATCGCCAGCGGCAGCAGGAGAGCAGTCTGCACCGCCCCAGAAAGCCCCCGTTGGTTCATGGACTCATGGTGCCAAATGAAGCACTCAACTATGAGCCCGGCGTGACGACTGTGGAAAACCGCGATTAGGCTGGGGCTACACGCGCCCAGCGTGCCATCACTCAGAAAGGACACTCATGGTCAAGAAGGTAGCCATCCTCACGGCCGGCGGCTTCGCTCCCTGCCTTTCCTCGGCGATTGGCGGACTGATCGAACGCTACACCGAGCTGGCCCCAGAGGTGGAGATCATCGCCTACCGCCACGGGTACCAGGGTCTGCTCAAGGGCGACTTCCTCGTCGTCGATGACACGGTGCGCGCCAATGCCGCCGTGCTGCACAAGTTCGGCGGTTCCCCTATCGGTAACTCGCGAGTCAAGCTGACCAACGCGAAAGACCTCGTGAAGCGTGGCCTGGTGGCCGAGGGCGACAACCCGCTCAAAGTGGCCGCCGATCGTCTCGTCGAGGATGGTGTCGATGTGCTGCACACCATCGGCGGAGATGACACCAACACCACCGCGGCTGATCTGGCCGCCTATCTGGCCGAACATGACTACGGCCTGACCGTCGTAGGCCTGCCCAAGACCATCGACAACGACGTCATCCCGATTCGTCAATCGCTTGGCGCGTGGACCGCCGCTGAGCAGGGAGCCCGGTTCGCGGAGAACATCGTGGCCGAGCACAACTCCGGCTCGCGAATGCTCATCGTGCACGAAGTCATGGGACGTCACTGCGGATGGCTCACCGCCGCGACCGCCCAGAAGTACCGCGAGTGGCTCGATACCCAAACGTGGGTGCCAGAGATCGGGCTAAGCCGGGAGGCCTGGGACGTCCATGGTGTCTATGTGCCCGAGGGCGAGATCGATCTCAATCGGGAGGCCGAGCGGCTCAACAAGATCATGGACGAGGTCGGCAACGTGACGATCTTCCTGTCCGAGGGAGCTGGTCTCGACGCGATCGTGGCCGAGATGGAGGCCGCGGGCGAGGAGGTCCCTCGCGACCCGTTCGGCCACGTCAAGCTCGACAAGATCAATCCTGGCGCGTGGTTCGGCTCCAAGTTCGCCGAGAAGCTGGGGGCCGAGAAGACCATGATCCAAAAATCTGGCTACTTCTCTCGCTCGGCTCGCGCCAACGAGGAGGACCTCGCCCTCATCAAGCAGTGCACCGACCTCGCGGTCGACAGCGCGCTGCGCGGCGAGCCGGGGGTCATCGGCCACGACGAAGACAACGGCGACGTGCTCAGTGCTATCGCCTTCGACCGGATCAAGGGCGGCAAGCCGTTCGACATCAACCAGGACTGGTACAAGAAACTGCTGGCCGATATCGGCCAAGACTTCCCCGCCCCGGCTCAGGCCCACTGAGGCGCGCGGATCTCGGCACCAGTCGTTGCCCCGGCGACGGCTGGTGCCGTCATTTGCGGCGGCTTAGGGCCCAGCGCTTTGCCGCCACCAGGGCCGCGCCAAGACCTGCGCCAGCGGCGGCACCGGCGCCATAGCCCAGGTACCAACCGGCCCGGGCTCCTCTGATGGCGATGTCTTGGCGCACATACCTGTCTTTGCGAGGCTCTGGCAGCGTGACAGACTCGGGGTCGCGAAGTTCGTCGAGCGGACGGGTGGCGGCCCAACGTTCCGGGTGGCTCGGTTCGTCGACATCGACCTCGCTCATCTCGATGGGCGAGGTCTCGGCCAAGCGTTTGGCCCGTTCCTCGGCCCATACCTCGTCGGTTCCAACCCAAGCCGCCGTCATCAGGATGAGCGTGGCCAAGACGTTGAACACAAGCATGAGCACGATAATGGGCCCAAAGATTGCGACGGCGGTGTTTCCCGAGAACAAGCCAAACAGCCTGCCCGCCACCGCCTGCAGCGCGGTCAGCCCTAGGGCCCCCATGAGAGTGCCCACGAGCCAGGCCCGGGGCCGCACCGTTTGGTTGGGCAGGACGACGAACAGGAACGCCATGAGTAGCCAACTGGCGACGAGGACCAACACGGTGGTCAGCACGAACCAGAAGATCCCGATGCCTGGCACATGCCTCCACCCCAAGTGATCCAGGATGAGTTCCGAGAAAGACGAGCCCAGTTGAGTCACGGCCGCTCCGAGCGCGATGCTGCCGATGAGCCCCACGAAAGTGGCCAGGTTGAGCGCGGTCTCGAGGAGGATGTGTTTCTTCTCCACGGCCTCCGCGAACTTGCGGCACCACATGACCCGCACTGCACGCTTGAGATTGCCCACCCAGTTGCTGCCGGAGTAGCCGGCAGTGAGGACGGCGAGGATACCCACCTCGTTCCACTTGTTGAGCGCGTACTGGATGGCCCTGCTGATGCTGTCCCCGGTGGTGTTTTCGTCCCCGAACATGGCCCGAATCGTGCCGGTGATGGTGTCCATCAGTTCGGGGCGCAGCACGCTCACGGTCCATCCCATGACAGCAAAGGCGAACATGAGAATGGGAACGAGAGACAACACAGAGAAATAAGTGATCGCGGCGGCGAACTGGGGCCCCAAACGCTTGTTGTAGCGGTCGTTAGCAGCCAGCAGGTGCGCGATAACCCGATGATTGGTGACCTTGGCCAAGAGGTGCCTCATCAGGCAGACAGTACTAGCCCAGCAGGCCTTGTCGGCATGCCACAGCCAAGGATGACCACCTCTAGGCGGCCGCCCCCAGATGGCCATTGATGGCTTGGAGTTCGCGAACCACGGGATCAACGTCAAGTGGGGTGGCGATAGCGCGGCACTGCTGGGCCAACGCGGCGAGAGCCGCCGCCTCGGCATGGCCTCGCTCTACCACCTCGGCGACTTCGGGGATCATGCCAGCGATCTTGGGATCCGGGTCAGCGGCGGCCATCATTCGCCAGTTGTCGATGAGAGTGGTCGGCACCTTGACCAGGCCAGACAGGAGATCGGCCTGCTCGCTGGCCGCCGCCGCCTGTTGAGCCGTGGCGGTCAGGTCTATAGCCGCATTGCGCACGTCATCCACCAAGGCGGCAACCAGGCTCTGAATGGCGACTCTAGGATCGGTTGGCCCCGGCGTACCATCGATGGCCTCGCAGGCGAACTGGGCCACGGCGTCGTTGTGGAGCATGGCCAAGGCGATGAGGAAGCGGCCTTTGGCACACGAGGCGCGCAACCTGCCGAGTTGCTCGACGAGTTCACGGTTCATGGCGGAGATCTCACCGATCATCGATGTCCAGACGTTGACGCTGAGCATGATCGGAGAGAAACCACTGCCCTTCGCCTCCTCGAACTTGGCTGCGGTCGCTTCGCTCTTGGCGACGGTCTCCGTCATCTGAGTGATCCCAGCCACCAGGGCATCCGCGGTCCTTTGAAGCCGGTCGAGATGCTGCATCCATGCGCCAAGTTGATGATGCACACGGGTCGCGGCAGACAGCACGGCCCCGAAGGTTCCGCCTCCCAGGCGCGCAGGGAAACCGCCGACAGCCTTGGCCCTTGCTACCACCTCGGCGGGCAATGCGGTCCAGATGAATTCGTCATAGCTGGGGAAACCGGCCTCTCCCAGCAGCCGTGCCAGGTGTCCCAGCCCTTGAGTCGCCGCAGCATGGGCGCTGAGCCCCTGCTGACGCGCCTGGAGTTCCCCAGGCCGAACCGCCTGATAGAGCGAACGTGCCGCAGTCAGAAGATCCTCGCGGCATGGGCGGGTACGAACGGAGAGGTAGTCGTGACCCAGCGGGGTGATGGTGGCGAAGACGGTGTAGCGGCTGCCGTCGCCCGCCAGATTGTCCACGTAGGCGCAGAACGGTTGGCCGGCCTGCAGCATGTCCCACATGAGTTTGAACGCCCCTCCGGGCATCGAGGGGTGCCGGATGATGCTGTGCGGAGCACCGATGAGTTGGCGAGCCGGGTAGCGCGCCAAGCGCTCGAAGACGCTGTTTCCGAGCTTGATGATGCCCTTCGCATCGGTGGTCGAGAAGAACAACTCCCCTGGCGGCACCTCGTGCGTGGCTCCAGTCGGTTCCGGTCTGATCATTCTGAAACCATATAGAACCCCCGGGTTCAACTACTTCGCCTTTCCGGTGCTTCCTCGATATCGTTCACGTCCCGCGTCGCAATACCCTCAGGCCATCGGTGGCCAGTTCCACGGCTATGGCCCCTTCGGTGTCGGTGCGAGCGATCGACATACCGTGCTCACGGGCTAGGTCGAGCGCGGACTGCGCGGGGTGTCCGTAATCGTTGCCGGCGCCCGCGCTGGCCACGGCCAAGGTGGCTGCGCTGGCGGCGAAGAAGCGCTCGTCTTGCCGCGAGGAACCGTGATGTGGCAGCTTCAGCATATGCACCGACAAGGCCAGCCCCAGGCGGGCCGCGCCACGCAGCGCCGCGGACTGGCCGGCTGGCTCAGCGTCGCCGGCCAGCAGTAGCCGAAGCTGATCCGAGGTAGCCACCCCGATCACCGAGGCATCGTTCTCCGCCGACGATTCCGAGTCCTCAGACATATCGGCTCCTGGATCTCCTACCGAGACCGTAGTCCACGTCGCCGCACCAATGCTGATGACCTCTCCAGGGCGAGCCGCACGCACCTCGGAGCCCACCTTCTGGGCCGCCTGGAGAAGCCACCCCGGCAGGAGACCCTCGCGAGTCAGTACAAGCTGGGGCCGATACTTGCCTATGACCTCTTCTGCCCCGCCTGTGTGATCGGCGTGAAAGTGTGTCAATACGAGGAGCGGCACCTGGTTCACCCCGGCGTCGTCGAGACATCTCATGACCGGCATCGCATCGGGCGCAGCATCCACTAGTAGCGCTGCTGACTCCCCCGCGCGGATGAGGGTGGCATCACCTTGCCCCACGTCACACACCATCGCCTGCCAGTGTCCTGGCCACCCAAGTGGGCCCACGCGTGTCACGGACAGCGCGATCACGGCGACCAGGATCGTCACAGCCACGACCCTTCGACGAAGAAGGATCGGCAGCGCCACGCTGGCTCCCGCCGCCGCGACCGTCGCCAGCGCCGTACCTATGACTCCCACTGGCCAGTCGATGGCTGGGGTCGGCATCGCTGCGCCGGCCTGAGCGACCCAGATGATGGGCTGCGCCATCCAGCCCGCTAACCAGCCGAGACAAAGCGAGATGGGCGGTGCCCAGAAGGTCAAGGCCGCCGCCAAACCGAGGATAGTAGTTGGGCCGACGAAAGGCCCCGCCGCTACGTTGGCCAGCACGGCCACCAGCGAGATCTGTCCGCTCATGGAGGTGATGATCGGCTGAGTGGCGAGTTGCGCGGCCAAGGGAACCGCCAAGGCCTCGGCTATCCATCGCGGTGCCCACTGCTTCAAGGAAGCAATCAATCTCGGGCCGAGCACCACGATCCCGGCGCAGGCGGCCGCAGACAGAGCGAAACCTACAGATCGAGACAGCCACGGATCGATCCACATGAGGGTCAGCACCGCGACGAAGAGGCCTCTCAGGCTGCGCGCCGCCTGGCCCATTCCCGTGGCGGCCAGAGCGACCAGCCCCATAGCCGCGGCCCGCACCACTGATGGTTCCTGTCCGCAGAGTGCCACGAAGCCAGCCACCGCCAAGACCGCGCCCACTCGAATGGCCCAGCCGCGTACCCCTACCCTTCTCAGCAGCGCCAGCCACGCACCGAGTACCAAGACGAGATTGCTTCCGCTGACGGCCATCAGATGCGCCAGACCAGTGACTTTGAACTGTTGCGTCATGGCCTCGTCCACAGCCGTCGTGTCTCCCACCACGAGGCTGGGCACGAGCGCTGCGTGTTCCGGCGGAGAGAGTGTCATGGCATCGCGCAGGCCTTGCCGCAGAGAGTTGATCGCCTGATCGAGCAGGTTAGGCGGAGTCACTCGCCGGTCTATCTGTTGCACGCTCAACACAGCGGCTTCTGAGGCCGTCGGCTCCGCGGCCCGCGCTCTGGCGACGACGATATAGGTGGCTCCAGGCTCGACGTCCAGCAACTCGTCCGCCACATCCCCCGAGGCGAGCAGAACCACCGGTTGCCGGGCCATCACCGTCACCTCGCGCCCCATCGCCCGCTGCAACTCCGCCCGTGCCCACACCACCGGAGGCCGGCGTTGAGGCTCCGTCATGACGCGCACCTCGATACTGGCCACCATGGGCCGCTGGATCAGGTCGGTCAATGGGGAATCGTGGCGGGCAGCACATCGCCATCCGGTCAGGATGGCGGTGAGCATCAGGATCAGCACGGCCACAGCCAACCAGTGCTGACGGAGCACCCATAGCCAGACGGCCAAACCCGCCGCGAACGCAGTCAGACCGGCAAGCACCGCAGTGTCAGGAAACCATCCCGACGTGCCAAGCCAGGCGGCCGCCCAGGACGCAATGGCCGCTGGCGCGAGGCGCCAGTCGTGTCGGGTCACACCGTGACCAGCGGCTCGAGCTTGGCAAACGTCTTGGGCCCAATACCTGAGATTTGTCGGAGCTCCGCCACAGAGGTAAACCCTCCGTGCTCCTCGCGCCACGCGATGATCGCCTGCGCGGTCACGGGCCCGATTCCTGGAAGGTCTTCGAGCTGCGCCTGGGTAGCTTGATTGAGATTCAAACGCCCACCTTCACTGCCCGCCGTGGAGGGGGCACCGCCCACCACATCACCCCTGGGAGAGCCTTTGGTGCCGATGACAATCTGCGTCCCATCCGTGAGCGGGCCCGCAAGATTGAGGTCTCCCGCATCTGCCTCGGGGGTGAGCCCGCCGGCCGCAGCTATAGCGTCTTGGACGATGGAGCCTTCGGGCACGGTGACGACACCTGGTTTCATTACGGCCCCGGCCACGTGCACCCTCATCATCGCGGGGGCTGGACTTGCTTGGGCGGACGCGGGGGCGGAACTGGCCTCACCGGATGCGGAGACCAAGGGAACGGCTGTTGCCGACGTGCGGGTGATGGCCACCACCGCCACCGCGACCGCCACCAAAGCGAGAATGGCCAGCACGACGATGTGCCTCGTGGTGAGCTTGAGCGCGGGCAGCCACCCTAGCCGCTGCGTGGAAAGCGGCGCTTCCGGAGATGTTGACGGCGTAGAGACCTCCGCCGTTGCCAGCGCATCGGCCTCCTCATTCACGGCACGACGCGGCCCGCACAGTGGCCGTTGGCCCGCTGTCACATAGGCGAGCCTTGCCCGCACGACTTCATCTGTGCCCCGTTCGATGTCCATGCCTTGTCATCGGCCATCGAGACCCCGGGTTCTCATCCCTCCGGCGGCTTGTGGACAAGGATGGCGCTTACGGGCTACCCCGTCGTCTCGCGGCCCAGTAGTTCGTCTACCTCAGCGGCGGTGGGGGGCTGAGCCCCAGCCCTGGTCACGACGATCGCGGATGCCGCCACTCCCCGTTCCAGAGCCGTTTCCAAGTCCGCGGGATTCGGGCCATAGGCGGACAGAAAACCCGCCATAAAGGTATCTCCCGCGCCGACGGTATCAACCACCTCGACCCGGCGCCCCGGCACTCGCGTGACCCGCCCATCGGGCTTGACCGCGACGACGCCTTCCGAGCCGAGGGTGACGATGAACATGCCCAAGCCGTATCGCGCTGCCCATTCGGCCGCGTAGCTCAAAGGGTCGGTGTCGTCGTCGACCAGCCACGCAATGTCCTCGTCAGAGGCCTTGACGATACCTCCGCCACGGCCAACAGCTCCCATGAGGTCTTCCACCAGCGCCAGGTAGCGGCCACGATCCGGCAAGGTTGACGGGCGCACATTGATGTCGTAGCTGAGAGATGCCTCGGTGGTGTGGATGAAGTTCAGTACGTTGGCCGCACCTGGGCCGATCACAGCGCCGATAGAGCCGAAATGGACCCAGTCATCATGGGTCAACTCCGGAAACTCTCCCGGCTGCCAGTTGAAGTTGGATGTTCCCTCGAAGTGGAAGGTGTAGAGCGCCTTGCCCTCCTCGTCCAAGGAGACCACGGCCACCGATGTAGGGTCGTCCGTCGAGATCGCCATGTCGAGTGCCACGCCTGCTGCCTCGAGATGGTCGCGCAACTGACGTCCGAAGGTGTCGTTGGAAAGCCGCCCCAGAAAGTGCGCGTCACATCCCAGCTTCGACAGGGCCGCACAACTGTTCAATGGGCTTCCCCCAGAGCGCGCGACCCATCGGCTCTCGGCAGGGGAAATGAGCTTCTCCGGCATCAGATCGATCAGGGCTTCGCCGCACACCACGAATCGCATGGCCAAACACTACCCGTCGGATGCCGCCTCGTCCGCTCCGGGCCAGCCATGCCAGCAATTCGGAGGCAACGCGGAGGCGTAGACACGCCGCGCCAGCATCGCCGCGGGATGGCGCGAACCGCAATGCTCCAGTTGCTCGATGCAAGACGTGTGAGCCGCCGGTCTGCCCGACAGCCATGACGCGAGAGCCAGCATGGCCAGCACCACCGGCTCCGCATCGGGAGGGGCGACTGCCCGGGCGACGGTCAAGTTGTTCCACAATCGCTCAGCCGTTGCGACGCTCAGGCGAGCGATGATCTCAGCCAGGCATTCTTCGTGGAGCAGCAGCAACGCCAATTCGAGCCCTTGGCGCACACTGCATTGGCCTTCGTGTTCGGCCAATTCCCGCAGCAAGCCCAGCCGAGCCTCCGGATCCAGCGCGGCGATGGCCGCGCGAGACCGCTCAAAGTCCGCAGGCACCCCATGATGCCGGGTGACCATGAAGGTCGCGGCCTCCCTATTCTCCTGAACGGCCACCCCGCAATAGACCGCCTTCGCCGCCAGAACGCTGTGCTCATAGGCAACCTTCGCGGGAGGCGCATCGCTGCCCTGCCACCAACACCATCCCCCGTCCACGACCAAGGCAGTGGTCACCCGCAGATGCCCCAGCGCCGCCACCATCTCAGCCACGGAACGCTCGGCCAGTTTCCGGGGGCCGTAGCCGATGACCACGAACTCGTGTACCTGCACGCGCCGCGCTGCGCTGGCCACGCGCTGGATGGCGCTGCGGGCATGGATGTACCAGTCGAGATCCAGGCGGGCACAGAACTCCACTCGCCCGGTGCCCATGGCGAGCGCGACGCAGGAATCATGCGGATGGAAGCCCAGCATCACTGCGGGAATTGCCAGGATATCGTCGCGGGTGGCGCCGCTCAGGGTGATCGTCATATCCCAGTCTTGGGCACCGCCTCCACGATGTATCACGCCAGGGCGGGGGATGTGGATAGAGACCTGAGTTAGGCTGGCGCATCATGACGAATCAGCAGTGGCCTCCTCCCGGGCAAGACGGGCGTTCTCCGTGGGCACAGCCAGACCCGAATTGGCGTCCGCCGGAGTTCCAGGATGCGGCAGGTCGCGATCCCCGAACACCCTTCGGGCAGGCACAGCCAAGTCCTCAACCCGATCTCGAGCCACCGCGCCGTTCCAACCCGGCACTGTTTGTGGTGCTGGGCGTGGTGGTCCTCGTGGGTGCCCTCATCATCGGCATGCAAGTTCTCGGCGGCCCCGCCTCCAACCCGACGGGATCCGTCACCCCATCAGTCGCTCCCACCAGCCCTTCTGCCAGCCGAAGCGGGCAATGGATCGAATTCGAGGGCAATGGGGATGGTGTCTTCGAGCTCGTCAAGAGCCAGTGGGCCTCGGATGGGCTGACCGCCACGATCAGGGTCGAGGTGAAACGTGGCCAGTATGACTTCTCCTTGGTCGCCTTCAGCAACAAGTCACGCAAGAGCTACAACCCAACCAACATGACCACGTTCACGGCCAGCGTCGACGCGCCGTTCGAGGGCACCTTCACCTTCGACATGCCACGACAGGACGCGACCCTCGTGCTGAGCACGCCGACCGGCCGGGTCGCCCTCAACGCGCTCCCGGTCAAGGGATAACGATCACGCCTTGCTGCCCTGGGCGGCCAGAATGGCTTGCTCCTCGGCATGCTGGCGTCGCTCGTCGACGGCATCGGGGTGATCCTTGCTCAGCAGTACCACTCCAAGCACGGCGACTCCGCCCGTAATGATCATGCCCAGGGCGGGGACGAACCCCATCTGGCTCCCCTCCCCTAACACGACCAGCCCGAAGAGAACGGCGACGAAGGGGTCGACGGTGGTCATGGTGCCCACCGTGATCTCGGCCGGACCAGATGCGTAGCCCTGCTGAATCATCCACAGCCCCAAGACGAAGCAGGCCAGAGTCATGACAACAGTCACGATGAACTGCCACCCGGTCAAGGGCTGGCCATGGTGCTGGATGAGGTCGATGCCGGCCTTCATAAGGCCAGAAGCGAGTCCGTAGAAGGTGGCTCCTACCGAGGACCACAGCATCGCCTTGGCCCATGGCACCGCCCGATGCGCCGCCACTGACAGAGCGACGGCAATGAGACACACCGCCAGGAAGGATAGAAACACCGGCACGAACTGGAAGGGATGGCCACCAGTCGCGTTCGCCGTGGACAACGCCGTGAATCCCGCCACCCCCGCAATGGTGAGGCCCACCGCGAACCACAGCCGCCCCGTGGGGCGGTGCTTGTGGATGCGGGCGGCCAGCAGCACCGACCACGGCACAGCGAGGATGCCGACAGGCTGCACCACGGTCACTGGGGCGAACGACAGCGCGGTGAGGTGCATCGCCGCCCCCGCTAGGACGAACAAAAGCCCGAACAGCCACTTGCGGATGGTGAACAGCCGGAACAGGCCGCCAGCCGAGAGTTGGTTGGATGAGGCCTTCGCTTCGGGATCGAAGGTGCTGCGCACCCCCAGTGACTGGAGAATCGCGCCGCTGGCGAACAGGAACGAACCGACGACCTGCATTGCGATGGCCAGTGCGATGAGCACTACCTACCTCCCTTCTGTGGCGTGGACCGTCGAAGCCTACCCAACGCAGGCCAATATCACGTCACCGTGTGGGCGATCCTGGGGACTAATCCGGGTAGACCACGACCCGGTCGCCCACCTTGACCTTGCCGAAGAGCGCCCGCATGCTCGACTTGTCGCGGATGTTGATACACCCGTGGGAGGCGCCGTTGTATCCCTCGGCGACGAAGTCGGGAGAGTAGTGCACGGCTTGCCCACCGTTGAAGAAGAGGGCATAGGGCATAGGAGCGTCGTACTTCTTGGACCAGTGGTTCCGCGACTTCCACGTGACGGAGAACACGCCGTTACTGGTCGGCATTGACCGCCGACCGAACCGGGCGTCGAGCACCGTCTTGATCTTGCCATCCACCACCCAGGCCAGCTTGCGTTGCGACTTAGACGCGCACAGCACCCGCCCAGTGAGGCATCGCGGATCAAGCCGCATTCCCTCACCCGTTGCCACAGGAACGCCAGCGAGTTCCTCCGCCGTGGGTTTACGGGTCATGGAGCGCAGCTTGTCAAGCGTGGTCTGATCGACAGCTCCGGTCTGCGGAAGGTCTCGTCTGCTCTGGAACCCGCGGACCGCCTTGACCGTCTGCGGGCCATATACACCATCGACTCGGCCCTTGTACCACTTGACCTGCTGGAGGCGGGCCTGGAGGTCGCGCACCTTACTTCCCTTGTCGCCGCGTTCAAGAAGCGGCTTCGGCTTCGGCGGTTTGGGGGTGGATGGTGTCGGTGTGGGCGACTTCTGCGTCTCTTCACTCGAGGGTCTAGGGGTGGGCGTCGTCGCCTGCGGGGTTGGAACAAACTGTGTCGCAGAGCCATGGACACTCGGACTCTGCGAGGGGTTCGCAGGAATGACCTGTTGGGCGCATCCGCTGAGCAACGCCAAAGCGGCCAAACCTGCGGCAAATGATCTACCAGATATCAACATGTGAACCTCGGAGAAGGAGTTGGGATGCCTTGCCTGAGCATACGGCTCCGTGGTGCCAAGCGATGCCCTGGCGTACGCAAGTTCGCCTGTGGTCAGGAAAGTAGGGACCCAAGTACGACGAGGAGGCGGCCGCGTAGCCCCGCGGCACGGGCAGCGAAGTCGCGCTGACGTGCCACATAGTCGGCGCGTCCGGCCGCCGTCTCCACTGGGATCGGGTCATACCCCCACCCGGTGAGGTCGTAGGCAGAGGCCCGCATATCGACGACTCGGACCTCCCGGGCGAGCTGGAAACACTCCAGCAGCAACTCGGATGGCACGGCGGGCGACAACTTGCCCGCCCACTTGTACAGGTCCATGTTGACGTGGAGACAGCCAGGTTGATCCTGATCGGCCTGCGTCTCACGCGAGAGCCACACCTGGTTGAGTGGCTTGGCCTGAGGAGTGAAGAAACGAAACGCATCGAAATGGGTGCAACGACACCCGATCTCCTCGACCACCTCGGCGATCTGCTCGGGCGGGTACCGCAGAGGAAGGTAGGGGTGCCGAGTCTCTCCCGGCTCAAGCCGGTAGACCATGGCCCATTCATGCATTCCGAAGCATCCGAAACGCGCCGTGGCCCCGTCGCTAGCCTTCAGAAGCGTGCGGGCCGTCCGCGCCGTCTTGCCCCGTTGGGCGAGAAAGGAACAACGGTCGAGGAGGGCGCGGCCGTCGTCCACGGTGTAGAACCGGCGCCCGGCCCATTCCAAAGCATCGGTGAGGGTCACGCCAATGCCCGGATGCCATTGCGCAAGATGGCTGGGGCGCAGGTTGTAGTAGTGGAAGAGGAAATCGTCGACTGGGTGTCTCAGCCCTCGGTCGCGGCGGTGGATCACGTCGGCTAACTCGGCGTCCACACGGGCGCGGTGATCCTCCGCGCGCGCCTGCCATTCGCCGCGGCTCAGCACCGTCATGGAGCCTCCCTGAGCGCGCGTCGCCGTTGCGGCCAGGACGGCAGCAGGCTACTCATCCGCGCCTTGAACATGGGTCCATGTCCCGCCACCCCAGCGAGATGTCATCCGTCGCAGCCGCACGCGTGAGACGCGTCGCCCCACCCGTGGTTCCCAGCGCTCAATCATCTCCTCCGCGACTGGGGCAAGTTCCTTCCTGTATAGCTCGTCGAGCGCCCGTCGCCGCGCATCCTCGCTGGGCCCCTCCACATGGATGACGCCGCCGGCGAGACGAGCATTGGGCCGCTGGGCCTCCTGGACACGCAGGTCGCACCGCTTCCCCCACAACTTCACCTCTCCCCCGTCGACCAGAGGAGCCGGCCCGTGCATCCGAGTCATCACCTTGCCCCGGGCTCGCTCGAGCCAGTCTGCGTTGGCCTCGACGAAACCTCGTACTTCCTCCAGCGACACGCCAAGCGGCGCGGACACCCGCACTAGGCCCTCGGCACCCACGACCCGCATCCGCAGATACTTGACCGCCTTGTAGGTGACCGCGACGTCGACGTCACGCACGGTGAGGATGTGGGTGGCGGCTCGCACCCAGGCAGCATAGGCGATCCGAGTTTGGCCTTCGGGTAGGGATGCGCTAGAGTTTCCGAGTCGCGGGAGACCGGGACACCCAGTTCTGGGGCTATGGCGCAGTTGGTAGCGCGCTTCCATGGCATGGAAGAGGCCAGGGGTTCGAATCCCCTTAGCTCCACCAAACGATACGTTAGAACCTCCGTCGTCTGGGCGGAGGTTTCGTGTTTCCTGTGGATGTCCTACCGCCTTTGGCCCTCCTTCTCACCCCTCGGCTTGCTCCTGCCGCCAGAGCAGGCCGTCGGTCTCCATGGAACGCAGGCGGCGGTCAGCCTGACCTTCAGCGGGCCTTCCGACTCCCCACCTCCACCATTAGTTTCTATTTGGTTCCTAGTATCATATAGATACTAAAGTGTGATCGCAGCCACACGAGAGGAATGAGAACCATGTGCATCGCCATCATCGGAGCCGCTGGCAAGGCGAACAGTCTCATCCCCCAAAGGCCTCCAAGCGCGAGCACCACGCTCTGGCCATGGTCGAGTCGGCCAAGCACGATCTGCAGATCTCGGTCCACACGCGATGACCGATACCCTCATCCGCACGCTGCTGGACTGGATCTCGACGGATTCTCCGCAGAACCGCGAGCGCCTGCTGACCTGGGCCCCGGAGCTGGTCAACCACGAACGGCACCTGCTGCGCGCCCTAACCAACCTCCGGGGCCCGGCCGCGGTACCCGATGAAGTGCTGGCCGTCGAAGACGAACTCCTGCAACAGGAGTTGGCGGCCAAGCCGGTCACCGAGGCCACTGGCCTGGCGGCCCTACAGATCGATCCCCGACTGACCCTGTGGCGCGGTGACATCACCAGCCTGCAGGCCGATGCCATCGTGAACGCAGCCAATCCGCAACTCCTAGGCTGCTTCGCCCCGCTGCACCACTGCATCGACAACGCCATCCACTCGGCGGCGGGGATGCGACTGCGGTGGGAGTGCGCGACGATCATGGCCGCACGAGGCCGCCCCGAACCCACGGGCACCGCGACGCTGACCGCCGGGCATAATCTGCCGACCGGTCACGTCCTGCACACCGTCGGACCGATCGTGCGCGGCGCGCCTTCACGACGCGACCATGAGGAGCTGGCGGCCTGCTACCTAGCCTGCCTCGAGAGCGCCGCCGCAGCGGGCGTCAGCTCGATCGCGTTCTGCGGCATCTCCACCGGTGAGTACGGGTTTCCCCAGCCAGACGCCGCGCGCCGAGCGGTGTCCACCGTCCGGGAAGCCCTTGATCAGTTCCCCACCATCGAAAGAGTGGTCATCAATGTCTTCACATCCGAGCATGAACGGTACTACCGCGAACTCCTCGGCCCTGACGCCTGAGGCGATGACCCGCATCTTGCATGAGACGGTGGACCAGGCCCAGGCGGTGGTACTCGGCGCTGGGGCGGGGCTGTCCACCGCGGCGGGGATCGAGTACACCGGAGCACGCTTCAGGTCGCTGTTCGGCGACTTCATCGAACGCTACGGCTTGACCGACATGTACTCCGCCGGCTTCTACCCGTTCGCCACACCTGAGGAGCGCTGGGCGTACTGGTCACGTCACATCCTGGCTAATCGCTACGCTTGGGGGCCGTTGCCGGTCTACCAGCGTCTGCGGGAGTTGCTGACCGGCACCGAGCATTTCGTGGTTACCACCAATGTCGATCACGCCTTCGCTACGGCTGACTTCGGCACCGACACACTATTCGCCACGCAGGGTGACTACGGGCTATTCCAGTGCAGCGTGCCCTGCCGCCAGCAGACCTGGAACAACGAGCAGGCCGTCAGGGAGATGGCAGCCACGCAAAGCGACTGCAGGATCCCCTCCCGCCTTGCCCCCCGCTGCCCATGGTGTGGCAAGCCGGCGACCACCTACCTGCGCGTCGACGAACGTTTCGTGCAGGACGACCACTGGTATCGCTCCGCCAGGCGCTACCAAGACTTCCTGGGCCGACACGAGACCGGTCAGGTGCTGTACCTCGAGATCGGCGTCGGCTGGAACACCCCAGGAATCATCAAGTACCCGTTCTGGCAGCGGACGGCCGCCAACCCGTCCAGCACCTATCTGGTCATTAATCCGCAACCGGTCATCCCTGAGGAGATCGAGAGACGAACAGTGGCCCTGCCCGTCTCGTTCAGGGAACTACTGCTTCAATGAGCCCCGGGCAACGACGCGCCAACCAACCACAGCATCATGCCCACTGATCTCAACCGCAACAAGGACGACGGCTGTCTACGACCCGCTGCTTCGCCGAGGGCGCCCCCATCCCAGTACTATCTATTTCAATAATCTAGACGCTGCGTAATACGATTCAATCAGCAAGGTCGTGCCACTTTGGTGCCATGAAGATTGAAAATGACCAAACCGTGAAATCTCGCACCAAGGTTAGACGCAGCCCGGAAAATCTGCCCACAGAACATGAGCTTCTAGGGACTCGAAACACCTTCAATGCCTAGCCAACAAGGGGTCTTGCCCTCGGTCGTCAGCCTCGACACGCTGACGTTTGCCAAGGAGGGTCATCTTGCTTAGTATCGTCCCGCAAGGGGGGGGTCAGCAGAACTTTTTCATGCCTGACCCTGGCTTATCTCGGGGCACCCGTCCCGACGACCAGCCTGGGAGGTTCTGCCTACTATGTCTGTCAATATCATCTTGTGGTCCGTTATCGTGCTGGCCGCACTCTACCTATTCGCACTCTCGACGTTTACTCTCGTGACAATGCTCTGGGAATGGCGAGAGATCCGCACCACTTCGCGGGGCGAAGAGACCGAAAGGCGACTCTCATTCAGCCTGCTCGCACCCGCCCGGCACGAGGCTGCGGTGTTCGGCGCCACGCTCGATTCCCTAGCGTCACTCGATCACCCCGACTACGAGGTGCTCGCCATCGTGGGTCACGATGACCCAGATACCAGACGAGTGGCGGAGGAAGCGGCTGCCCGTCATCCCCGAGTAATCCGGGTGATCATCGACACCCACGAGGAGAAGTCGAAGCCCAAGGCCCTCAACACGGCTCTGCCGCACTGTCGCGGAGACGTGATCGGCATTTTCGACGCTGAGGACATCGCGCACCCCAAGCTGCTGCGAGCCGTGGAACGCACCATGCTCAAGGACCGCTCCGCCGCAGTGCAAGCCGGGGTGCAGCTAGTCAACTTCTGGTCCAAATGGTACACGCTGCGCAATACGCTGGAATACTACTTTTGGTTCCGCAGCCGGCTCACCTTCCAGGCGGAGCAAAAGTTCATTCCTCTTGGCGGCAACACGGTCTTCATGCGTCGCCGGGTCGTCTGCGAACTAGGCGGATGGGACGCAGACTGCCTCGCCGAAGATTGCGAGATTGGGGTCCGGCTATCGAGTCATGGATTGCCGGTATCGGTGATGTATGACCCGGAGTTGGTCACTCGTGAAGAAGCCCCAGTCACCCTCGGACAGTTCATCAAACAGCGGACTCGATGGAACCAGGGATTCATCCAGGTGCTACTCAAGGGAGAATGGCGGCGTCTGCCAGGACGACGGCAACGGGCGCTGGCCGTGTTCACCTTGCTAACCCCATTCCTGCTCGCTTCCTCGGGACTGCTATTCCTGCTTTCAGTGGCTTCGATGCTATTCGTTCCGCTCCCCGACGGCTGGTCGCTCCTGACCTTCCTGCCTCTCCTACCGATGCTCGCGACGCTCGTCGCCGAGTGCGTCGGACTACACGACCTGGGCCAGGTCGTGGGACGGCGCCCCAAAATCCGCCACTACCTATTTCTGGTGATCGGCTTGGCACCGTTCCAGGGCTTGCTCATGTTCGCCTCACTGCGGGCCTGCTGGCGCACGGTCGCCGGGCGCACCTCATGGGAGAAGACCACCCACGTTGGAGCGCACCTAACGGCTCCGGCTGCCGTCGCTACTGCGGCCCCGGCTTCGGTGCACGAACTGGTCTGGGAGCGGGAGGCCGCGTGAAAACGGCCACCGCCAAGACCGGACAGCTCGCCCATTCGCAGATCTTGGCCGAGTTAGAGCCCGACCTGTATGAGCGGGTGTCACACGAGCCACGAAAGTCACGGAGTGGACGGCGGTTGTCTCGAAACACAGTGTGTGATCTGCTGTGGCTGCTGCCGGTTCTAGCCGGCGCGGCGGTGCTTCACGGCTGGAACATGCTGCGCTCGCCCATGCCATTCGACGACGAGGGGACCTACGTCTCGCAGGCGTGGGCGCTCGCGACTCACGGCGAATTGTCGCACTACACCTACTGGTACGACCATCCCCCACTGGGGTGGATGCTGCTGGCCGCCTGGAACCAGCC
>JBHADA010000130.1:0-3730 GCA_041854805.1 Arachnia sp.
CCCCCAGCAAGCGTGACCGAGACTACCTCGCCGAGGCTCGCACCGACTACGCACGCGGGCCGAATCCCTTTGTGTATGAGGAGTTGCGATGCCGCATACTGGACGGCGAAGATACTGAGATGGCTTGAACGCAAGTCTGTCAGTGCGTCCGTATCGCTTGTTTCTCCGTAGAGGGTATCGACGACGCCCGGTCCGCCATAGTGACGCACGAGGGCGTCGACTCGCTGCACGTCCTCTCGGAATCTAGGGTACTCCTGCCACAGATCCGCGCCCATACGAGCGTACTGCGATCCTTGCCCAGGAAAAATGAATGCCCAATCAGACAACGATGCACCGTCCCGCCGAGAAGTCACAGAGAGAGAAGCCGACTACCTGGGTCAGCCGCGGCAACCCAATAGCAAGGGAATAGTTGCCATCAGTGACGACCTCAGCCGCGAACTGCGGCAGAGAACCAAACTCCACTCGCAAACCCCTTTGAGAGTTGCGCACGGCGGATGCCTCCAATAGATACGCGGGAACGGTAAGTCCCGTCCTCATTGCCTTGGCAACAGCCTCCTTAGCGCACCAGAGATGGGTGCTAAGTTCCAAAAGAGTGTCGGCGTTCCCGTACCCCAGCAAACGTTCGGTCTCCGACAACTGAGATTGGAGCGTGGACGTGTGCCGATCGTCGATTGCCTCAAGGTCGACCCCCATAGGGTGGCCAGCTTCGAACGCAAGCGCGACCGCAAGACCTTGACTGTGAGCCAGGCTCACGCACACGCTCGCCGCCTCGGTACAGGCAAGAACGGGTTGACCAAAAACGCCCCGCTTGATGACGATGTCGCGAACACTCGAGGTGGTGTTCGTCAACGCCTGGACAGCCAACTTAGCCGCGTGCCTTCCAGAGACGAACTCGGCGCGGCGCTTGTTCGTCTTTGCGCACCCAAAAATGCTCACCTCAATCGGATGCAACGATCCTAGCCGCTGACGCCAGCGATCGAGGCTCAGACATGTCAGAGCGGCACTGAAATCCCGGTCAGATCTGCTCAGATGCAAGAACTGCGTGCACTCGCGCATGATCATAGAGAATAACACCTCCAAGCACTCAGGCACGCAATAGAATAGAAGGCAACCGCGGCGCACCCTCCGCGCGAACACTGAGCCGAATATGTCGACGTACGAGTCAAGGTCGTTCGACAGGCAATGGTATTTCTTTAACCCACGATGTCCTTTCGCTGGTAGCGGAATACGGCCAGGCCGAACCCCGCCACGATCAGCAGTAGGGCTGCGGTCAGGTGTGCGGCATCAATCAAATGACCGCCGGCGGACACCTCGCCTACATTGGGGTAGGTGAAGAACGAGAGCCACGTGAGCGGCTTCACCTGTTCGTTGGAGTTGGCTATCATTTGAATGACGTAGGCACCCAGAACGATGCCGATGGCCACTGGGTAGATCACTCGCGCAGGAGTGACGAACACCGACAGCAAAAAACCGACGGCGGCAAACATGAGGTGGATCAAGAAGGAGCCCAGGGACATCAGAGCAAGAGCCTTCGCGTCGTAACCGTTCTGCTGGAAAGCGACGCACATGACCCAGGAGGTGAGCAAGAGGGCCAGGTTGAAAGCGAATGTGTAGAGCATGACGACGGCGATCTTGGAGGTGGTGATCGAGGTGCGACTCAATGGCGTTGCCAGAAGGAACTCGATGGTTTTGTAGTCCTCCTCCCTTGACAAGATGGTGGCGGCCAGCATGGTGACGTAGACGGCGCCGAGCAGCACAACGACGGAGAACACGCGCGCACCGTAATAGCCGGTGATTGACGTCAGATCCACGCCATCGAGCCCGAACATTTCGATCTCGGTCGGCGAGAACTCGCTCAGGGCCTGATCCGCGGACTGGTACTTCTTTGCGAAGTCGGGGAACTCAGCCATGCGCATCAGGCTCATTAGGGACAGGACGATCACCCAGATCGCAAGTGCCAGGCGATGGCGACGCAGTTCACTGTTGAAAAGAACCATGCTCACAGTGATCAGTGCTCCTTGCGTGCGATGGAATCGCCCGTGTAGAAATTGATGAAAACCTCTTCGAGCGGCGGCTCTTCGATTCGGACATCCTCGACCGCATTGTTGGCGAGGACTCGTAGAAGTTGATTCACATCGCCCTGGATCATGAAGCGGTACTCCGAGCCGCCGCCCTCCACGGACTTGATGCCTGGAATTGCAGGCAGGACAGTTGGTTGCACGAATCTGACGTGCACCGACTTGTACTGCGCGACACTGGGCTCCCTCAAATCCTCGACGGCTACCAGCTCGCCGTCTCGGATGATGGCGACGCGGTTACACAGGCGCTGCACCTCAGACAGCACGTGAGATGAAAAGAAAATCGTGCGGCCGCGATCTCTCTCCTCGGTGAGCAACTCGAAGAAGGAGCGCTGCGCCAGCGGGTCCAGGCCGCTGGTGGGCTCATCCAGGATCAACAGCTCCGGGTCGTGGATGAGGGCTTGGATGATGCCGACCTTCTTCTTGTTGCCCGTCGACAGGGAACGGAACTTTTTGCCCAAGTCCAGGTCGAGTTTTGCGCTCAATGAGTTGATGCGCGCCTTTGCCTCCACCTGGTGGAAGCGGGCGGAAAGGGTCAGCAAGTCGTGCGCTGTCATATCATCGTAGAGGTTAACGTCTGCGGGCAGATATCCGACCTTGCGGTGAATCTCCGGTGACTTCTTGACAATATCGAGGCCTAGGATCTGCGCACTTCCGCTCGTGGGCATAAGGAAGCCCAGGATCGTGCGAATTGTTGTGCTCTTGCCAGCGCCGTTCGGGCCGATAAATCCGAAGATCTCACCCCGGTCGACCGAAAGGGTCAGATTCGTTATGCCGCGGGCCTTGCCATATGTCTTAGTGAGAGAATTTGTTACAATCACATTATTCATTGGAGTACCGATCGCTCGCCTCTTGAATATTGGGGTCGACACATCTTCTTGGGGGTCAGAATTAAGTATTCGCGGGAAGGCACAACACTAGAACCCGTTCTGATCCGATACCGCGAAGACTCGCGATGAGACTTGGGCAAGGTGCGAACACACGTTTCGCAGACATCGAACACACATCTCGCAACTAGCAGGGGAGAGCGAGAGACCAACTGTAGCAAGCAGTTAGAAACTCTAGGGACAAGAACGTTGCTAGTCTAGCAGTCCAAGGGGTTGTCGTCAAGTCTCCGACGAGGGTTGTCGGCGTGAATGTGCGTGGCATCGGGATCTTTCGCTGTGATGGCGCCATAAGGTCGGGGTGAATCACTGTCGGGGCATCATTCAGGGTGCCTCGTACCAGCAGATCACATCGTGTAGCGTGCGCTGCCGAGACGATCCGTGACGGTTCCACCGATGTCGGACATCCCGTTGGAGGTGCAGGTCCTGCGGGTCTCGACCACCCCGCCTGACGCCGACGCGACCAGGCCCACCGTACCGTCGGGACCGGGTCGATCGGCCAGGAGGTCGAGGACCTCACCGCTTCCTGCCCTCGGTCACAGGACTACCTGGCACGACACCCCCCGTTCGGCGCGACCTCGTCCGCGTCCGGCGCGACGCGGTCCGGGGCTCTCAACACCCGTGCCGTCCAGGCACACGCCCTGCTCGCGCTAGGGCGTGTCTCTTAAGTGAGCCAGGTGAGTATGGCGTGCAGGACCAGGCCGGCTCGGTAGGTGATGGCGAGCTTGTCGTAGCGTGTGGCCAGGGCCCGCCACTGCTTGTAGGAGG
>JBHADA010000131.1:0-21634 GCA_041854805.1 Arachnia sp.
ACCACCAACCACCACCGGCCTGCCGCGCAGCGATGGTTTGTCCCGCTGCTCAACCGCGGCGAAGAAGGCATCCAGGTCCAGATGAAGAATGCGCCGCGCCACAGGAATCAGGGTATCCGTCCCCTCCGACGCTTTCGCCGGCCCGCCCGAGGCGCGTCAGCGTTGCGCGAACTCGATCCGGATCCCGGTTTGCGTCTCCTCGCCCGGCTCTAGCACTGGGGCGCCCTCGTCGTCACCCTCCCAGGCCGTACCCCAAATCGGAGCGTTGCCGGGCTCGATACCCAAGGCATAACGCCCCCGCGCCGGGTAGACCCACTGCACTAGCCGTGGCAGCACACCCGTGTTCCAGGTAAGCGTGGCGGTAAGCCCTGACGGAGACCGCACCTCAGCGCGCCCCTCTTCGGGGAACGCGCTGTGTTCCCAAACCGATTCCACCGTCTCGGCCCGGGGTTCGGGATAGACCTTCCAGTCAGGAATGGCGGCCACTTCCTCGCGCACCACGCTCTGCCCGGCATTGACGTTCACCTCGGTTCCCGGCGCCACCAGCGGTGCGCCGAGGTTGACGTGGTACAGCACGGGGGCGGGCGCGGGATTCCAGCCCTCGTTGACGATCCTGTCGCGCACCGTCACTGCCGCCTCGCCCGTGTACGACTCGATGACGCGATGCATCCGCACCAGACGGCCGAACATCTCCACCGAGTCAATGACCCCGGAGATGCGCACGCCCAGACGCTCGCCATCGCGGACACGCTCGACCACCACGTCCCGGGCGGGGGTGTCGCGATGCGAGCCATGCAGACCCCGATCCCGGGCGGGCGGGCCGATGTGATCGAGACCGCAGGTGACGAGCAGGCCGGAGAACCCGCCCAACCAGCCCAGCGGCTCCGGGTGAGGGCGTCTGGCCGCCAACGGCCCCCGCCACGCGACGGGACGTCCCGCGAACCAGGCCGGGCCGAGATCAAGCCCCCGGTCGGGAAGCACTTCGAAGGCGAGGCCTTGGTCCAGGGTCACATGCAGAGATTGCGCGCCTGGGCGCGACTGTGGATCGTCCACGACGCGACGGACCTGCACGACGCCGTCGTCGTGACCGATCATCCCCTCGTCCCTCAGAGTGACTGCGCTCAATTCCATGGCTCCTCCTTCGGTGAGTGTGACCCCACTCCATCACGCCAGTCATTCACGCGGAGCGCGGGGGCCGGATAACCGAGGAGTGGGCATGTATTGGACGAAGTCGAAGTCGTCGTGGATCTCCCGCGAGACCTCCGTCCATTCCCGCGGCGAGATGACGGGAAACCGGGCAGCTCCTTCCGGCGAGCGGCGCACTTGGGTAATGTCGAGTTCGGTGAGGTAGGGCCACGCCGCCTCGTAGATCTCGCCGCCGCCACCCACGTAGCAGACCCTCTCCGGTGTCTGGGCGGCCAGGTCAAGTGCCTCGGTGATGGAATGGGCCACCTCAACGTCCTCCCCCCTCCAGTGCGGGTCCCGCGTCACGACGATGATGCGCCGGTCGGGCAGGGTCCGGCCGATCTGCTCGTGCGTCTTGCGTCCAAAGATGAGGGTATTGCCGGTGGTAACCGCCTTGAACCGACGAAAGTCCTCCGGCAGGTGCCACAGCATGTCCTCGCCGGACCCGATCACTCCGTTGTCCGCCACCGCGGCGATAGCCACAATCCTCATGCCAGCCTCAGATATTGGTCACCACGGGAGACGCCTGGTATGGGTTGGTGGTCTGTGAGCCGCCGGCGTCCAGAATGATCGTCTCCAGCGCGGGCTCGCCCTTCGAGATCCGGCGGGCGGCCAGCGGCAGTTCCGCCAAAGACTTGGCATGACGATCGCGGGCGTCGTCCAGGGTGGCGGCATAGACCACCTCTCCTGCGGAGTAGATGGGCACGAGCAAATCACGGTCGTTGCCGTCGTTGGCGGGTGGCGCCCCTAAGCCAATCACCTCAGCTTCCGCACGCAAGTCCTCTCCCAGGCGGCGCATGGCGAACTTGCGCCCGCCCAGGGTGTTCTTTCCCTTCGACTTCTTGCCCACTGGGATCCAGTTCGCGTCCGCGGCGTCCGAGTCAGCGCGGGCGACCAGCTTGTAGACGAATCCACAGGTGGGATGCCCCGATCCAGTCACCAGCGACGTACCCACGCCGTAACCGTCCACGGGGGCGCCCTGGAGCGCAGCGATCTGCCATTCGTCAAGATCGGAGGTGACCATGATCCGGGTCTTGGTGGCGCCTAGGTCGTCGAGTAGATCGCGCGCCTGGCGGGCCATGATGACCAAATCGCCCGAATCCAGCCGGATCGCCCCTAGCCGGCCGCCCGTCAGTTCCACACCCTTGCGGATGGCCGTCTCCATGTCATAGGTATCCACCAGCAGCGTGGTGTCCTCACCGAGGCTGGCCAGTTGCGCCCGGAAGGCGTCCTCCTCCGAATCGTGCAGGAGGGTGAAGGAGTGGGCGGCGGTACCCACCGTCGCCAAGCCGTAGCGCCGCCCGGCCTCAAGATTCGACGTCGACGAGAAACCCGCCACATAGGCGGCCCGAGCGGCGGCCACCGCGGACCACTCCTGCGTGCGACGCGACCCCATCTCGATACAGGCGCGGTCTCCGGCCATGGCCGTCATGCGAGACGCCGCCGCCGCGATGGCCGAGTCGTGATTGAAGATGCTCAACAGCACGGTCTCAAGGACGCAGCATTCCGCGAAGGTTCCCTCGACGGACAGCACGGGCGACCCCGGGAAATACACCTCCCCCTCCGGGTAGCCCCACATGTCGCCGGAGAAGCGGTAATCGGCCAGCCAGTCGGCCAGGTTGTCGCGGATGATGCCGCGTTCTAGCAGGAACGCTAGTTCGCTCTCACCGAACCGGAATGACTCGACCGCCTCGATGGCGCGCCCGAGCCCCGCCACCACTCCATAGCGTCGACCGTCGGGAAGACGGCGCGTGAACAGGTCGAACAGGCTGCGTCGCTGTGCGGTCCCCGCGTCCATGGCGGCCTGTACCATCGTCAGCTCGTAGTGGTCCGTTAAGAGCGCTGTGGTCATGCGGGAACTCTAACCGACGCCACGGGCTGGCCTCGGACACGTTCGCTTGGCAGAGTTAGCTCTATGACCACGACCCCCGCAGGCTCCACCGATCTTCTCGAACAGGTGGACGAGGCCCCTCTCACAAGTCAGCAGTGGGTCACCATCGTGTGGGACGACCCGGTGAACCTCATGAGCTACGTCACCTATGTGTTCCAGGAATACTTCAAGTATCCCAAGGCCCGGGCCGAGCGGCTTATGTTACGCGTCCACCACGAGGGTAAAGCGGTCGTGTCGACAGGCAATCGCGAGGCCATGGAACGTGACGTGCTCGCCATGCAGGGCTACAACCTCTGGGCCACCATGGAGCAGGCATGACGCTGCGGGACGACGAGGTCGTCTGGATCTTCGACGGCAACGACGGCCGGGCTGAGGGGCTACTGTCCATGCTGGCCGTCATGGTCAATCAACTCGACGGTCTGCTTCCAGAGGCCTCCGACGACCCATTCGAGCAGATCGCTGCCGAGTTCGCCGACGACCCGACGTCGCGCATGCGGAGCAACCCCCGCCTACGCCGCATGTTCCCCCCGGCCCTAGCCGACGACGAGACCGCTGGCACCTTTTGGCGTGACTCCGTAGGTGCCCAAGCCCGCGCACGGCTCGGCGCGGCCGCCACCGTATCCCAGGCGTGCACCCACTCGCCTGGATGGGTGCCGGTGCGTCTGGCCGAGGCCGACGATTGGGTCAAGACACTCAGCGCCTTGAGGCTGTTCTGGCACGCTGAACTCGCCGGCCCCGAGCGCCTCGCGGAAGCACCACAAGACGACTCCGGGCTGGGGCATCTGGTGGATTGGTTGGGCTATCTCATCGAAGACCTGCTTGCTACCCGGGCCGCCTGCATCGCCGAAGGGACAGGGCTGGACTTCTGATCGTAGACTCGGGGCTCGTGACCTCTATCGACCGGCCAATCGGCGTGTTCGACTCCGGGTTCGGCGGGCTGACCGTGCTGCGCAGCCTCGTCGAACAGTTACCCAACGAAGACTTCGTCTACCTGGGCGACACCGCCCGCGCGCCCTACGGGCCCCGGAGTATCGCCGAGGTGCGGCGGTTCGCGCTCCAAGGGCTGGACTTCCTCGTCAGGCAGGGCGTCAAAGCCCTCGTCATCGCCTGCAACTCGGCCTCCTCTGCTGTGCTGCGCGACGCCCGCGAGCGTTACGACGTGCCCATCACGGAAGTGGTGCTCCCCGCTGCCAGCCGCGCGGTGGCCGCCACCCGCAACGACCGCGTCGGAGTCGTCGCGACGCAGTCCACAGTCAATTCCCGTTCCTACGAGGACGCTTTCGCGATCGCCCCACGCATCTCGCTCACCCAACAGGCATGCCCGCGGTTCGTCGAATTTGTGGAGGCAGGCATCACTGGCGGCAGCGAACTACTGCGGGTGGCGGACGAGTATCTGGCTCCCATCAAGCGAGCCCAAGTGGACACCCTCATTCTGGGGTGTACCCATTACCCGCTCTTGGCCGGTGTTATCGGCTACGTGCTGGGCAACGGCGTCACCCTGGTCTCCTCAAGCGAGGCCTGCGCCCAATCCACCTATGCCCGCCTGACGCAGGCGGGGCTGCTGCGTCATGAGCCACGCGAGGCCACGCGGCGTTTCTTCACCACTGGTGACGCCTCGGACTTCCAAGGCATCGGGCGTAGATTGGTAGGTAGTTTCGTGCCCGAGGCCGCTCGGGTGAGCATCGATAAGGAGAAGAACCATGTGTGAGCAAGTGATCTGCACGAAGTGCGGCAAGCCCACGTGGCGAGGCTGCGGCGAGCACATCGAGTTGGCCTTGGCCGACGTTCCCGTCCCCGAGCGCTGCGCCTGTCCTCGCTGACGTCCGGTACGGTTCGCCTATGACTGAACGCATCGACGGCCGTGCCCCCAACCAGCTTCGCCCCGTGCGAATCACCCGGGGATGGCTCGATCACGCCGAGGGTTCGGTGCTGGTGGAGTTCGGCCGCACCCGCGTGCTGGTCGCCGCGTCGGTGACGGTGGGGGTGCCCCGCTGGCGCTCCGGGTCCGGCCTCGGCTGGGTGACGGCGGAGTACTCCATGCTGCCTCGCTCCACCCATAGCCGCTCGGATCGGGAATCGGTGCGAGGCAAGCTCGGCGGCCGCACACACGAGATCTCCAGGCTCATCGGGCGCTCGTTGCGCGCCGTCGTCGACTATCGGGCGCTGGGCGAGAACACCATCGTGTTGGACTGTGACGTGCTTCAGGCCGACGGTGGTACCCGCACCGCGGCCATCACCGGCGCCTACGTGGCGCTGGCTGACGCCGTCGAACACCTACGCGGCTTGGACGCGCTACAGGGCGAACCGCTCAAGGACTCGGTGGCTGCCGTATCCGTCGGGTTCGACGCCAATGGGGTGGCCCTGCTGGATCTCTGCTATGAGGAGGATTCCGCGGCCGGTACGGACATGAACATCGTCATGGCTGGCGCCGGCACGTTCATCGAGGTTCAAGGCACGGCCGAAGGCTCCCCGTTCAGCCGCGCCGAGCTGAACCAGTTGCTGGATCTCGGCGAGGTGGGCTGCGCCGAGCTGACCCGTCTGCAGAGAGAGGCCCTCGCGTGAGCCTGCCGAAAAAGATGGTGCTGGCCACCAACAACCCGAAGAAACTGGCGGAGTTGCGGCGCATTGTCGCCGCGGCCAGCCTCGACATCGAGGTGCTCGGCTTAGCCGACTTCCCGGCCTATCCGGAGCCGGCGGAGACGGAGCGGACCTTCGAAGGCAACGCGTTCCTCAAGGCGTCCGCCGCCGCACGGGAGACAGGGCTTCTGTGCGTCGCCGACGACTCCGGTCTAGAGGTGGAGGAACTCAACGACATGCCAGGCGTGCGCTCGGCTCGCTGGGCAGGCCCCGCCTGCGATGACGAGGACAACAACGCATTGCTACTGTCACAACTCGACGGGCTACCCACCGAGCGCCGCAAGGCCCGGTTCGTGTGTGCCCTGGCCATGGTCTCCCCCGACGGGGAACGTCGGGTCTTCCACGGCAGGATGCCAGGACACATCGCCCATGCCCCCACCGGCGACGGCGGCTTTGGCTACGACCCGCTGTTCATCCCGGCTGGGCTGGATGTCACCTCCGCCGAGTTGACCCCGGATCAGAAAGACTCCATCAGCCATCGCGGGATCGCCGTGCGGGCATTCGTCGACTATCTGGCGGATCAGGCCAGGCCATGAGACAGTACCTCGACCTTCTGACCCACATCATGGACACCGGCGTCGACAAGCCGGACCGCACCGGCACGGGGACCCGCTCCGTCTTCGGGCACCAGATGCGATTCGACCTGAGCGAGGGGTTTCCGCTGGTCACCACCAAACGCATCCATACTCGTTCCGTCTTCGGCGAGTTGTTGTGGTTCCTACGCGGCGACACCAACATCTCCTGGCTCCACGACAACGGCATCACTATCTGGGACGAATGGGCCGACGCCGAGGGGGACCTTGGCCCCATCTATGGGTATCAGTGGCGTTCCTGGCCAACCCCCGACGGGGGGCATGTGGATCAGATCGCGCAGGTGATCTCCGCGCTGCGTGACAACCCCGATTCGCGTCGTCATATCGTCTCGGCGTGGAACGTGGCGTCCGTGGACGACATGGCGCTGCCGCCGTGCCATAGCCTGTTTCAGTTCTATGTCTCCCCCGCTGCCGACGGCGGGCCGGGAAGGCTGTCGTGCCAGTTGTACCAGCGCTCGGCCGATGTCTTCCTTGGCGTACCGTTCAACATCGCCTCCTACGCGCTCATGACTCACCTTGTGGCCCAGGTGACCGGACTACGGGTTGGTGAATTCATTCACACCATCGGCGACGCCCACATCTACTCCAACCACTTCCAGCAGGTATCGCTACAACTGTCGCGCGACCCATACCCGCTGCCCCGGCTCCGGCTCAACCCCGACGTCACCCAGATCGACGAGTTCGAACTGACCGATATCGAGGTGATCGACTATCAACACCACCCGACGATCAAGGCACCCATCGCGGTGTGAGGGCGCGCTTCGCCCCTCCGGCAGAGCGGAACTGGCCTCTCGTACCGCGACGGGTCCTGACCGGGTTATCCCCAGCGCGATTCGGGCTGTTCGTCAACGCCGTTCATGACGGCCGCCAGCCTGCGTGGCAGTTCCGCGCGGAACAGATCCTCCAGGCTCACCGCACGGCCGGAGGAGTCGGCCAGCGGAATTCTCCAATTGGGATACTCGTCGATGGTGCCTGGTTGGTTCTGGGTGCGTCGCTCCCCCACCGCGTCTGTCAACGCTGCCAACAGCAACTTGGACGGAGTTCGCCGCAGGAATTTGTGAAGCGCCAGCATCACCTCGGTGGGATCGCCACGATGCTCGCTCGCTAGCAGCCCTTCGGCGATCAGCTTGTCCAGCCACGCCGCCTGCTCCCGGCGAGCCGCGTCGAGTTCTTCGTCCAATGGCTCGGTGAGTAGCCGCAACTCATCACGCAGCCGCACATGGTCGCCCGCCAGGTAGCCCAGGGTGGGCGGGAGGTCGTGCGTCGTAACCGAGGCCATGCAGTATTCGCGCCACCGCTGAGCGTCAAGGGGCTCGCCCTGCATGCCTGCCTCGAACCACAGCACCGAGGTGCCGAGCAGGCCGCGGCGAGCCAGGTAGTCGCGCACCCATGGCTCCACAGTGCCCAGATCCTCCCCGACGATAAGGGCTTGGGCGCGTTGTGCCTCCAGCGCGAGGATGCCGATGAGTGCCTCGTGGTTGTTGCGCACATAGGTGCCTTGCCGGGGGCCCGCGCCATCGGGAACCCACCACATCCTGAACATCCCAATGATGTGATCGACGCGCACCCCGCCGACGCGCCGCAGCGCCGCTCTGACCATGGCCCGGAACGGGGCATAGGCCAACTCGTCGAGCTTGTCTGGCCGCCACGGAGGCTGGCCCCAGTCTTGACCTCCCTGGTTGTACTGGTCGGGCGGGGCCCCCACGCTCATACCCTGCGCATACACCTCCGGCATCATCCACGTCTCGGCGCCGGTCTTGTTAACCCCCACCGCCAGATCGGACACGATGCCCACGGGCATGCCGTGCTCCTCAGCCGTGGCCTGGGCCGCGGAAACCTGGGTTTGCGCCACCCACTGAAGCCATTCGAAGAAGTCGATGTCGTCGGCATGCTCGGCCGCGTAGTCGGCCACCGCCTGCGAACTTGGACGACGCAATTCCTCCGGCCACTGCGGCCATTCGGCGTTCAAGGCAACACAAAGCGCGCTCCATGTGGCAAAGTTGCGCAGCCCGATCCCCTCGCGCCGGCGGAAGTCGTCAAACGCGATACGACGGGCGGGCCGCATCCCAGACTCGTAAATGAGGCGCAGGGCCTGCTCCTTGAGTGGCCAAACCGCGTTGCGGTCGACGATGCCCGATGCCTCCGCCGCGGCCCTGGCCTCACGACGCAGTCGCTTGATGGTGCGGCGAGTGCCCCGGTTGAGGGCGGCGTACTCCTCGATGGCCTCGGGGCGGATATAGATCGGGTTGATGAAACGACGGCTGGCCGGCAAATACGGCGACGGCTCCATCGGGGCAACCGGCTGGGCTGCGTGTAACGGATTAATCAGTACGTACCCAGCGAACTGCTTGGTGGCGGACCAGGCGATGAGATCGGCCAAGTCGCTGAGGTCGCCGATCCCCCACGACCCAGACGACGTCAATGAGTACAACTGGGTGCCGAACCCCCAGGCCCGCTGCCCTCGCATTGCCTGAGGCAGGCCAACGAACGCTGGGGTGACGATGAGCGCAGCCCGGGTGACGCCGTCGGTGGTCTGGGCAATGAGGGTGTGGTAGCCCGTCGGTAGATCGTCTCCCAGCCAGAACGTGCCCTCCCCGTAGGCCACGCCGTCGATCCAGCGGTCCGGGGTGTGGTTCTCGCTGGGCCACGCTGGGCGTGTCTGCCCAGATTCCAGTTGAATACTCACCTCGACATGAGCCCCGGCAGGCACATGCACATTGACGTGGATGCCCTGCCCTTCCTCCGCTACTGTGCACGCGGGAAGCACCCGCAACCAGCGCTCGTCTTCCAGACGGGTCAGCGCGGCCTCCGCAGAGGCCTGATCACTGGCGTCGATGTCGAAGGCGCGCAGCACGTCCATGATTGTGGAGGCGGAGATGTCGACTCGACGCCCCTTCCAGTCCCAGAACTCCTGAGCGATGCCGAAGCGCTCGGCGAGCGTATTGAGGGCGGGGAAAGCGTCAGTCACACCGGTGAGATTAGTGCCGTAAGTGAACAAGTCATAACTGGCGGTCGGTTCAACGAACCTTGTAGACGACGGTCTTGCTCACCATGTCGCTGAGAGCCTGTCGTTTGTTAGTGAAAGCAGCGAAGATGCCGTTGATGAACCCCAGCACCTGCCACAGCACCGCGCCGCCCAGACCACGCGTCATGGCCGTTCCCCAGTCGAGCGGAGCACTCGGGTCATCGCCGTCGCGCACGACCCTCAGCCCCAGCACGCGTTGGCCGAGCGTGGCGTTGAGGAAGCGCAGCAGTAGGGTTCGGTAGATGCCTTGGACCGTCGTGACCAGCAGCGTCGACCACAGTATGGCTATCCAGAACTCGGCATCCGGCATGGGCATCGCGTTATGGGGAGCCTCGGACCATAAAGCTATGGCGCGCTCCCACCTCTGCATGGCGCGGCCCGTCATGCCCGGGATGGGGGTCGCTGCAGCGATGTAGTTCGCCAGGATCGACAGCAGAAGAGTGTCGAGGAGGTATCCCAGCAACCGCCAGCCGAATCCCGCGTACGGGTTCGGTGCTGAGACCGCATGGTAGGTGCTCGCCTGCCCACCGTACGGCGCGAAGGCCCCGTGGGAAGCCGTCGGCGGCTCTTCCGTCGGGGCGGGCGGGGCATCGCGGGTGGATTGAGACCAGGCGACGCCGTCCCAAAAGCGCTCTCCGTCTCCTCCTGCGGGGTCCCGGTACCAGCCTGGGGGCGGATTCGATGCGGAGTTCATCATGGTGCAAGGATGCCAGATCGGCACGACAATCCTTGCCTGACTAACGTCCGGGGCGGGAGTCGCTTCCCGAGCCGCGTCACCTACCCGGTCTGGCTGTCCCCCAGCGAGGTCGTGCTCGCTATGATTACGGGCCCCAGTAGTGCCCACACTCGTCGCCCTTGCGATACGTCCATCCCGAAACCGCCTACCAGCAGCTACATGGGAGACACGACACTAACCTGGGTTCTCGATTTGGGACTCAATGAGTAAGAATGACTTCGCTATGGAAAAGATCGGCCGTTACCGCATCACTGGGCGAATCGGGTCCGGTAGTTTTGCGACGGTCTTCCGCGGCCATGACGACTCGCTCGACGTCCCGGTCGCGGTCAAGGTCTTGGCCGACAATTGGTCCACCAATGAAGACGTTCGGGGGCGGTTCCTGTCCGAAGCCCGGCTTCTGAGACGCCTCGACGACGAGCGGATCGTGCGGGTCTACGACATCGGCACCACGGACTTTGGCCAGCCCTACTTCGTCATGGACTACGCCAACGGGGGCTCGCTGGAGCAACTGCGCCGCTCGCTGGTGGCGCCTGGCTTGGCCCTGCGGTTGTGCGCCGAGGCTGGCCGGGCGTTAGAGGTGTTGCACCGCAACCATCTCGTGCACCGCGACGTCACCCCAGGCAACATCTTGCTCAACAACACGTCCCGCGGGCTGCGTGTGTTGCTGGCCGACCTGGGGGTGGCCAAGTCCATGCTGGAGGACTACCGCGACACGATGACGGCGGGAACTCCCGCCTATATGGCGCTCGAACAGGCCAACGCGAGCCATCTAGATCAGCGCAGCGACATCTACTCCCTGGGGTGTGTCACCTATGCCCTACTGACAGGACGGCCGCCGTTTCCGGTCAAGACGCTGGCTGAGTTGTTGAGTCGCAACCATTCCATCGGGCCGGCCCCCATTGCTGGCTTCGTGGGCGCCCCCGCGCTGCTCGACCAGGTGCTGGAGTCAGCGTTGTCTCCCGAACCCAGCCGACGGCCCGAGTCGGCCGCCCAATTCGCGGAGGCTTTGGACAAGATCGCGGCGCAGTTGCCGGGCGGAGACACGTATCAGCCGCGGCCCATCACGTCGACTGCGCTCAAGGTCGACCTACCCACCCTTCACGCCCGCCACGGCGTCTCCGCCGCAAGCCCCGACAGCCCCAGCCGCCGCAGCGAGACCCCCATCTCGATGCTGGAAAATTACATCGGCCCAGGGCGGTATCAGCCGAAGAAGACCAAGGAGACCCACTCCTTCTGGTTCTACGTGTGGGTGGTCGCGTCGGCGGCCATGCTGCTGGGGCTGACCGCGTGGCTGACGGTCTACCTGTTGTCTTGATCCGCGTCGGCTACGGGCCCGATCCTCCAGCTCACGAGGTGAGCCGCGACGGCCACGAAGACGAGGGCCGCCAAGGCGGAGGTGTAGCTGAGTTCGGCGGGTTTCGCGTTCAGCAGGGCGGTGTAGATGCCGCCGGCGATGGCCGTGAACACCGCGTTGCCCACCGCCTCGGCCACCTGCATGGAGGACTGGTTACGGCCCTGTTCGTATTGGCTGGAAAGGCTCATCACCGCTACCGCGCTGCTGGCCATGGTCAGCCCCATACCCAGCCCGGCCACGACCCATCCCAGCAGCCCCACAAACAGCGGGATTCGTCCCACCCATGCGAAGACCGCCAGGAAGGCGACTCCCGCCGCGTTGAACGCGGTGCCGAGCAGGATGTAGGTGGTGCGCCCAAGCAGCGGCTTCGATTGCAGCCCCGCGCCTACGCTCCAGCCGAGACTACCCACCGTCAACGCGAGTCCCACCTCGTGCGGGCTGAGCGCTCGTAGATTCTGCAATACCACGAGGAGCATGGTCTCGGCGCCGAAGAACGCACCGGCCTGCAGCGCCCGCGTGGTCACGACGCTGCTGATCCCCGTCCGGATGCCCCAAGTCGCCGGGGCCAAGATGCGCGGCAAGGCCCAGACCAGAGCGACAAGCCCCGTCACGGCGAAGGGCAGCCGCCACCAGCCCAGCGTCTCCTGACCGGCAAGCAGGATGAACGATGGCGCCAAGACGAGCCCAGCCAGCGGCAACGGGGCCAGGTCGGCGGTGTCGGAGGCCGCCTGGAAACCGTGCTGCACTCGCAGTGTCCCAGGAATGGTGATAGCGAAGGCCACCATGCTCAAGGGCACCACGAGAAGGAAGACGAGACGCCAGTCGATACTGGTCAGCCAGGCCGATACCGGGGGCCCGATGAACGCAGGAAGCACCCAGCACATCGACACGAGCGCCATGAGCCTGGGGCGACGTCGCGGATCGAAACCGTGCGCGATGACCACGGAGAGGCTGAGATTGAGCGCGCCCGCCCCAACCCCTTGCACGGCGCGGGCCAGCAGCAGCACCCACACGTTGGGCGCCGCCCAACCCAACAGCAGACCGGTCACAAGGGCAGCGAAACCGACGTGCAAAGGCAGGATCGGGCCGCGGCGGTCGGCGAATCGGCCCGCAATCACGGACGTGACCATCATGGTGGAGACCATCGTGGTGAACGCCCACGGGTAGAGATGATCGGCGTGAAGCGCCGACATCATGGTGGGCAGCGCCGTGGCAATACCAATGGTCTCGAAGGCGATGGTGAACACGGTCAACGCCAAGCCCACGACCAGGCCCCTGTTGACCATTGGGTTTACCTCCGTTGTCTCCCGAGGATTAGACTGCACAGCATGAGCGAACTGGCCCCCGGATCCCAGACCGTCCTCGACGAACGCACCGAACTATTCGAAGACGGAGACCAGGACCGCTTCTCCCACTACGTGCCCAAGGACAAGCTGGCGGCAGCGATGGTCAACGGTACCCCCGTCGTGGCGCTGTGCGGCAAGGTGTGGGTGCCGACGAAGAACCCGGAGAGGTTCCCGGTATGCCCGGAATGCAAGGAGATCTGGGAGTCCCTCAACCCCGGCAAGTAGACCCTCAGTACCGGTAGGCCTCGGGCTTGTAGGGGCCCTCGACCGGCACGCCGAGGTAGGCGGCCTGGGCCTGGGTCAACGTCGTCAACTCGACCCCTAGCGACGCCAGGTGAAGCCTGGCGACCTCCTCGTCGAGATGCTTGGGCAGCACGTAGACACCCACCGGGTATTCCTCCGGCTTGGTGAACAACTCGATCTGTGCCAGCACCTGGTTGGTGAACGAGTTGCTCATGACAAACGACGGGTGCCCGGTCGCGTTGCCGAGGTTCAGCAGACGCCCTTCGCTCAGCACGATGATCGCGTGGCCGTCATCGAAGCTCCATTGGTGCACCTGAGGCTTGATCTCGTCCTTGGTCACATCCGCGCGGGCCTCGAGGCCCGCCATGTCAATCTCATTGTCGAAATGGCCGATGTTGCCCACGATGGCTTGATGCTTCATCTTGGCCATGTGTTCGTTGGTGATGACGTCGCGGCATCCGGTGGCCGTGACGAAGATGTCGGCGGTGGTCACCACGGACTCCAACGTGGCCACCTGATATCCGTCCATGGCCGCTTGGAGCGCACAGATGGGGTCAACCTCGGTGACGATGACCCGGGCTCCCTGGCCGCGCAACGACTCGGCGCATCCCTTCCCGACGTCGCCGTAGCCGCACACCACGGCGACCTTGCCGCCAATGAGTACGTCCGTGGCACGGTTGATGCCGTCAACGAGCGAATGGCGGCACCCATACTTGTTGTCGAACTTGGACTTGGTGACCGAGTCGTTGACGTTGATCGCCGGGAACAGCAGCGTCTCGTCGCGAGCCATCTCGTAGAGGCGGTGCACCCCGGTGGTGGTCTCTTCAGTGACGCCCTGAATCGAGGACGCCAGGGCCTCCCAGTCGATGACTCCTTGGGCCTCACGCAAGGTCTGCTTGACCACGCGGAATTCCTGCGAATCATCGACGGTGTCGGCGGGCACCGCGCCGGCGCGCTGTGCGGCGACGCCCTGATGCACCAGCAAGGTGGCGTCGCCGCCGTCGTCGAGGATCATGTTGGGCAGTTGCCCGTCGGGCCATTGAAGGATCTGGCGGGTGCACCACCAATACTCCTCCAGGGTCTCGCCCTTCCATGCGAACACGGGAATGCCGGCCGCGGCGATGGCGGCGGCGGCATGATCCTGGGTGGAGAAGATGTTGCACGACGCCCAGCGGACCTCGGCACCCAAGGCCACGAGAGTCTCGATGAGCACGGCCGTCTGGATCGTCATGTGCAGCGACCCGGCGATACGGGCGCCCTTGAGGGGCTGGGACGCGCCGTAACGCTCCCGCATGGCCATAAGGCCGGGCATCTCGTGCTCGGCGAGAGTGATTTCCTTTCGGCCGAAATCGGCCAGCGACAGGTCAGCTACGCGATAATTCACGCGGTCACTCTACTGTCCATGCCAGTCAGAACCACCACACCCTCGCCCATCATGGCGGAGGAATCCGGATCAGGTTTCGGCTCCAGAACCCTGGCTTGCCAGGTGGGCCAAGGCCAAGTCGTAACCACCGACCCCACAGCCAACGATGATCCCAGCGGCGTGGGCGGACAACACGCTGTGGTGCCGGAATTCCTCACGGGCATGGACGTTGGAGATGTGGACCTCGACATATCGCACCAGCCGGGCCGCATCCGCCACAGCGTGGGAGTAGTGGCTCCACGCGCCAGCGTTGAGCACCACGTCGGCACCCAGATCCGCGGCCTCGTGAAGCCAGCCGATGAGTTCACCCTCGTGATCGGTTTGGCGCACCTCGACCTGAAGCCCCACACCGCGGCCAACCTCGACGAGATGCTCTGCCAGTTCCGCATGCGTGGTGGCACCGTAGACCTCGGGTTGGCGGTGGCCGAGACGGCCAAGATTGGGGCCGTTGAGGACTAGGACTCTAGGCAAGGGCATCGGCAAGTCCGATCTGTAGGTAGGCGGCACCGTAACGACCTAGCTGCAGCAACGTGACATAGCGTTCGATATCTGAGGCCGCAATGTCTGGATCCCCGGAAGAGATTCGCGCCACCCGCACACCCGACGCCTCGGCCCTGGCTAAGAGTTCAGCGCCGACTCCGCGAAGCCGGTCGGGCAACAGGGCATCGTCGAGCATGACAAGCACCGGCTCTGCCTCTCGTGTCTCCTCGAAGGGGTCCGCGAAGGGGTCATGCCGATGCCCAGTCTGCAGCATGGTCATCAACTCATCGGCATCAGCCGCCAGCGCCAACCTCCCCGAAGCCCTCCGGACCGCCTCCGCGATGCGTCGCGATGCACGGCCAGCGAGGACCGTGCCTCCCCAGACGAGCGGCACCCGGTCAGCCAACTCGAGAGCCAGTTCCTTTCCCGGATTGTCCGCCAGGTCTCGCCGTGGCCCACAGGCCTCGGCGACGAGATCGGCTGCGTCGGCCACGTGGGCGGGACGCACGCAGGGGCCCAATCCCAGGTCCCCGAGTTGGGCCAACACCGCGACCGCAGCAGCCATGGGATCCGGATCGAAGATGGGAATGAGCGTCCTCTGCGGCGACGCTGTGGCCGCGGCCAGTGGGGAATCCTCGGGAGCGGCGACGATGAGAGTGGCCCCACGGCGTCGGGCCTCGGCGGCGCACTGAACCACCCATTCCGGGGTGTGTTCGTCACCGAGTACCACGGTCAGGTCGAGCGGCCCCACCCAGGCGGGTAGGCCGGGGCCTGGCCACGCCATGAAGGGCACCGGGCACGCGGGCTCTAGGACGGCCCGCACCAGCCGTGCCTCCGTGCCCAGCGCCAGCACCCCGCGCGGCCGATCCGCGCGTTCCAGGTGGCCGACGGGCTCGGTCAGCGCGGCGCGCCGGATCCGGGCCCCAGCCATGGCGAGCCAGGCAAGCGCCGGTTCCCGATCCAATTCGGGCGACTCAAGGCGGGCGTCGTCAAACATCACACTGTGCTTCGAGCCTGGTCGATCAGCAACACAGGGATGTGATCGCGCACGGGATAGGCCAACGCGCAGTCCTGGTTGGTGCACACCAGTTCCTCCGCGTCGTAGTCCACCGCGAACTTCGCGTGGCACGACGGACACGCCGCCACGGCCAGGAACTCAGGCGAAAGCTGCATCGTCTCCTCAGACATATCCCTCCTCATCGTGGAAAGCCACGACTGCGTCCCCCGTGACTTCCTTGGATCCCCAAGCATAGGACGCCGTCGGCCAAGCCTATGTGCCGCGAACGATAGCCAACACCTCATCGCGTAGGGACTCCATCGTGCGCACGTCCCTGGCCTCGGCGTTGAGCCGCAACAACGGCTCGGTGTTGCTGGGACGCAGATTGATCCACCAGCCCTCGTCGGGGTTGCGCACGGTAAGCCCATCCGCCCGGTCTGCCTGGCCCCGTCCCTCGAAGGCGGCCGCCACCGCGTCCTGGCACGCTTGGGCATCCTCCACAGTGGAGTTGATCTCTCCAGAACGAGCATAGGAGTCGTACGCGGCGGTCAACTCGGAAAGCCGGTTGGATTGACGCAGCAGTTCGAGGACGTGCAGCGCGGCGAGCATCCCCGTGTCGGCGGACCAGAAGTCGCGGAAGTAGTAGTGGGCGGAGTGTTCTCCGCCGAACACGGCCCCAGTCTGGGCCATGAGAGCCTTGACATAGGTGTGTCCCACATTGGAGGTGACGATCTTGCCCCCGTTAGCCCGCACTGCCTCCGCGACACACCACGAGGTAATGGTGTTGGTCACGATGGTGGCGCCCGGGTTCTTTGCCAACTCGGCCACGGCGATGATGGCCGTCACCACCGAGGGATCAACCACCTCGCCACGCTCGTCGATGATGAAGCAGCGGTCCGCGTCGCCATCGAAGACGAGACCGACGTCGGCTCCCTCGCGCACCACGGCGCGCTGGGCGTCGACGAGGTTCTCTGGCTCCAAGGGGTTGGCCGGATGGTTGGGAAAGGTGCCATCGAGTTCCAGGTAGAGGCCCACGATGTCGAGGCTTCGGCCAGCAAGCACTGTAAGCGCGGTATGCCCGGCCATGCCGTTACCGGCGTCGATAACCACCCGGAGGGGACGCTCGCCGCGTTGAGGCACCAAATCCCCCAGTTTGTCGGCATAGGCCTCGAGCGCGTCCAGTTCGCGATAGCCTCCCAACACCTCGGACCCGATCTCGACATTGGCGGCCCGGTCACGCAGAAGGGCCGTGAAATCCGGAGCCACTGGCTTGGCATCAGCGAGGCAGAACTTGATGCCGTTGTATTCGGCGGGGTTATGGCTGGCAGTGAATTGCACGCCGGGTAACTGGAGCCAACCGGAAGCAAACCAGAGTTCGTCCGTGGAACTGAGGCCAATGTCAACGACCGAGGCACCGGCCCGCCGAGCGCCGTCGGCGAAGGCCAGGGACAGTTCACGGCCGAATTGGCGCATGTCTCGCCCTAGGACGAACTCGGTGACGCCCAGCGACTCGACGTAGGCCGCACCGAGCGCGCGGGCCCCCTCCAAGTCCCATTGCGCGTCTGGGCCGGTCACGATCCCCCGGATGTCGTTTGCCTTGAAAATGACTGGGTTCAGCACCAGTTCAGCCTACTGGCCGAGGGCCCATTCATTACCGATTTCAAGGCGTTGTTCGCCAATTCGTCCAAAGCGCGGGCAGCCGAGGTGAATGGGGGTCTTTGCGGCTTTCTCCCAGGCCGCTCACATCAAACCTAATCAGTGGCCGGTAGGAGACGCAGATGCCCACCACGCCGGTTGGGCAAGGGTTGGGACGCAGGGGGAGGCGTCGGCTCGTCATGCCGCAGCCCGATGCTACGGACGGCCTCCGCAAGCGCCATGAGATCATCGCCGGGCGGCTCCTCGGGACGCTTCGGCCGGGCATCCAGCGGGAGACGGAAGATCTCCCATCCCTGAGGGGCGCTGGTGCGTTCCGCATGGCTGGCACACAGATCGTACGAGCCAGGTTCCGGGGCCGCCGCCAATGGGCCCAGCACCGCCGCCCGGTCCGCGTAGGCATAGGTGAGGGTCGCCACTGCGGGGGCCGAGCATGCGGTTCGGGAACACTTGCGCACCTGCCGTAGTTTACTCCGACTGCACTACAGTTGACCGCATGCCACGCAGACGAGACCGTCACGGGCGCGGTCTTCGGTTCCCGCTCGCCAGGCGAAACCACATCACGGGTAAGACGGTGCCGCTCACCCGGGCGTCGCGTGTCGAGTTCTTCAACCAATGCGTCACCAGTGCCCTGAGTCAGATCGCGGCCGTGGCGCCCGACGCACTCAGTGGCGTCGTCGTCGGCGTCGAGGACGTGCCGCGGCTCAACCTGGGTTGGACGGGTGAGCGCGTGCCGCTCTCGGCGGCGCTGGAGCCAGGCAGGACGCATCGCGCACAAATCGTCATCTTCGAACGGCCGCTGGAGTTCCGGGCCATGTCCCGAAGCCAGTTGCGCCGCCTCGTGCACCGCACCATCGTCGAGCAGTTGAGTGCCCTCACCGGACGCGGTATCGACGAACTAACCGGCGGCGATCCCGACTGGGACGAGTACTAGTGCCCTGTCTCCTAACTTGACGCTATCCGGCCGAAGGACGCGGCGCCTCGAGGCCGCCTCCTCACTACCGTCACGGCCCAGTACACCTAAGCTCGTCGTCCTTGCGATGCATCCAGAACCGGCAGACACGACTAGCGCAGGCCGGGATCCAAGACGGCTGAGCCGCTGATGGTCTCAGGGGCTCCGATCGCTCCGAGCGGAATGACGAGCGTTCCGCTGGTCACGGATCCTGCGAGCTCCCCGGAAGCCTCGACGCTGACTGCCCCGCCCTTCTTGGCCACGGGAGTCTGCACGCTGCGCCCGGCGGGCACGGTGACGGTGGTCTCCTTGTCTCCGGCCCGCACCTTCGCCGACACATCCGACTCCCCTGGGTTAGTCAGCAGCACCTTGCCTTCCCTCGCTGGCACGTAGGCACCCAGCTTGGTGGCGACCGCCGAATCCGTCACGCTGGTGGGACGTCCACCGGACAAGGTGGTGACCACCGCTGCACCAATTTCCGCCGTGCCCGAGATCCGCAGCCCGCTTGCCTCCCCAGCCAAGTCGGAACCGATGTCGACCGCCAGCGTCGAACGTGCCGGCACAGAGATCGAGTCTGCGGCTGCGGGGGTGAACGTGGATGACTCGCCCATGGCCGAGACGGTCACGTCCACCCGGTCCTCGAACGGATTGCTGATGAGCAGTTGGGTGCCGGTGCCCTGGCCAGGAATGCCCGCGATGATGTGTTCCTTGGCCACGGTGCCCGACGGCGCATAGCGTGCCGCCCTCCCCTCCACGTTGGTGGCAGTGAGCGCGACGCGTCCAAGGCTCGCGTTGAAGGCAACCCCGACTGGCCCAGTCTCGGCCAAGACCGACAAGGCGATGCGCCTAGTCGTCCCGCCGGTCAACGCGATGCCTCGGGCTCCCAACTCCCGCATCTCGCCGGAGGGACCGAGCAGGGTGAGATCGACCGCGGCCTCGTTGGAGTCGCCGTTGACGAGCAGCAGTTCCATCTCCGATGGATTGGGGACGATGACAATCCCCGAGGCGACAGGCGCGGTGCAGGGCACGAAGGTCTCGGGGTCGCTGACAAGGACCCCACCTGCCACGGGCGCGTTGGCGCGCAGATCCGTGGGGCCGGTGAGCCCGGTCTCCCCGGGCACCTGCAGCGTACCGGGCGCGGCGCCACCGACGGGCTCCACCTTGACCTCACCCGTCCCCGTCGCGAGAGCCTTGCCCTGCACTGGGCAGGTCACCTTGGATGAATGCGGCAGTTCGACGACGACGGGCTCTGGCATCTGCGCAGGTCTGATGAACGTCACCCCAAGGGCGACCACTGCCGCCAAGACGAAACCGCCCAGCGACACGAGTAAACGGCGGATCATTCCTGCCCCCTTCGCGCGACGGTGGCCCCGCCCATCGTAGGCGCCGCGAAAAGCGCGATCGCGGCAAGGCATGCGAGATGCCACACGAGACGGCCGTAATTCGGTGTGGGCTCCAGTCTGAGGGCGCCCTCGGCCTCGTCCACGGTGAAGACAAGGCGGTCTGAGTTCTCGGCTCGCTTCAACGCGGTGCCCCCCACGCTGGCTGACCACGCGGCGTCGGGGGGTTCGGCGACGACCAGGGTGCGGCCCTTGCCGCCGGGGCCGATGACGCCCTCGGAGACCGGGGTGAGGGTGCCGTCCATGTCCAGTTGGGCATGCGAGACAAGGCTGCCCACGCTCCACACCATCGACTCGTCATCCGCCGAGGAGCCCACCAGACCCGAAGCGTTGTTGAGCGCGGCCCGTTGCTCCGCGTCGAATCCCCGAACCCACACATGGGATACCCCGTAGGAACGCAACACGTCGGCAAGGTTCTCGGGCACGGTCGCGCTGGCCACCGAGTAAGCCAGGCCCGCGAACTCCTCCGAGAAGGAGCCAGTCAGCGAACTCTCCCCCGTGCCCCATCTGGGACGCCGCGCATCGGCGACGTTCCAGCGCACCTCACCACCGCTGAGGTCGACGAGGAGAGCGCGCGTGTCTCGGGTCGAGGTGAAAACCTCGCCCACGTAGCCTGGCAAGACGCTCGGGGTGGGACGCACCGGGCCGTTGAACCCGATGACACCCCACACGCCCAACGCCAGCGCAGCAGCCGCGCCCAACGCGATGGGCACGCCCCATCTGGGGAGCGCGTCCTCCTTGGCCAAAAAGATGACCGGCAACAGGAGTGCCGCGACGACAGCCAGAGCCCAGGGCGAGAGCAGGATGCGCGCCGAGCCGCCGTCCACAGGGACCAGAACGCGCGACACCACCGTGCCAAGGATGAGGGGCGCGGCCACTCCGATGAGGACACCCAGCCACAGCTTCCCCTCCAACCGGGCGAGGCACGCGAGCGAGACCAAAGCCAGCACCGCGAAAAAGGCCACGTTGGCCCATGCCGGAAGACCCGACGGGAGGATACGTCCGGCGAGCATGGCCCAGGACGCGGGTGGAAAATCGGGCCACGCCAAGGGGTCCGCTCCCGTGAGGAAACGCCCAGGATGAACCGCCAGGGTTGGCAGCCACGGCCCCAGGAAAGCCCATGAGGGCACGACAGCGAAGAGCACATCGACGAGCCGGCGACGGTTGATCACGACCCAGGCAATGCCCCCACCCGTGGCCAGCAGCAGGGCAGCCGGCCACACGACGCACACCACGAGCAGCCACCACGCGGCCACAGCCGGGGCACGGAGTCGCTCTGCGCCAGAGGCATCGTCGTGCGCCACCGCCAATAGCGAGCGCACCAGCCAGGGAACGGCGACGACCAACACCATTCCGGTGATGTCTCCCGCCGTGACCAGCCCGAGAAGGATCGCCGCCCCCGCCCATGCCGCCGCGATGCTGACCGCCCCACCGGTGGAGATCCCAAGCCACCGCAGGAGGGCCAACGCCGACAGGGCGGCGAACAAGGGGGTCATGAGAACAGCCAGCAGCGTGAGCCAACTGGGCTGCCCCAGCCCCAGCACGGAGGCGGCCGCTGCGAAACCTAGCCAGGGGGCATCGCCAGTGAGGTAGGCCTGCCATGCGGCGGCCAAGGATCCTGGTGGTAAGAGCAGCCCGCCCCCGGAGACCGGATCTCCACTGAACAGGGTGCGTCCAGCAGCGATAGAAGCCAGGGCGAAAACCACCACCAGCACCATG
>JBHADA010000132.1:0-2506 GCA_041854805.1 Arachnia sp.
CAGATGGGCGAGAGACTGGGCGGCAGCCTCATTGGGAACCTCGACGCGAAGCACCGACCCCGCCTGGATGGCTGTGCGGGTGGGTCGGGGCTGGCTTTCCGCGGCGGACCATGAGTCGACCCGACGGTGGCGGATGCCGGCGGTGAAGCGGTCATCCGTTGGCTGGCAGACCTCAACTGGTGCGCCAGCGCGACCGAAGGCATCGATCAGCTCCTGCAGGCTGCCGCCAGGCCCGAGTTTCGCCGAGCGGGCTAGGACATCGGAGGTGAACCACAGGGTCGTCTCCCCGAGAATGACAGATGGAGCCGTTACTTCGGTGAGTGGGGAGAAGGTGCAGGTGGCGTGCCCGTAGGCGCCGCTGAACCGACGCGAGCCTAGGCGCGCATCGTGCTTATTTTCTTTTTCTGCTGCAAGGGCATCTCGTACGCCTGGCATGTTCGCCAGATCCTCAGACAGCGTGACCGTGGCCTGAAGTTTCAGCCCAGCCGGAAGCGCCCGGATGAGGAACAGCGCACCGTCCTTCGCGGCGCCGGTGGCGGCCGAGTGCGCCGTCGCCTGTCGGCCAGTGAGTGGTGGTGCGCCGAGCCCTCCAGCTATGGGCAGGCCCTCGTGCGGCTCGTATCCGTCCGGTGGCGCCACATCAAGGTCGAGGAAGATGAAGCCGCTGCGCAGCGGCGAGTGCACATCCTTCGGTTCGCCAGCCTTCAGCCGGTTCGCCACCTCACGCCACCACTGGTTTGGCTTGCGCACCTTGGGGGTGGATAGGGCCAGCGGTGTCGGCAGCCCGACGACGCCGTCCACCACCGGTAGGGCATCTGAGACAAGCAGTTGGCCGCGCACAACGGCATCGCGGACCTTGTCGTTGGGCAGCGCGCGGCGCAGCAGCCGGTGGACCCAGGGCAGCATGACCGTGCCGCGTAGAAAATCCAGCGACCGCACCTCGTTAGACATCGGCACGTCATAGGACACGACCGGGGTGAGTAGCTCGACCGTCAGCGTCGCAGAGCACCACTTCGGGGACTGGGTATCACCGGACTGGGTGCTTGGCGCCTGTGAAGCAGCGGTGCTTGCTACCACCCGAGGGGCTGCGACCGCGCCCGGAGCGCCAGGAATGGTTGGGGTCGTGGACGAGGGGTGGTCCAGTGCCTGGCGGCACCACTGCCGTACCTTGTTCAGAAGCTTGTCATTGTCGGTTTGTGGAGTGGGGTCGGCGTCAATAAGGACGTCACACACACCGTCGCCGTCGGACCGGTTGGATCCGATGCCGCGCACCAGCAGCCCGGACAACGCCAGCAGCAGGCCTGCGGCGTCGCGCTGGTCTTCCGACCACTCAAGTTGCTGCCCATCGGAGTCCTCGGTGACGAGGGTGACCGTGCCCTCAAGGCGGCATGCGCCGGCGCGCTCGAAGAAGCGCAAGAAATTCTCGCGGGCTGTTCCGGTCTTGTCGTCGATGGATAAGGAGACAACCTCATGAACTGGAATGGTCGGCCCCTCAGGCACGGTGGCGTCGGAGAAGATGACGCGGCGCTGATGGCGGGGCGTCTGGCCGTCGTCGTCAGGGCCCGGACCGAATAGGTCGCCCATGAACCGTGTCCAAGTGCCATTCGCCGCGCCGTCGTCGAGTGCTCTCGCCGCGATGGCTGCCTGCTCGCGGACGACGCCGGCCAGGACGGTTCCACGGACCACTGGCTGACCCGATGCGTCCTTCTCAACGACGGCGTCGACCCCGCCGGCGATACCGGCGCCTGTAGACACGCCCCAGTCAGAGTGGAAGACAACGGTGAGCGGGAAGGTAATAGGAGACATATTCCTGCTCATGAGTGTGCCCCCGAGTTTGATGTGGTGGACGTATCCTTGGGCCGTGTCAGGCCCGTGACCTGCTGCAAGTACGCGTCAGGCAGGAGATCCGCCAGTTCAAGCAGGTCGAACAGCGACTCAGAGCCGCCACTGGCGATCTCGGTGTCAATAGGGACAACCTTCTTTGCGGCCTCCCAGTGTTTCGTTGCCTCTTCCTGCTTGCCGTCGGATAGCAGCTTGCGAATGCGGGCCGCGCGGGTACGGGGGAAGGGGTCGACCGTGTCTGTTTCGTTATCCGTGTCTCGGAAGCCTTGGAATCGCGCGACACGGTGGCATGTGTCCTGCCACGTGACGGCTTCCTGGGATTCCGAGGCGCCGTCGGAAGGTGGCTGCTTTTCTGCCGCAGGCTCGAGCCGGAATGGCCGTTGCGTGAAGCCCTTATAGCTGCCGAGCTGGTGGTCGGAGTCGATGATGGTGGTATCAAACAGGACGTGGAAGTCCAAGGTGGAGCAAGGCGAGGCCTGGTTCTTGCCGACCCCCTTGGCGCGGCCGACCAGCTTCTCAGCGAGCTCATATGCGATGTGGAAGGGGAAGGTGCGGCGCACGACTGCCACGCCGGCGGCAGCGGTCATGGGGCCGGACTGGACTTCTTCTGGCCTGAGCTGGCCGGTGGCAACCTTGCCAACGGCATGGAGATATTTCAGCAGGG
>JBHADA010000133.1:0-4245 GCA_041854805.1 Arachnia sp.
CTTGTTCGGTGAGCCAGGCTGCTAGGTGTGTCTCGATGAATTTGAGGATCTCGGGGGCTGGCTTTCCTCGCATTTCTCCCATGATGTGCTCCTTGCTATCGATTAGTGTACCGTCTGGCGACGCGGGTATTGTTCGCGTCGGTATGTATACTTCTTGTTGCTTCAGGCGTGCGATCGGGTCCTGTGAGGTTGTCGGGGTTCTTGGGGTCAGGTAGATCGGCCTTTATCGTGATATCGCGGAACCCGTCCGGATTCTTGGCGACGTCGGCCTCCCAGGCCCGGAAGCTCTCGCCCCAGTGCCCCTGCGTCCCGCGGTTGATGTAGTTGCCGACGAATCCACTGTCACGTCAACCCCCTCGCACGACCCACGACCACGCACCCCACCCACACGCTCCCGAAACTCCGACGCCGACACAGCACGCGCCCTCGCCGCCTCCACATCAACACCCAACCGAGCAAGCCGCTCATCAAACCCATCCAACACAACCAAACCTCCTCACAAGAAACACAAACTCCACACACACCATACGACGCCAAACCGGTCTTCTCCGAATCAACACACTTCGCTGGTCTATCGCGAATCTGGGCGCACCCGGAATCAACTCTCGCTGGCTGCGGGTTCCCTGTGCGTGAGGTCTTCCGTGCCTTTCTCCAACAGGCCCGGAGCCAAGCGGGCGCTGACCGTCACCAGCGTCACCGCGCCGATCGCGTAGGCCACGGCCATGCCCACGAATGCAGCCGACGAGAACCCCTCAGGCGGCAGCACCAGCGCTGCCACCACGCCGGCCGCGACAAACGCCCCGTTGAAGGCCATGTCGTAGAACGTGAACACCCGACCCTTGAACCGCTCGTCGACGTGCGCCTGCACCAGCGTGTCGACGCAGATCTTGAACGATTGCACCACCAAACCGATGAGTAGGCTGCCGACCACCAGCGGAGTCTTGCTGGGCGCGAACGCCAACCCGGCGCTGACGAGGGCGCCGCCCGCCAGCAACGTGGCCGCCGTACCCCGAAGCCCCAGCCTGCGCGCCAGCACTGGCACGAACGGGGCCGCCAGCAGGAAGCCCACCCCCGTGGCGACCCCCCACAGCGTCAGATCCGCCAGCGCCCCCGCCGGCTCGTCCACCGGGTGCCACAGGTTGCGGGCGGTCAGGATGGTCAGCACGCTGAGCAGCCCGAACAGCAACCGGGTCAGCGCCATGAGCGCGAGCCCCAGCGTCGCTGCGGGTTTCGTCACCAGATGGCGGGCGGCCTCCACCAAGCCGCGCAGCACCTCGCCCGCGCTCTCGCTCGAGAGCCGCGAACGCGTCGGCCCCAGCGCGTCGCGGGCGAAGCCACGACAGGTCAGCACCGAGCCCGCGAACATCGCCGCCGATAGCAGGAACACCACGGCGTCGGCCTGGTTGGGAGCCAGCACCCCGCCCAGCGCGAAGCGCGTGACGAACCCCAGCAGCGCCCCGATCACCACGCCGAGCGGGCCTACAGTGGGCACGATGGATGACGCGGTGAGGAACTCGTCGTCGTCGACGGTGTGTTGCAGCCCCGCCGACAAACCCGCCAGCATGAACCGGTTGATACTCATCGCCACGAGCAGCCCGCCGAACAGCACCACCGCCCACGCCCCGTCGGTGAGGCCGGAGAAAATGATGGCGCCGATGAGCAGAGCCAACACGGCGCGGGTGATGTCCGAGTAGAACGCGATGGACCGGCGCGACCAGCGGTCCAGCAGCGGCGACACGAACGGCCCGACGACGGTGTAGGGCAGGTACGTGAGGGCCAAGACTCCCGCGATCGCCCACGCCGTCGCCTGCGACTGTGGCGAGAACAGGATGTAGGACGCCATGCCCACCTGGAGCGTCCCGTCGGCTGCCTGGGACAAGACACGCAGCGTCAGCAGCCGGCGAAACGACGCGTGGCGCCAGAGTCGCCGAAGGGCGGGGACGATCCCCGCCCTCCCCGTGGCTTCGGTGGTCAACTCAGGCCCATGGCTTCGGCGTGTTTGCGGTGGGCCTTCTCCAGGGCCCACGCGGCGCCCGTCTCCTCCATCGCCTCGGCGAGGCGCTCAGGGTCAAGCACCTGGAGCCGCTCCTCCGCCTCCAGCATCTTCTGGTAGTTGGCCTCGCGGTCGCCGGGATCGCCGTGGTAGTGGTCGTGGAGGTAGTTGTTGGCCATGCGGTCCACGGCCCGCACGGCGCTGAGCACCTTGCCCTTGGGCGACAGCATCGAGGCGACGATGGTGATGGTGAGCACGCCCGCGATGATCGCCAGCGAGAGATAGGGGTCGAACGTGTAGACGTTGACATGGTGGCCGCCGTTGATGAACGGCAGCGTGTTCTCGTGGAGGGCCTCCAGCACCAGCTTGACGCCGATGAAACCAAGGATGAGCGACAGGCCGTACTTGAGGAAGACGAGCCTGTCGAGCAGGCCGTCGATGAGGAAGTAGAGCTGGCGCAGCCCCATGAGGGAGAACGCGGTGGCGGTGAACACGAGGTAGACGTGCTTGGTGACGCCGTAGATGGCCGGGATGGAGTCCAGCGCGAAGAGGATGTCGGTGCCGCCGATGGCCACCATGACCAGCAGCATCGGGGTGAGGACGCGGCGCCCGTTCTCGAAGGTGGTGAGCTTGTCGCCGTCGTAGTGATCGGTGGTGGGCAGGAGGCGCTTGGCGATACGGATGATGAAGTTGTCGGCCTCGTTGTCGCCTTCTTTCTCTGGGGCCAGCAGACGCCCGGCGGTGATGATGAGGATGAGGCCGAACAGGTAGAAGGTCCAGGAGAAGTGCTGGATCATCGCCATGCCGGCGAAGATGAACGCGGAGCGGGCAAACAGCGCGAAGACGATGCCGAAGAGCAGCACCTTCTGCTGGTCCTCGCGCGGCACCGCGAAGGAGCCCATGATGATGAGGAAAACGAATAGGTTGTCGACGCTTAGGGCCTTCTCCAGCACGTACCCCTGGAAGTATTCGACGCCCCACACCGGGCCACCGAAAACCAGGACGAGGACCCCGAAGAGGAGGGCGATGCCCACGTAGATGGCCGACCAGACGGCCGCCTCGCGCAGCGTCGGGATATGGGCCTTGCGGACGTGGAAGAAGAAATCGAAGGCGAGCAGGCCGCCGATCGCCACGAGGGTGATCAGCCAGACCCAGTAGGGCACGTCAAGCAACGGAAACTCCAGGTTTGGTTGGGGGGCGTGCGCCCAGAACCGCCCGAGCGCTGCTAACCAGGGTACCGGCGCGGTGTTGACGATCCAATCTCACGCGGACGACGCGTCGGTGCCGCAGTGAAAGATCCACACACTGACAATCCAATCTCGCGCCGGGCGGTCCGCGGGTGCGGCTGGCGGTGGCCCGCGTGGTAGCCGATGCGGACGCGGTGGTGCTGGGGGCGAAGTACTCCCAGGAGCCGATCAGCGTGTACTCCCGTAGCGCCGAGGCGATCATCGCCGGGATGCGCGAGCATGGGGTACGTCGGCTGGTGACGAACTCGTCGGCGGCGGCCCCTGGGTGGATCCGTCTTGGTCGTGGGTGGAGCGCAACGTTGCCCACCGGATCCTGGATCGGTTCGGTGCGACGCTGTACGAGGACATGCGTCGCATGGAGGCGCTGGGCGTGACAGTGGACTGGGGGCCCAGATTGACGACAGGCAGCGTGAGAGACTCAGTACCGAGACCGCCAGGCAGATCCGGGAGCTGAAGAAGCGCAACCGCGAGCTCGAGGAGACCATCGACGTGCTCAAGGCGGCGACGTCTTTCTTCGTGCGGGAGAGCGACCCGCGGACATTACAACGCTGACCGCATCTGAACTCTGCGAATTCATCGCCGCCCACAGGGACCGGTTCGGGGTCGCTCCAATCTGCCGCGTGCTCACTGAGCACGGCGCCAAGATCGCCCCACGCACGTTCCACGCCTGGGTGGTCCGGGCACCGTCGGAGCGGTCTCTGTGGGATGCCGCGATCACCGAGGTCCTCGCGGGCTACTACGAGCCCGATGAGAGCGGACGCAAGAAGCCGGAGTCGCTGTACGGGGCCGTGAAGATGTGGGCTCATCTGCAACGAGAACGAGAGGGCATCCCGGTCGCGAAGTCCACCGTCGAGCGGCTGATGCGGGCCAACGGCTGGCGGGCGTGCGCAGGCAGAAGAAGGTCCGCACCACCGTGGCCGACCCGGCAGCACAGCGGGCACCAGACCTGGTCGACCGGCAGTTCAAAGTGCCGGCCCCGAACAGGCTGCTCGTCGCGGACTTCAC
>JBHADA010000134.1:0-8633 GCA_041854805.1 Arachnia sp.
CAATGCTTGCCAACTAAACACCACCTCGCTACTGGAAGAGATCCGAACGCATGTCGCGCCTGCAGCATGTAACAGTCAAGCGATTCAAATCCATAACGGATCTGACCTTACATTTAGATCGCATCAATATACTGGTTGGGACGAATAATGCTGGCAAGAGCAGCGTCCTTCAGGCGATACAATTTGGCGTCTCCTCAGTGCAGAGCTTGGCGCTCACTTCGACACGCAACCTCAGAGGCGTCCAGACGGGCACCCTTTCCGCCGACCAACTTGTATACACCCCTCTACGAGACGTGCAAACCTTGGCTCAAGGCGGGCGTCTGAGTCAAAACCCAGAAACCGCTATCGAAATTACCTTTGCTCGAGATGGTGAATCACTCAGCATAAGCGTGCGGAGAGGCAAGAATAGCAACCTGAACGTCGCATTAAACGGAGACATTGCGCTGGTGCGCGAACTGGAGAGCATGGACACCCCGTTTAGCGCCATATCGCCAGGACTTGCCGGCATACCCTCCATGGAGGAGTACCGTGCGCCTGCGATTGCAAGAAGAGCCGCTGCGTATGGCGACGCAAACTCGGTATTTCGAAACGTACTCCTTATCCTCAGACAGGATCCGCACGGCTGGCAGCAGTTCAAGGAACGCATGCGTCGAATATTTCCCGATGTAGAAATAGACGTGGCATTCGATCCGCAACGAGACTCCAACATTTCAGCCCATGTCACTCGATCCGGTACGCGGTTGCCTATTGATGCCGCTGGAACCGGCATTCTCCAAGCAGCACAGATCCTTGCCTACATTGGCGTATACCGCCCAAAACTGTTAATCCTCGACGAGCCCGACTCCCACCTTCACCCACATAATCAACGAGGACTAATCCAATTACTCGATGAAGTTACACTCGAAGCAAATTTTCAAGTCCTATTGTCAACTCATTCACGACATTTACTCGATGAGGCTAGTAGAATCGGAGCCGCTCTTCACTGGATTGATGACGGCCAGCTCCGCGCGGACAACACCCAGCGTCTTCCGATGCTGCTCTCGCTAGGCGCACTCGATGTAGGAGACCGCCTCCAAGACGGTGCTATCGACACCGTAGTTCTTACGGAGGACCATCGGCCGAGGTTCATAAAGGCTATTCTCGAGTCGAACGGTTTCGATCTCAGCACGACAACTGTGTGGTCGTACGACGGCTGCACAAACCTACCGGCCGCCAAGGTGCTTGCCGGATTTATTGCAGACATCGCTCCGGGATGCCGGCTGCTCATCCATCGCGACCGCGATTACCTGAGTGAAGAGCAGTGTTCGGAACTGGGCGATAAATACCGTGAGAATGGATTCAAGCTGTTCTTCACAAGAGGCACCGACATTGAGTCCCACTTTTTAACGGTCGAACATCTTCGCCACTTCTACCCCTCTCGCAGCGATGCCGAGATCGTCGAAGCACTTGACCATGCGACGGCAGCGACGTCGCAAGACTCCATAAGGATCATGGCGAACGAGCGTTTCCGCGAGGCAGAGCTCGGCTGGCAGCCCGCTCACGGTCGACGGCCTGAGGCTGGCAACATCACTATCGCGACGGAAGCAGAGTACCGAGCCGACCCGGAACGCTTCCGGCACGGAAAAAAGACGCTCCGTGAGTTCAACAAATTTGCAGAAGCCGAATGGGGGGCGGCTGTAGACATCGCTGTACCGACCGCCGCCCTAGAAATTCCCGAACTCAGCACTGAACGAGGCGCATAAGAGCTGCGGTGAGCGTTCGGATTAGGCACACGCTTGAAGGCCAGCGAGTTAGACCACAAACTTGGAACCGCAGACCAGGCAGCTTATAGCCTGGTTCCAGCCTGTAGGGATCTTGACCGGCTCGAAGGTGTGACACGGCGAAGCGACAATCGTCATGTCGTCAGGCTCGCTCAGGGGGTCAGGGCCGGCAGGAACTTCGAGGTGCCCTCTGGCGAGCAACTTAAGGTCGGTTGAGCGGGTCACCCTTCGGGACGTCTTGAACCGTCGCGACCTGGGAGGGTGTCGAGCTGCAGACCTCGCCCCAGGCGCTCACCATCGTGGAGTAGCCACCGCCATACGCGAGGGTGTCGCCCTCGGCCGCGAAGACTTCGCCGGTGCGTTCGTGAACGACGTAGCGAGTGCCGTCCTCCTGGGTGACACCGATCGCGGTGGGGAAGACGACGCCCATCGTCATGGCCTCATCCAAGAAGGTGCAGCCCTCGTCGTCGAAGACCAAGTCGCCACCCACGACGGCAGCATCGCCGCCGCCACCTTCTTCCCACGTGGAAGTGGGGACCTCGAATGTCGTTGAGCCTTTAGGCGGCTCCCAAGCGCATCCCGTGGCAAGGACCGTGATCGCGAGACCGGCAAGACCGGCTAGAGCGCGGTGCCGTGTTTTGTCGAGCAAGTAGGTCACGACAGCCTCCTCGCGCGGGCGAACCGAGTACGTGCACTATATGTACGGATCCGTCCGGGCGGCAGAAGTGTGACGGTATCGAGACCGGGTGATCCTGGTCCTCCCGGCTCGGGGCAGCGTGCTCCTGCTTCCCGGTCGCCGCGACTCGCTATTTAATGATCCAAGTGCCTTGCTGGCGTATACCCAGTGCGACAGATGTGTCGCAAAAGTGCCGCGACGGACCCTATTGGCAACCGTAAACTACCGGCACGTAACTGTCCCGCTGAGGTGCCCCTGTTTGGTACCGGCTCGACGAGGGCGCGAGCGAGCAGGCTCTCGAGAACCCGCAAGGCAGCGGCAGCGAACCTGGTTCGGGTTCAGAGTCCTCTAGTTAGAACTCGTGGTGGCAAGACGCTCGAGGTTCCGCCTCGCCGAACACACAGCGCGGCGATGGCCGAAACGGCGGCATCGCTGGCCGTTGGAGAGTTGAGTGTGAGATTTTAAGCCATGGACTGGTACAGGACGCCGGGGTGGACCCTCGTGGCTCAAGAGCACTTCGAACGCAAGCTCCGCCGTGCACATAAAGAGAGCAGGACTCAGTATCTGCGCATCAAAGGCCTAGCTCTCGAGAGGGCGGGGGTCACTGATGCGGCTCGCACCTTGCTCCTCCGGGCTGCTGTAGAGGCAGGCAAGAACCACTTTGAAGAGAGCTCCGCTCTTGAGAACCTAGCTGACTCGCTATTCGATGACGAGCCAGCGGAGTCCGAGCGCCTTCTCCGACGAGTCATCGAGCTCAACCCGACAATGAATGGCACGTCGGACATGGCCGACGTTCATCTCGCTCAGCTCCTAATCCGCCGAGGGACGCCAGAGGCTTTGGGTGAGGCACGCGAGCTCTTGGACTCTTGGGATGCAAGGGACGCCGGTGACTTCCCGGCGCAGCTGTTCCAAGCAGCGGTTGCTCGTGCACGATGGAACGAGGCGGCATCACGGCCCGCTGCCGCTGCGGAGTGGGCAGCCCGCGCGCTGGAGATTGCTGGCGTCGAATCGCCGTTCAAGTCTGCTCCAGGCCTCGCGGTTCGAGAACTCGATGACGAACTAGCTGCCTGGCTGACCGAAACGGCTAAAGGTAGGGATCCACAGCGCTCTTAAAGGCAGGACGATCTCGCCGCTCTCCTTGGTCTCGTAGACGACGCTGATATCGGACGAGCGATCTGCACACACGGCCATCGACAACAGCTCACACCGTCGCAAGTGGGCATACCCAGGGCGCCAGATGTGTCGCAGAAGTGCTAATCTGGACCCTATTGGCAACCGTAAAGTACTAGGCGGAAACTGAACCGTTGGGGTACCCACCTTCCGGACACGCTCGTCGGCGACCTCCAGCGGTCAGCTGCGAGGCATGCTCCGTTCGGATCTTGGAGGTGCGTTCCGGACGGAACATCACGGGTGCATTCCTGTGATGGTTCACTGTGTTTGCGGTGGACGTGAGTCATTGAGGTCGCCGGGCAGCTTTCCTGGCGGATGTGAGGGCGAGTGCATGAAAGAAGCCACGTTCTGGAACCTGGTGGACGAAGCGAGGATCGGGCGCGAGGTCGACTTGGAGGTTCTGCGAACTGCCTTGCGGGGCTTGTCGGACTCTGACCTAGAGGGCTTCGACAAGAAGTTGCGGGGGAAGGTCAAGAAGCTCAGCAGCCGAGCCGTGCGGAAGGCGTTGATGGCCAACCCAGAGCTGTTCGACGGGGAGGGGTGGAGCGATGACGGGTTCGAGTACGTGTGCGCCGGCATCGTCGCCCTTGGGGAGGAGGTCTACAAATCGGTCCTTCGTGATCCATCGGTGATATCGGCCGGGATCTGGGAAGAGCGCGAGGAGCTCCTGTACGTCGCTGAGGACGTACTCGAAGAGCGATACGGCGAGGATGAGGACTACCCCCAGGGTCCACTGAGGTGGCAGGCGAGCGTGAGCAGCGAGAAGTATCCAGTCGTATTGTCGAAGCCGCTCGAGAAGGGCTTCCCAGTTGGTACCTTCAGCTGGCTTCGGGTCGACGTCCAGGACACGGGCGAGATGCCGGAACGTATTTACGAGCACCCCGACGGCGAGGTCTTCGACTATCCCTCGCATAGGCTCTGGTACGACGACTTCGACATCGCTGCGCACGAGGCCCAGGAAGCGCTGCGCGCGCACATTGACTTCCGTAAACTCCCTGACCTTTCCCTCTCCGTGCTTGTCACCGTGGGCGAGTCGGACGCGCCGCCCCGATGGCAGCTCATGCCTAACTTCACCCAGGTCGAGCTGTCCCCTGGGATTGCGTCAGCACTCTCCCGTCAGCGGCTCGCGACGCTATCCCGCAGTGAGATGACGGCGCTCGCTCGTCGCGTCATCGCTGACTCACTGGAGCTGTACTTCGACGGGCACCCGACCGAACAGCGCCATATCTCCGAGCTCCGTCAGCGGCTCCGGTAGACCGTCAGACGTCGGCTCGTACCGTCCTATTTGGGTATACCCAGTGCGACAGATCTGTCGCAAAAGTGCATTTTTGGACCCTATTGGGAACCGTAAAGAACCCGCTGGTAACTGTCCTGCTGGGGGGCCCCAGTTCGGGACGTCTCTCGCGATGCCGCGCGTGACACGTGTCTTCATGTCAATCTCGTTGGTGCGGGTCGGTGGCGGTGGTGGCTGTTTCTGTTCGGTGGTGTGGGGTGGGTTGGGGTGAGAGCCAGCGGGCGGATCGGGCGGTGAAGCGCTCGAGAGGGCCCCGGCCGAGGAACGCGGCCCATGTGGTGCAGGCGATGGCGAGGCCGAGGATGAGGAGTAGGCAAGCGGGGTTGCTGGTGAGGTAGCCGGCGGGTCCGGTGAGCGCGAGGATGACGAGGGCGTGGAGGGTGTAGGCGGTCAGGGGCATCGCGCCGATGGCGGACAGGGGCAGGAGTACCCATCGCAGGGGGCGTGAGAGAAGTGTCGAGGCACCGATGACGAACAGGGCGAGTCCGCCCGAGGTGAAGATCTCCAGCACGGACCCTGAGTGCGGGGCGGTAGATACCACGGAGCCGATCAGCATTGGAAGGGGTGCCATGTCGGAGAGGCGCTCGGGGTAGGTGCTCCAGTCACCGCCGTAGTCGTCCCAATAGCTCGAGGATGAGCTGCTTTCGTCGATCCAGGTTTCGTCGTAGTCCTGGGGTTCGCAGTACACGGTGGGGTCATACGGCATTGCGGGGTAGCAGAGCAGTCCGGTTCCGTCGATTTCCTCGAAGGGCACCATCGGTACTTCGTCCTCGTACCCCGAGGAGCCTTTCGAGCTGGATTCCCACGAACTGGAGTAGCCGGTGGAGCTCCACGAGGAGTAGTCCTGGTACTCCGGGAGCAGGACTCCTAAGGCTGCGCTGAGGGCGAGGCCGAGGAGGGTGCCGGTGATGGCGAGGGTCGTGCCGATTGCGGTGATCAGGCCTGCGATGCGGGGGCGGGTCAAGGGGAGACGTCCCAGGGCCATGCCGACCAGCATCAGAGGCGCCCAGGTCGTGAGCGGGTAGATCCCGACCATGAGGAGGTTGCTGCCGGCGCCGTAAGCACCCAGGGACAGCGTCTCCAGGAGCGTGATCAGGATCGGACCGAACAGCGCGAGGGGTATCGCGCACAAGATGAGGCGTGAGGGTCGCAGGCGCAGAACGGGGATCGCTGCGACATACAGGAGGCCGTAGAACGTGAGGATCACGGCGATGCCCACGCCGAGAAGTTCGAGCGCGAGCCCGATCGAGAAGATCGCGGCCCCCCGGCCGACGAGAGCCAGCCGCAGGCGGGGCAGGTCCTCCGGCTCGGGGATGCGTTCGCGCCCAGTGAGCAAGACGATGGAGATGCCGGCGAGGACGGCGAACAGGATCGAGGAGTTGCCGTGCACGATGTTCAGGTAGCTGAACGCGTCGCTCCAGGCAAAAGGAGGGAAGTCGCCGAGGTGGGCGGCGACCATACCGAGTATCGCGAGACCCCGGGCGATGTCCAGACCATTCAGGCGAGGAGGGTTCACCAGGCGCGCAAGCCGCTCGCGAGGGCCGACCGTAAGGGACGCGGCCGGAGCGCTTGCGGGGGGAAGAAGTGACGTCACCACCGGATAGTAAGCGGTACCCAGCCTCCAAGCAGTCTGACTACTGAAACTACTGGGCGGCGAGCTGTCAGTCGGGATTAGCTGCTACCGGTGGCGGGGACTTCGAACGGGAGAGACCCGTCTTTTGGCGCGGGTTGCGCACCGTCAAGTGGAGTCACCGTTGACCACGGGGTGTCGCCATCTTGCTTGGTCAGGAAGAGAATCAGATCTTCTTCAGCATCCAGAGGGTCACCGTTCGGGTAAGGCGCGCCGTCAGTGCATGTCTCCGGGATGGAGGCGACCGCTTCCGTGTCTGCCAGGTCTCCCTTGAGGACTCGCAACACGTCCACGTTGTGCACAGCGGCATCGAGCCCGAACATGTTCGTCACCTCTGTAGAGGCGCTTGATCGACCGATGATCACGGCATCTGCCTCGTCGAAAGCTACCTGGGGATCTGACAGGTCTGCCCACGAGACGCATGTTTCGGCCTCAACTCCACGATCGCGCTCACTCGCGCAACCAGACATCACAATGAGCACGAGGGCTCCGGAAGCAACGAATTTTGGGACTCGGCTGGCCATGACGGTCAGTATGCCCTGAATGTCGCAGCGGGCCTATGCATCCCTGGGTAGACGCAGTGCGACAGATCTGTCGCAAAAGCCCGCTTTAGGCCATATTGAAAACCGTAAAAACCATCTAGTAACTGTCCTGCTGGCGTGCCCAGTTCGGGACGCACCTCGTGACGCCGTGCGTGATGCCTCGCTGTGCGTCAGTCCCGAGCCTCCGGCTGACGAGTAGCAGGTTTCGCTCCGTTGCTTACCCGCCTTGAGATCTACGCACAGGGGAGGTTCGATGCTCTGGGCACCATATATCGGAAAGGCCGGCTGCGCCCCATGGCCTGCCAGCCGCGCCTGGTTCCCACGGTCCGGGTAGGGGCGCTTTTCTGCGTTCAGGGCTCGCGAGCCAGAGATCCGTTTGTCTCGTCGGTCCAGACAGGGTTTTCGGGGTCTGCCTGGCCGAGTGGGACTCGCCAGAGGCGGTGCAGGTGTCCGTGGCGGGCGCGGGTAGCGATCCATTCGCGTCCGGACTCCAGCGTGCCGAAGACTTTTACCGGGTCCGTGTCGTCCTCGGGCCTCTCGTGGAGCTTGCCGGCCTTCACGGCGACCCACACGAACGGCTGTGCGGGAGTGCCGGGGTCTTCGGTGATGTCGAAATCGATCCAGTGCACGCCGAAGCCGGGGTGAAGCGATTCGGTCGCGATGGCGTCTTGCTCGCGCAGGTGCGCTCCGATCAGTGGCCTGTTCGGCCCGAAGATGGTGGGGTCACAGGTCGACACCTCACGGAACATGAGCAGGACTCGGCGGGGGCTGTTCGGCCGATTCGGGCGGTCCCTACAAAAGGGCCACATGGCAAACCTCTCGCGCGAAATGGGCTGATGCTTGGAGCGTACTGGCGTTCAGCACCAGGAGGCGCCGGAATACTCCCCGACGCGAGCGCTACTCAATCGAAGATGCTCTCGGGGGGTGGGGTGAGCCAGACAAGATCCGTGCCTGGCTTGTCGCCAGGGAACTCGACTGGGTGCGCGCTGCGAAGTGCGACGAAGTACTGCGTTCCTTCGGGGGTCTCCGAGGACTTGTTGAACTCTTCCGCCCACCGCAGCACATCACGCACGTCGTCACTCTCGACGTCGTGCATCTGTACGTAGTTACCCGGGTGCGCGAAGGCGACTCGGAACTGGGTCGCCTCATCCTCGGTGACCGTGTCTCGCTCGTCGATTAATCGGTGCTTCATCAGGCCTCCCCGGCCCAGGCTAGCGGCCACCCAGACGCACACGTCAGCAGATGCCGCCGAGGAGCGTCTCGATGGGGCGGGTGGCGCTGCACGCGAGAAGATCGCGACGCCCCCTCTGCAGAGAACGCGGGCCACCCACACCACACTCACCCTGGAGCTCCCCGTCATCGATACAGAACCTCCATAAGGGCTACGGCCATTGGCGTCATACTTTCCGCATGACCCCTTCTCCATCGCTCGCCGGCCGTTTGATCGGGCCGATCGGGGCAGCAGCCGTGCTGGCATATGCGGTTTTCGCAGCAGTCCAGATCCAGGTACTCAACCCGCTCGCCACGATGCCCGGATATACCCTGCAAGAGATCCACGCCG
>JBHADA010000135.1:0-5837 GCA_041854805.1 Arachnia sp.
GCCTGGACGACGACGGGGAACACCTCGCCGACGGTCATGAGCCCACGAAGGTCGATCAGGGAGTCGCCGGTGACATGCTCCGCGGGCATCTCGACCCGGAATCCTGGGAACGGCTCGACGAGGCACTGTTCCCTCTTGATGCTGACGGTGCGGACCAGAATCACGTCTGAGACGGCGACTTCGGCGAGGACATCTTTCGCGGATTGCCGCGTCGGGTCCAGCCTGTGTTGCCGGGGATGGTAGGTGCCCTCCACTCGCTGGCCAGTGGTGAAGACGCGCTCTGCCCCGATGCCGCCGGCCACCAACTCCGGCCGGGAGTGAGCGATCTGCCCGTCGTCCAGGGTCACCAGGGCCTGGCCGGCGACGACACCGGTCACCGTGCCCGACGCCTGGCTGGTCTGTATGGATGTGGTGCTCTGGTGCTCGATGGGCGGGGCGTGCCGCAGCGCGTCGGAGATCAGCAACTCGGCGGTGCGTTCGCCCTCGTCCGCGTTGTTGGCGAACCGGATGGGCACCGAATACACGTCATTGGCCCACGCGGAGCCTGGGGGATAGACCCGGGAAGCGCCGCCATAGATGTCGCCGCCGGGCGGAAGCAGGTCGGAGAACGCCCAGCTCACGGCGTTGGTCTCCATGACATACACCCGCGCGAACCCGGCCAGTTCGTTGGCGACGTTGGACGCATCGACGTAGGGCGCGTTGGCGGATCTGGAGATGGTGATGATCACCACCGGATCGGTACGCGAGTCGCTGAGCAATTCGCGGGCCAGCGCCTGGGCCTCGGCGAGTGTGCGGAGCATGGTGTAGCCGGCCGAGTCCGACTCCGGGTCCGGCTCCGGTGATGGACGAGTCATCCGGCCGAGTTCGGCCAGCAGGCTCGTCTGTTGTCGCTCGCCCAGGCTCGGCAAGAACCGGGGCGACGCCAGGCAGTCGGTGCGCCACTCGGTACCTACCGGAAAGATCCGGCTGGCCCCGCCGTAAACCGTCACGGACCGGTCGAACGTGTCGGTGAAGGCGAACGTGGCGTCGGGCTCGAGCAGCCACACGTCGGCAGGCTCCTCGGCAACGCGCTCGGGATCCGTCAGCGGCACACCCGTGGCGTCGTCACGCGAGATGAGCACCACGGGGGTCTCCCGGGACGGGTCTTGTAGCCAGGCTGCGAGCTGAGTCACATCCTCGGCCGTCTGGGCAATACGGTATTTCGCGGCAGGGGCAACGGGCACGGCGGACCGTTCCCGTTTTGCCCGCTCCGCATGTCGCTTGCGCTTAGGCATGTGTTCCTCCCCTATTTGCCCCCATTGTTCCAGCATGCTCAACCGCAAGCCGGGCGTTGACACCCGGGCAACCCCAAAGTGTGGTCGTCAAAGCGACATTCATCGCCGAATCGGCCACGATCCGCGCACTAATTGCACACAGCACAGAACCTAAAACATCACGGGGTCACCGCGGCATGGACCGGGGAGGGTTTGTGCTTCGAAGTCCGGCGGATCGCCCCATGGGAGGGCCCACCAGGGCTCACGCCGTCGCCGCCCGTGGCGAGCCAGGCGTCGACCTCGGCCAGCCAACGTCGTTTATCTTCGTCGGCGGCGAAACTCGCCTCGATCGAGGCCTTCGCCAGCCCAGCCAGGGAGGCGTCGGGCAGGCCGTGCACGTCTCGCGCCGTGCGGTACTGGTCGGTGAGGCGGGAGCGGAACAGCAGCGGGTCGTCCGCCCCCAGCGCCACCGTGGCCCCTGCCGCCAACAGCGTGGGCAGCGGCACGTGATGCAACTCCCGGTAGACGCCCAGGTGCACGTTCGACGCGGGGCATACCTCGAACGCGATCCCTGCCCCCACGATCGCATCCAAAAGGGCCGGGTCCTCCACGGCCCGCACCCCATGCCCGAGACGACGCGGGACGAGGTGCTCGACCACCTGCACCAGGTGTTCCGGCCCACGCAGTTCCCCGCCGTGCGGCGCGCCGGGTATGCCCGCATTGCGGGCGATGCGGAACGCCCCTTCCCACTCGGGGGTGCGGCCGTCGCGCTCATTGTTGTTGAGGCCGAAGCCGCACACCTCGCCGGGGCCTTGCCCCGCGCGTTGGGCGGCGAGCCGGGCCAAGGTGCGCGCGTCGAGGGGATGCCGGATCCGCGACGCCGCGACGATGATCCCCACCTGAATGCCGTGGTCGGCCGACGCGGCGCGGGCCTCGTCGCAAATGATCTCCAGCGCCGCTTGCAACCCGCCCACGGACGATGCGTAGGAGGTGGGGTCCACCTGCAACTCCAGCCGCCGCGACCCTTCCGCCGCGTCATCCCGGGCAGCCTCGCGAACCACGACGCGCAATGCCTGCTCGCCCGTGACGACGGCGCGCGCCACGTCGTAGAGGCGCTGGAACCTGTTCCACCCGCGCTTGTTGTAGGGCACATCGACAGCCTCTTGCCCGGCGAGTTGTGTGGGCAGATCCATGCCACGCCGCGCCGCGAGCCGCTCAAGTGTGGCCTGGCTCATCGATCCGGTGAAATGCAAGTGGAGGTGAGCCTTGGGCAGCGCGTCGAGGCTGCGTTTGCCCACGTCATCGCCCATAGCCAGAGGGTAGCGGGATGGCGCTGGACCCGCGACGAGTTCGTCAAACAGCCCGGCCCAAGCCTTGAGGGGAAACCAGGCTGCCTTCCCCCTCGGCGATCAGCACTCGGTGAATGCCACCGCGAGCCCGCCGGTAGAGGTCTCCTTGTACTTACTCAGCATGTCGCGGCCCGTATCGCGCAGGGTGCGGATGGCCTGATCCAGGCTGACGCGATGCCGCCCGTCCCCGCTGAGCGCCAGTTGGGCCGCGTTGATCGCCTTGACCGCCGCCATCGCGTTGCGTTCGATGCAGGGAACCTGCACCAGACCACCGACCGGGTCGCAGGTGAGCCCTAAGTTGTGCTCCAGTCCGATCTCGGCGGCGTTCTCCACCTGGGCCGGAGTGCCGCCGAGCACTTGGGTCAGGCCCGCGGCCGCCATGGCGCAGGCCGAGCCCACCTCGCCCTGGCAGCCCACCTCCGCGCCTGAGATGGACGCGTTGCGTTTGAGCAGCATCGCGACGGCTGCGGCGGTCAGCAGAAAGTTCACCACGTCGTCGTCGTTGGCGCCGCGCCGGTATTGCATGAAGTAGGCCAGCACGGCCGGCACCACCCCGGCGGCCCCGTTGGTGGGGGCGGTGACGACGCGACCCCCGCCCGCGTTCTCCTCGTTGACGGCGAGCGCGTAGAGGTTGACCCAGTCCATGGCGCTGAACGTCTGGGTAATGAGGTTGGGCACCGCGTCTCGGGAATTGAGGTGACGGTAGAGCGCGGGGGCACGGCGCGGCACCCGCAGCCCGCCCGGCAGGAAGCCCTCCTGGGTGAGGCCGCGGTCGATGCAGCCGCGCATCGCGGCCCAGACGCCCAGCAGCGCGGCCCGGGTGGCGTCGGCATCCCGCCAGGCCAACTCGTTGCGGGCGACGACGTCGGCGACGGTGAGGCCCTCGCGGGAGCAGATCGCCAGGAGTTCCTCCGCGGAGCAGAAGGGGAAGGTCACGTCCCCCGTCGTCACGCCGGCGGTTCCGTCGTCTGCCTGGGCCTGGTCGACGATGAACCCGCCGCCCACTGAGTAATAGGTGTTGGCATGAATGGTGTCGCCGTCGGCGTCGAGGGCGGTGATGGTGAGGGCATTGGGGTGCATGGGGAGGGCGTCGTGGTGGAAACGGAGGTGCTCGGCCCAATCGAAGGGTATCTCGTGGCGGCCGAGCCACAGCCGTCCGGCCGCGGTTGCCTGGGCGAGCGCTGCGGCGTAAGCGTCAGGGTCGCACGATTCGGGCGAGAAGCCGAGCAGCCCGCCGATGACGGCCTTGTCGGTGCCGTGGCCGACTCCGGTGGCGGCCAGCGAGCCATAGAGGTCGACCCGCACCTGGGCCACCTCCTGCGTGCGGTCGCCCAGTTCGTCCAGGAAGACCCGCCCGGCCCTCATGGGGCCCATGGTGTGGGAAGAGGAGGGCCCAATCCCGATCTTGAACACATCGAGCGCGCTGATGGACATGCCCCGAAGGGTACTCGGCGTTGGCGTCGCTGGGCAGGGTTGGGCGCGGAATCATTCGGCGGAGCGCGCATATCGCGCGGCCAGCGCCGAGCAGGCCATCAGTTGAGCCTGGTGGAACACCATGAGCGGCAACATGATCAACCCGATGGGCTGCCCGGCGAACAGCACCATGGCCATAGGCAGCCCTGTGGCGAGAGACTTCTTGGTGCCGCAGAACTGGATGGCGATGGCATCGGCCCGGTCGAATCCCAGACGGTGCGCGGCCCACCAAGTCAACCACAACATGAACGCCAGGATGGCAATGCAGTAGAGCACCAGGATGACGAGGCTGACGGGGGAGACCAGGCTCCAGATGCCCTCGCGGATGCCTTCCGAGAACGCGGCGTAGACCACCATGACGATGGAGGCTTGGTCCACTAGCTTGAGCCTCTTGTGCCGGGCCACGAAATCTGCCGTCCAGCGCCGCGACAGTTGCCCCAACACGAACGGCAGCAGGATCTGCACCGATAGCGTGACAATGGAACCCACGCCGACGGCGGCCTGCCCAGTGGTGTTCATGAGCGCGATGGCCAGCAGCGGCGTCAGCACCACTCCCAGCAGGTTCGACGCGGAGGCACTGACGATGGCCCCCGCTACGTTGCCACCCGCGATGGAGGTGAAGTTGATCGAACTCTGCACCGTCGACGGGCACAGCGCCGTGTACACCAGCCCGGGCAGCAGCGCCGCGGGGAGGACCGACGAGGGGAGCAGCCCCAGCAGGAACCCGATCAGCGGAAACACGACGAACGTGAAGCCAAGGATGACCAGGTGCAGCCGCCAGTGCTTGAGGCCGGCCAGCGCCTCGTGCGGGCTGAGCCGGCAGCCGTACAGGAAGAACAGCGCGAAGATGGCGATCTTCGTTGCCCAGTCGAGGATTTCCGCGCCGACGCCGGATGCGGGCAGGACGGACGCGACCACGGCGGCGGCGATGATCGCCAAGAGAAACGGGTCGAGGCGGCCTCGCATCGTGTTACGCGCCATGGCCCCGAGTCTATTGCTCACCGTGTCGGGGTTTTCGTGAGCTTCCATTGGAGCAACTCGGCCAAGGCCCAATGACTCTGCCTGGCCTTGGAAGGACCTCCATGTCGTGGATCGACAATCGGGCCTTTCGGGTGGCAGCGGGCGTCGGGTACTCTGCCGCCGAAGTCCCCACCACCCACATCTTCAGGACGGAGCTGTCCATGACCCGAGTGCCCGAACGCGGCGTTGACTACGGCATTCCCACGGATCGCCAGTGGCGCTACGGCGAGACCCCGTGGCGCGAGGTGCCGCCGTGCCCGCCCGCCGCACGCGTCATCGTCGACAACGACTTCGCCGGCGACCCGGACGACCTCTATCAACTCGTGCATCACCTGCTCTCGCCCAGCGTGAAGATCGTCGGCATCGTCGCGTCGCACCTGCGCGCAGGCGACCCGATCACCAGTTCCACGCAGACCGCCACCGACGCCGAGACCATCGTGCTGGATCTCTTCGCTCGCATGGGGTGCGCTTCCACTGAACTGGTCTGGCGCGGCGCGGAGGAAGGGTTGGAAGACCTGGTCACCCCGCGGGAATCGCCGGCGGTGCGCAACATCATCGCCGAGGCGCTGAAGGACGACGACACCCCGCTGTACTACGCGGCCGGTGGCGGCTTGACGGACTTGGCCTCGGCCATCCTGCTGGAGCCTGAGGTGGCCAAGCGGTTGACGCTGGTCTGGGTTGGCGGCCCGGAATACGCCGGCCTGAGCGACCCGCCGCCCGGGCACATGCCGATCGAGTACAA
>JBHADA010000136.1:0-16708 GCA_041854805.1 Arachnia sp.
AGGACGGCCGCGGAGATGCCCTCGTCGAAGGCCTCGCCGACGCGGCGGGCCGTCTCGCCGGGCGGCAGGTCGACCAGGTCTCGCCAGGGCACCAGGCCGCCGGACCGCAGGAACCGGTCGAGCCTCTGCGCGAGTTCGGTGCCGTCGCTTTGCCGGTACGAGATGAAGATCGGTCCGGTGGGGTCATATCGCCGCCCGCCGCACGCGTTGCTCATGAGTCCTCCAATCGACTTTCGTCGTCATGGAGTACTGACGGACAGGTTCCAGAAACCGCGTCACAGGTGGTCAGGCGCTAGTGTGCGGCCTCCACCGGTGGCGCGTGCGGCATCGGGTGTCTCGTAAGCTAGGGGTGCCTCTCAGAGACAGCTTCGCCCTGATCACGCTCCCGGTCCCAGGAACCTGGGCCGGTCGGCACTACGCAACTTGGCCTTCGAGACCGGACCCCAGTTGCCCCTCGCGATGAAGGGGCACAAGCGATTGAGCCAGCGGCAGCTACCGGGCTTTCATGGGCATGGACTTCAGCATCGCGATGCGAAGAAACACGCGATATGTCTCATGGCCGAGCGCCCTGTTTTGTCGAGGAGACCCTTGAGCCTTCCACAACGATCGGGTGGCTTTGAGTGCGGCCTCCGCGTCGTCGATATGGTTCATGGTGCTGGCGCGCACAGGATCGTAGTTTCCGTTGTAGTCAGCGTCATGCCTGGCTGCCTGAAGCGTCCCGAAGGAGTCAGCAACGATGACCAGGTCGTCATGGATAGGCTGATGACCAGCGGCGCTCCGCAAGGCAATAACGGCGGCTCGGTCTTCCTTTCTGATAGATGTGAGGCTTCTTTAGCGAGCGTCCATGAGAATATTAGAAGCTTGCTTTACCCCCGTGTGAGTGAACCAACGCGCGACCTCCGCCACTTCGTCTTCGGTTCCGGAGGGCAGGAATTCTCTGGAACCGTGCCGAACGATTGCGTGGAACAATGCGTAATACGCGGTCGATGTAGCGCGTCTCAGGTCGCACAGCGCTGGACGTCCACGCCCAGCGCTCGCTCCAGCTAACCTGCGAGCCGTCTGCAGCATCCGTGAACCATAGATCGGTTTCGTCACAGCGGTTACCTAGGATCCTCGTCGGGCTCGGGAAGGTCATCTTCGGCGATGTCCTTCTCCTGCGCCTCGTCGGTGGTGACGAAGGCGATGGTCTGCCCGGGGAGCTCGCGGCCATCGCGTTCCGCTGCCGCATCGAAGGCCTCAATAGCTGCCCGCCGCGACGTGAAGACTTCTTCGCGATTCCATGTCTCGCCCTGCGGGGCAGGCAGGATGAGGAGGAGCCGCCAAGCCGGAAGGTCGAGGGAGTCCATCTCCTCGGTGATGCGGATTTGCTTCGGCCTCAGCGTCACTTTGCTACTGATGGCATCGACAACTTCAGCCCCAACCGAATTGGTCCAATCTCGGGTCAAGGACACTCTCATTCACTCCCTTCGTAATCATTCCGACGTGCGATCCCTGGCCAGGAGCAGCCCCAGCCACCGCTACAGCGCCGCCAGACCGGTCAGATCCGAGGCATTGAGCTTTCCCGGTCGCATCCAGCATAGGCGAGGAGACACATGAACCCTACGTTTACCGACGCCAGATCCGCGTTGCCCCCGCGCAGGCGGGCCTAGACGCCTGGGACTAGTGGCAATCACCCGCTTCACCCAACTGGCTTGATCGTCAAGAAGCAGGCCTGCCGCGGCGTGGGAGAATCGCCTTCGTGCCCGGACCCATCCATCCCCGCCTACTGCGCCGCGCCCAGGCGACCCGCCGCTTCATGTTGGCGCTCGTGGCCACCGGTATCGCGGCCTCCGGACTGCTGATCGCCCAGGCCCGGCTGCTCGCCGACTGGATCTCCCGGGCTTTCGCCGAGCGTGCCCTTCCCGACGGCTGGCCACTCGCCGCCGTCGCCGTCCTGGCCGTGTTCGCCGGGCGCGGGCTGCTCGCCTGGCTATCGACGACGCTGGCCCACCACAGCGCGGCGGCCGTCAAGTCCCAACTGCGCCGCGATACCCTCGCCGCCCGCCTAGCCACCCCCGTCGGCGGGGCCAGCTCAGCGTCGATGACACGCATCCTCACGCAGGGCCTCGACGCGCTCGACGGCTACTTCGCCAAATACCTCCCCCAACTCGGGCTGGCCATGACGGTGCCATTCATCGTCGGCGCCGCCATCCTGATCGCGGATTGGCCCTCGGCCATCATCGTCGCCGTCACGCTCCCCCTCATCCCCGTCTTCATGGCGCTGATCGGATGGACCACGCAGAAGGCCACCGCCCGCAGCTTCGCCGTCGCCGACCGGCTGGCCAACCATTTCGCCGACCTCATCGCAGGACTGCCCACCCTCCAGGCCTTCGCCCGCGCCCGCGCACAACGCCGCGGGGTCGAGCTGAACGAGGATGCTTACCGCGGCGCCACCATGAAGACGCTGTACGTGTCCTTCCTCTCGTCGTTCGCGCTGGAGGTTTTGGCCTCGCTGTCCGTGGCGGTGGTCGCCGTCACCATCGGGTTCCGGCTGGTCTACGGCGACGTCGACTTCGCGACTGCCCTGTTCGTCCTGATTCTCGCGCCCGAGGCGTTCCAGCCCGTTCGGCAGGTCGGGGCGCATTTTCACGACTCCGTCGACGGCGTGGCCGCCGCCGACGCCGCGTTCGCCATCATCGATGCCGCTGGAACCCACCACGGCGCCCAGCCCGCGCCCGCCGGAGGGCTCGTCCTCGACGCGGTCTCCTACGCCTACCCTGGTGCCGATGCCCCCGCACTCGACGACCTCACCCTCACCGTCGCCCCAGGCGAGGTGGTAGCGCTCAGCGGCTCCTCCGGGGGAGGCAAGACCACCGCGCTGAACCTGGCCATGGGGTTCCTCTCCCCCACCTCCGGAACGGTGCGCGTTGGCGACCTCGACCTCGCCGATATTGATCTCCTCTCCTGGCGTTCCCAGGTGGCCTGGGTAGCGCAGACACCCGGGCTGATCCGCGGCACGGTCGGCGACAACGTCGCCCTCGGCCACGTCAACGCCACCACCGAAGACATCGTCCAGGCGCTGCGTGACGCCGGCGCTGACTTCGACGCCACCAAGCCCGTGGGCGACGACGGCGAAGGTCTCTCCGCAGGTGAACGGCGCCGCGTGGCCCTTGCCCGGGCGCTGGTGAGAATCCGCGGCGGGGCCCGGCTGCTCATCCTGGACGAGCCCACCGCCGGGCTGGACGCGGCCACCGAGGCCCGCGTCATCGCCGCAGTCCGCGCCACGGGTGCCGGGGCACTGATCGTCAGCCACCGCCCCGCGGTGCTGGCCGCCGCGGACCGTGTCGTCACCCTGACCCGGACGGTGACTCAGGCATGAGACTCATCCGCGTCCTCCTAGCGGCCAGCCCGAAGGGCCGCTCCAGATTCCTGTGGGCCGTCGTCTTCGCCACGTTGGCTTCCGGCTCTTCGGTGGCCCTCATGGGTGTGTCCGCCTGGCTGCTGTCGTTCGCCGCGATGGCCCCGCCCGTGCTGTACCTCCAGGCCCCGGCGGTGGGGGTTCGCGCCTTTGCTATCGCGCGCGGCGTCTTCCGCTACGTCGAGCGGCTCGCGGGTCACGATGTGGCACTGCGCATGCAGTCCGCGTTGCGGATGCGGGTCTACGATCGGCTCGCCGCCACCACGCTCCTCGGGCGTCGCCGTGGCGACCTGCTCTCCCGCGTGGTGGCCGACGTCGCGGCGGTGCAGGACGTGGTGGTCCGGGTCCTCGTGCCCGTCGTCTCGGCGGGGCTCGTTGTAGTGGCCACCTGTGTGGGGATCGCCGTGCTCGACCCGCCCACCGCGTTGGCCCTGCTTGGCACCGCCGTCCTCGCGGGGGCCATCGTGCCCTGGTGGGCGGCCCGGGTGAGCCTGGCCGCCGACGAGGCCGTCGTCCCTGTCCGGGGCGACCTGGCAGATGCCACCCGCGAGATGACGTTGGCCGGCGCCGACCTCGTGGCCTACGGCGCCGATGTCGCCTCCCTGGACCGGGCCACGGCCCTCGACGCCGAGTTACGTCGCATGGAGAAACGCAGCGCTTGGGTTCGAGGGCTGGCCTCCGCGGTACAGCTCGTTGCGGCGGGCGCGGCCGTGACCGCCGCCCTGTTCTTCGGAAGCCAGGCGGTAACGACCGGCGCGCTCGACCCGCGTTTCCTCGCCGTCTTGGCGCTCACCCCGCTTGCGCTGCACGAGACGTTAGGCACCTTCGCGCAGGCGGCACAGATCCTCACCCGCTCCCGCGCGGCGCTTGGCCGGGTGGCGGATGTGCTCGACGAGGCCCCCATCGGCACCGGGGATATGGTCCCTGGCGATGGACCTCCCGGCCTCGTCGTCGAGGACGCCAGTATCGGCTGGCCAGGGAAGGATCCCGTGCTGTCGGGGGTCAACCTGCGTGTCGGCCCTGGCGATCGAGTGGCGTTGATGGGTCCCTCAGGGGTGGGAAAGACGACGCTGGCCGCCACCGCCCTGGGCGTCATTGCCCCACTCGCCGGCACCGTACGTCGCGGCGGACGCGTGGGCTACCTGGAGCAGGACGCACACATCTTCACCACCACGGTGGCCGAGAACGTGCGGATCGGGAACAAGGACGCCAGCGACGAGGAGGTGGCCGACGCGCTAGCCCGCGCTGGCCTCGCTCTGGATCTAGACCGTCGCATCGGCGAGGCGGGCGCTACGCTGTCCGGCGGCGAACGGCGCCGCGTAGCGCTGGCGCGGCTGCTCGTCGGGCCGAGAGACCTGGTGATCCTTGATGAGCCCACGGAGCACCTGGATCGCGAGACCGCTGAGGCCCTCATGTCCGACGTGTGGCGTGCCTTCGAGTCCACACCGATGCTGGTGATCACGCACGACCCGGACGTCGCGGCCCGCTGCACGCGGGTCGTGCGGCTGGCGTGAGACTTGCCGCCGAGTCACCGATTCACGAGGCTGGGTTGACGTGGAAGAACTGGTCGAAATGGCAGCCCTCGGGCCCGTTGGGTAGGTATCCACCGGTCAGGGTTACCGGCTCGCCCAACGCCACAGATGTACCGTTAGGCAGGTCCACCTTGGTGCCTTCGGAGTTGATCTTGGCGCCGTCCTCGAAGACCACCCCGAACCGGATGCCCTCCTTCTCGGCGTAAATGCAGCCGTCCTCGACCTCGAGCTGCCCGTGATACGTGGCCTTCGCAGGCACGACACTGGAGGTCTCCCCCGGTTTCGGGGCCTGCCCGGTACAGCCGCACAGGGCTATCACCGCCATCGCCGTCCATACCCATTGAATTCTCATCCACGCCTCCTCGGCACGAGGCTAACCGCACATGGGGGCAACGGCCCACTACGACGCGGGTTGGGAAGGATTTAGACCAGCACCCGCAGATCGGCCACCTGGCTGTAGAGCCGCAACATCGCGTCGGCCTGCGAGGCGATGCTCCACTGCGACGCCAGTTCCACCGACCGTGCCGCCGCGCGGGCTCGCCATGCCTCGTCGGGCAGGTTATCGATGACACGCATCATCGCCGCCGCCAGCGACGCGGGCGTGGGGCGGGCGATCTCGCCGTTGACGCCACGGTCGATGACAAGATCCAACTCGTGGTCGACGCTGACGATCGGCAGCCCCGCGAGCGCGGCCTCGTGGAGCACTAGAGCCTGCGTGTCGGTAAGACTGGGAAACGCGAACAGGTCGGCCATCCGGTAGAAAGCGCCAAGATCGTCGCGTTTCTGCTCGCCAGGAAGCAGTGCCGCGCCCCGGTCCCGGGCGGAGCTAAGGATCTTGCGGATGGCGGGGTAGCGTCCCCAGTCGCCCACAACCATGAGCTTCGCGTCTGGACGCTGCGCACGGACTAGGTCGAACGCCTCGACGAGCAGAGGGATGCCCTTCTCCGGAGCGATCCTCCCCGCGTAGAGCGCCAATGGCCCGGCTGGGCGCTCGAAGGGCGGCGGCCCGGGGGGCAACGGATCCACCCCATTGGGCACGACGACGATGTTGGCCTCGGGGCAGATCTGACGCACCCGAGTGGCGGTCTTGGGCGACGGTGTGGTGACAAGATCCGCTGTCTCCAGCATCTTCTGGCACACGCCCAGCAGGGACGCCGTGGACCGGCCGCGGTCCTCGTACCTGATCTCGGCGAGCCGGAGGTCCGCGGAGCTGACTACCTCGCCACGAGACAGGGCGGCGAACGCGTGCACCACCCCGGTCAGAAGCGGTAAGACGGTGGCGTAGTGGCCGGCGTAGGCGTCGAAATCCGTGTGCCAGGTCATCATGGACGGCACGCCCAGCCGACGCGCAGCCCACGTGCCGAGGAAACCGACGGTGCCGAAGCCGTGCACGTGGATGACGTCTGGCTTGAGTTCTGCCAACCGGTCCAGCGTGCGGTCGAAGTGGCGGCCGCTGGCCACCCGGGTGGGCATATTAGGCACCCTCACCGAGGGAAGCCGAAGCTCGACTCGCCCGGGCCGGCCGTGATGCGGATTGGGCCCCTTGGCCGCCGGGGCAACGACGATCACCTCGTCCCCAGCGTCGAGAAGGTTGCCCTCGAGCTGCTGTACGGCGTACATGAGGCCGTTGCTTCCGGGGCCATAGTTGTCGACGAACTGGGCAACCTTCACGGTCGCCACTCTAGTGCCGCGTCTCCCGGGTAGGCCAACGGTACTCAACCTCGCGAAACGTATCTCGCGGCGGAGCCGTGCGACGTGTCCAAACCGTTCGACCAGCGAAGGGCGGTCTCGTCGGTCGAGTCACTGGGCCTGAAGGGCGCTCTTCCTGGAAGGAAGCCCGCCGGTCGAGTAGCTGGACGCGGTAGCGGCCAGCGTGTGTCGAGACCTTGATAGGCATCGTCGCCCAGGCCTCGACACGCGTCGTTCGGTCCGGCCCGAGTCCACAGGGCAGAAATAAGCCCGGCCCGCTGCCCTTGGGGGGGCGGCAGCGAGCCGGGCGGTCTGTGGTGGCGGTTAAGCCTTAATAAAGGTATCTCGCCACGGGGTCAGGCTGGGTCAACTTCCTGGCAGATTTTCTAGATTTTTTTCAGACGACTTCCCAGTTGACCGTGATGACCCCCGAGGCGGTGCCTCCGATGGCCTTCATCGCGGCGGTCGACAGGTCCAGGCAGCGCCCTGCGATGTAGGGGCCGCGGTCGTTGATGCGCACGATCGTCGACTTGCCGTTGCTCGGGTTGGTCACCTTGACCCTGGTGTTGAACGGCAGCGACTTGTGGGCCGCGGTGAAGTCGTTGGTGTTGAACTGCTCGCCGTTGGCCGTCTTCTGACCCTGCCAGTAGTAGGACGCCTTGCAGGTGTTGCCGGTGGCGGGGGTCAGATTCGACGAGCCGGAACCGGAGCCCGAGGACGGGTCCGTCGCGGGCGAGGGAGCGACAGCCTTGGTGCCGACTGTGGTGACCTGGGTCACGGGCTGCTTGTTCACCTTGCTGCCGGTCACCTTGGACGAGACGAGCTTCCCGTCGTGGTAGACCTCCTGCACCGTGTCAGTGGCGCTGCCCTTGACACCCTTGGTGGTGACCTTGGTCTCGCCCTTGGCCAACTTGTCGGACTTGACCTCCTTCTTCTGGAAGTCCACCTCGCGCTGCTTCGTGGCGTTCTTGACCTGCACGTTGACGTAGGTGATCGCCATGCCGTCGGTGAGCGGCGTGTCGGCCGAGGGGGTGACCTTGTCGTCGCTGTCCGGCTTGACGCCGCGAGCTGCGAGCGCGTCGGACACCGTACCGGCGGTACGCAGGTCCAGCGGCTGGCCCTTCACGGTGACCTTGACGTCCTTGGCGGTGGCGACCTTCAGGTCGAGTCCCTCACGGGTAATGCCGTCGGAACGCGAGGCCGACAGCTTGGAGTCTGGCTGGGTCAGGCTCAACTGGTCGAGTGCCTCGCCGACGGTGCGCGCCGTCGTCCAGACGGTGCGGGTCTCGCCGTCGACCGTGAGTTCGAGCGGGCGACCATAGGAGACCGAGATCTCCAACCCCTCGGAGACGGCGGTCTCGGCGGAGGGCAGCACCACGTCGTGATCGCCAAGCGTGATGCCCTGCGCCTCAAGCACGTCACCAACGCTGTTCTCGCGCACGTCGATGGTTGACGACGAACCATCGACGGTCAGCTTCACCTTGTCGGTGTCGTAGATCGCGAAGAGCGCGACGGCGGCGACGGTCGAGAGCGAGACGGCGCCAGCAACGGCGGGAATCAGTAGTTTTGCCACGCGGCCATTCTAAAGGAAAACTGGCAAATTCTCAGATTGCCTAGTCAGAGCCGATTTGGGCGGGCTGGAAGAGCTTGAGGGTCAGGCTGCCTAGCACCACGAACACGCTGGAGCAGGCCATGGCCACCCCGGCGATCATCGGCGTCAGCATCCCGAACGCGGCGAGCGGGATGGCCGCCACGTTGTACCCAAAGGCCCACACGAGGTTGGACTTGATGGTGCGCAGGGTGGCCCGCGACAGCCGGACCGCGTCGACGGCGGCGCCGAGATCGTGGCGCATGAGGGTGATGTCGCCCGCAGCGATCGCCGCGTCCGTGCCGGTACCCATGGCGATACCCAGGTCGGCCTGCGCGATGGCGGCGGCGTCGTTGACCCCGTCGCCCACCATCGCCACCCGCTGCCCGGCGCCCTGGAGTTCCTTGACGACCTCCACCTTTCCCTCGGGCGTGACGCCGGCACGGACGTCGTCGATGCCGAGTTCGGCTGCCACCGCCCGGGCCGTGGCCTCGTTGTCGCCGCTGAGCAGGACGGGAGTCAGCCCGAGCCGTTTGAGTTCGGCGACCGCGGCCCCTGCCGTGGGTTTAACAGCGTCAGCCACGACGATGCGGCCAAGCACTCGCTGGTCGTCGGCCACCTCCACGACGCTACCGACGGGAGGATCGGCCCACCCGGGAGCCTCATGCCCCAGTTCCGCGATATGAGCCGGAGACCCGGCGTGGATGGCGCGGCCTTCCACCTCGCCCTGGACACCTTTGCCGGGCACGCTGCGGAAGCCCGTCACCGGCGGGGCGTCGACGGAGGCGACGATGGCCTGTGCGATGGGGTGCTCCGAGCCGGACTCGACGGCGGCGGCTAGGCGAAGCACCTCGTCGGGGTCGACACCTTCCGCGGCGGTCACGTCGACCACCGACATCTGGCCCGTGGTGAGCGTGCCGGTCTTGTCGAAGACGATGGTGGTGATGCGCCGGGCCCGCTCCAGGGCCTGCGGCCCGCGGATGACGGTGCCGAGTTGCGCGCCGCGCCCCGTGCCCACGAGGAGCGCCGAGGGGGTGGCCAGCCCTAGCGCGCAGGGGCAGGCGATGATGAGTACCGAAATGGCGGCCGAGAGGGCGACGGTGAGTCCATTCGCGAGGGCGAGATGGGCCACCAGGGTCACGGCGGCGATGCCGATGACGACGGGCACGAAGACGCCGGAGACCTTGTCCGCTAGGCGCTGCACGTCGGCCTTACCGGTCTGGGCCTCCTCCACGAGCCGCGCGATGCGTGCCAACTGCGACTGCCGGCCCACGGCCGTGGCCCGCACCACGAGCCGCCCCGTGGCGTTGATGGTGCCGCCCACGACGGCCGAGCCGGGGCCGACCTCCACGGGCAGCGATTCGCCGGTGATGATGGACGCGTCCACCGCCGAGTCGCCCTGGATCACCACGCCATCGGCGGCGACCTTCTCTCCGGGACGCACCACGAACTCGTCGCCGACACCCAGCTCGGCGATATCGACGGATTCCTCCCTGCCGTCGACGAGCCTGGTGGCGCGTTTGGCACCCACCTCGAGGAGGGCACGGAGTGCGGCACCGGACTCGGTCTTCGCACGGGCTTCGATGTAGCGGCCCAGCAGGAGCACGGCGATGATGACGACCGCAGCCTCGAAGTAGATGAAGCCGAGCGCGTCTTGGCGGCTGAGATCCAGGGTGAACTCGTGGGTCATGCCGATCATCCCGGCATGGCCGAAGACCATGGCGTAAACGGACCAGCCAAACGCGGTCAGCGTGCCCATGGACACGAGGGTGTCCATGGTTACGGCGCCGTGACGCAGGTTCGTGAACGCCGCACGGTGAAACCTGGCCCCGAGCCACAACACGACGACGCCAGACAGCACCAGCGCCACCCATTGCCAGGCCGGAAACTGGAGGGCGGGCACCATCGACAACGCCACGACGGGCACGCCGAGGGCGAACGCCCCGAGGACACGAGGCAGCAACGCGGCGGCCTCGTCGGAGCGTTCGGGTTCCGGGGCGGGCAGGCTCGCGCCGTAGCCCGCCTTCTCCACCACCGCGATGAGTTCCTCGGCGCCGACGCCGTCAGGAGCCTCGACGGTTGCCCGCTCGGTGGCGTAGTTGACGGTGGCGTTCACGCCGTCCACCTTGTTCAGTTTCTTCTCGATCCGGGCGGCGCACGCGGCGCAGGTCATGCCCTGGATCTCGAGTTGAACGGTGGAGGTCACGCCTCCACGACCGTGTAGTCGCCCGCCTCGGCCACAGCCTCGATGATGGCGTCGAAGGGCACCCGTTCGGCGGACTCGACGCGCATCGCGCCACCCTCGAGCTGGACGCTCACGTTGGTGACGCCCTCGATCTGGGAGACCTCTTCGGTGACGTGGTTGACGCAGTTGCCGCAGGTCATACCGCTGACGATGTAGTGGGTGATCATGGTCGCTCCTTACTGTTTCAGATGAGATCGCGCAGTTCGTCCACGGAGTCGAGGACCAGCGATGGGCGATACGGGTACCTCTCGATGTCCTCGCGGGTGGTGATGCCGGTGAGCACGAGAACGGTGAAGAGACCAGCTTCCATGCCCGCGACGATGTCGGTGTCCATCCGGTCGCCGATCATGGCCGTGGTCTCGGAGTGGGCCTCTATCTTGTTCAGGGCGGAGCGGAACATCATGGGGTTGGGCTTGCCCACGATGTAGGGCTGGCGCCCGGTGGCGGCGGTGATCATGGCCGCGACGGCTCCCGTCGCGGGCAGTGGTCCCTCCGCGCTGGGCCCGGTGGCGTCGGGATTGGTGACGATGAACTTGGCGCCGCGCTCGACGTGCCGGATGGCGGCGGTAATGGCCTCGAAGGAATAGGTGCGCGTCTCTCCGAGCACCACGTATTCGGGGCGGGTGTCGGTCATGATGAACCCGGCCGCGTGGAGCGCCGTGGTGAGGCCCGCCTCGCCGACGACGAAGAGCTTGGCGCCGGGCTGTTGGTTGCTGAGGAAGTCGGCCGTGGCGAGCGCGGAGGTCCACAGGTTCTCCTCTGGCACGATGAGGCCGGAGTTCTCGAGACGCGCGGATAGGTCTCGCGGGGTGAAGATCGAGTTGTTGGTCAGCACGAGGAAGCGGTGCGACAGGTCGACCCATCGGTGCAGCAACTCCGCCGCCCCAGGCAGGGCCCTGTTCTCGTGGACGAGCACGCCGTCCATGTCGGTCAGCCAGCATTCGATGTCACGGGGTCCACGCACGATCCGAGCCTACGCCAAGGGGCAACCCTGAGCGTGACCCACGCCCGTTTCACGCGCGCCCAGCCCCAGAGTTGGGGCCGGCAGGGGCCTGCCGAAGCAGACCCGGGGTCGCACCTCGCACGGAATGGAGCCGTAACCCAAGGATCCGATCCTACGCATCCTTGCGTTGGAATCTGAGGATGGCCGCTAGGAGGAGGGCGCCGGTCCAGGCAGCGAGCGAAAGGCTCGCAAGCGATGGGGAGAGTTCAGCGTCAGGCCTCGCGCTGGTAATCATCGCGGCGTCGTAGAGCTGGGTGCCGGCCGCGAAGGGCAGGTACTGCGCAAACGGGACGAGGTTGACCAGTGGCAGCGTGAGCTGGGAGACGACGATCATCACGAGTAACGGGATTAGGGTCTGCCTCATCAGCAGAGCAAACGCGAAACCGATCAGGGCCGTTGCGAGCCATAGAGCCAGTCCACCCACCCACCTCCATAGGAGGGTCTCGGGCATGCCGTTCCGGAGGACGCTGATGTCTCCGAGACCGATCTGACTGAGAAGACTCATCGTGGGGATCGTGACGATGCCGACAGCCGTGACGAGGATGCAGAGCGCGGCCGCTTTCGCGAGAGCCAGCCGTAGTCGATGAGGCACGGCCAGGAGGGACGTCTTCACCTGCTGGCCGACGTACTCGCTGCTCCCCGCAATGACGCCGATAACCGCGATGCCAATCAACCCAAGACCGATCCATTCCAGACCCACGGTCTCAGGAATGGTTCCCGGGGCCAGAGCGGGGTCATTGGCGATGATGGCATCACGGATCGATGGGGCTGTCAATGCTGGGATGCCGATACAGGGCAGGCTAGATGCGAGCACCGTGATCCAGACTGACTTCAGCGTCAGGAGCTTGATGAGTTCAGAGCGCAAGTGCGCAGTGCTAGTCGCTGTGCGGTGCATGCATTCTCCTTTCACGAGTTGCGGGAATTCGTCGTGCGGGCGGCATAGTCGGTTCGCCCCTCAGTCCATTCGAAGTAGGCCTCCTCGAGGTTGCCATGCCCTTTCACTAACTCACTGGTCGCGCCTTGCCGGATAACGCTGCCCTGAGCGATGATGACCAGGTCATCGGCGGTTGCTTCGACTTCGCTCATGAGGTGGCTGGACACGAGGACCGTCCTTCCTTGAGCGGCGAGCCCTTGGAGCAGTCCTCGAACCCACCGGATGCCCTCAGCATCAAGACCATTCATCGGCTCGTCGAAGACGACGATCTCTGGGTTCCCCAGTAGCGCGGTCGCAATGCCGAGCCGCTGCCCCATGCCGAGGGAGAACGAGCCAACTCGTTTGCGCGCCACATCGCTCAGGCCCACGAGGTCGAGGACTTCGGAAACGCGCCTAGTGGGGATGCCATTGGAGAGCGCTACCCACGTCAGATGCGCTTTGGCGGTCCGGCCCTTGTGGGCACCGGACCCATCGAATTGCGCCCCGACGAGGGTCAGTGGCCGACGTAACGATCGGTACTTGCGTCCACTTACTAGCGCGATCCCTGACGTGGGAGTGTCAAGTCCCAGCAGTAGTCGCATGGTGGTGGACTTTCCTGCTCCATTTGGCCCGAGCAAGCCAGTCACCCGGCCTGGTTTGGCCTCGAATGTGACATTGCTAATGGCGACTTTAGAACCGTAGTGCTTGGTGAGCGAGTCGATGGTGATCATGTTCGTTCTCCTAAGATGAGCGCGGTAGAGGAAACGGTGAGGTCAGTGGCGGATCGCCCAGGTTCGGAACGAGAGCGCTCCGGAAATGAGTGCAGCGAGCACCCAGAGCAACAAGACGACACAGCCGAGACCAGGGCCAAGGTCGGAACTCGCAGGAGGAGACTCCTGATACATCTGGGCCCCAGCCTGGTCAGGCAGGAATCGTGCTACAGGCGTAAGCGAGAGTAGATAGGGCGAGAATGCTAGGAACAACGATAGCAAGACGCCAAGCCCAATCAGTCCGTTGCGCGCTGTCGCGGAGAGGGCGAAAGCGAGCAGGCCCAGTAGTGTCCAGTAACCGATGTAGCCTGCGAGGACGCGGGCATCTTCCAGCCCTCCCGCAGTGAGGGGTAGTGCGCCTACGCTAAGGCTTCGAACACCGTAGGCGCCGAGAACCGTCACGAGGGCGATCAGTAGTGATCCAAGAGTGGCGACAGCAGCCTTCGCGCCAAACAGGCTGGCGCGTGCAGGAGTGGCAAGCATAGATGTTCGGAGACTACCCGGCTCTTGTTCTTCGTAAACCAGCCAACTGCCAAATAGGATGACGCCGATCTGCCCGTAGTGCAAGAGCACCAGAAAAGCAGAGCCAGGCTCAAGGTCAGCGACATCCTCTAGACGCCCTGTCGCGAATGCGCGCTGTGTGAGCACGGTTAAGACCCAACTCAAGCCGATCACACTAACAGGCGTGAAAATCGCAATGTACATTGGCGTCTTCAGCGACGAGGCTTTGACCAGCTCCGCCTGGAGCGTACGAACGATGTTCACAATCATCACACTTCTTTCTGCGGGCGACCTCGTGACACAACTTGCGGGCGAACTTCCAGTATCGCCGCGCAAGTCCCCACGGCAGAGGATTCTCCCTCCCCTCCTTCCTGTTTTCCCGCGGCGAGTATTGCCCGCCGCTCACTGGGAGCACTGAAATTGTTTTCAGGATCAGGAGACCACGCCAGCACCCATGCCGGCATTCCAGTTTGCCGAACTGGGCGGGCGCGACCCTATCTTCCTGTTAACTTCTTCGGTGTACCCAGTCTCACCACTTCGCGGACGCTTGTCAGTCTGCACAGGTTGACAATCCGACAGTCAGCGTCCTGCGAACGAAACGAGAGGAGGCCTGTCCCCCACAACCTTGACGCTCGGCGCTGGCCGTTGCGGCGGCTTGGCTCGAGAGACTGTAGGCGTGCACCGCACGGGATTGGGTAGCCTCTTTATTATGAGCAGTCGTCAAGCCCCCGGGTCTGCGCAGAAATCTGCCGCGATCGCCGGGCTGGCGCGGCTCCGAGCCTCTGCTTGGTGGGAGCCTCTGGGGCGCCTGTGCGTGTCATTGCTCGTTGTGCTGGCGTTCTGGTCAACTATCCATCCTGTCGATGCATCTGGCCTAGCTGTGCAGTACTGCCTTGCGGGAGTCGCCATCGTTGGCGTCGTGATGGGTGCGCGGTTCCCACGGGTCGGCGTATTGATTTCGGGCGGCGCGACCGCCGTGGCCTGGTTGCTGGGCTTGACATTCGATCCGTTCATGCTGACAGGCATCGCACTGTTCACGGTCGCCGAACAGCGCGGTTCGCATCTGTTCCCGCGCGCCATGATCGCGAGCATGGTTGGCTTGTTTCTCGTCTCGTTATCCTTCGGCGTGGACGGGTTCGAGGATCGCGTGCGCAGCGGGCTACTCAGCATTGCCGTGCTGGTTGCGTCGTGGGTGCTGGGCGCTCGCACAAGGCAAGCCAGGCTGGAAGCCGCAGCACGATCTCGCGCTGAAGAGAGACTGGCGCTTTCTCGCGATGTCCATGACGCTCTGTCGCACTCGCTGGGCACGATTGGCATGCTCGCAGGGGTCACCGCACACGTCTCAACCATTGATGAAGCCAGACTGCGCGGCACTTTGAGGGAAATCGAACGCAGTGCGCGTTCGGGGATGTCCGACCTAAAATTGCTCCTGCAGCAGAAACGTAATGCAACTGAGACGGCCAACGGTGCGAAGGAATCTGCAGATGAACATGCGGCATCATGCTCCCTGAGCCGAGCACTCTCATCGATCGTTGATGCGGTCGAAAGGGTGGGGGTAAGCACAGACCTGAGCATCAGTGGGGATGTCGATGCCCTGCCTGCAGCCGTTCGCACTACCGTGTATCGCGTTGTGCAGGAAGCGACGACCAACATTGTCCGGCACGCGTCGGCCAGCACCGCAACGATCAGCGTGGTGGCTTCCGCCGCCGAGGTCAAGGTGCAAGTTTGCGATAATGGATGCGGCCGGACGAACTCTCTCCAAGAAGGCTACGGCCTGACAGGAATGCGCGAACGAGCTCAACTCCTCGGCGGAACCATGGCAGTGGACGACCGCCAAAGCGGCGGTCTCGCAGTCGTCGTAAGGCTGCCGTTCTCGCCTCAAATTCCGCAAGTAGAGGGCTGACTAGACGATGACTAGGTATCGGGTATTGATCGCAGATGATGAGCCCATGATCCGGGACTCTCTTCGTCTGCTGATCGACAGCGAAGAAGATCTCGATGTCGTAGGCGAGGCCCGCGACGGCGACGAAGCCGTTCAGAAGGCTCTCGCCCTGCATCCTGACGTCATACTCATGGACGTGCAAATGCCAAAGATGACAGGACTTGAGGCGGCACACGTTCTGTGCGCACGCCCGAACGGTCCCAAAATTATCATGCTGACGATATTCGACCTCGACGAATACGTCTATGCAGCGATCCGCGCCGGCGCCTCGGGGTTCCTGCTGAAGAACAGTCCTCCAGCATCAGTGCTGAGCGCGATTCGCGCCGCATGCAAAGACACGGTGCTGCTGGCCCCCGAAGTCACGAGACGACTGATCGAACACCTCGCACCCGCACGCCCAAACACACTCCTTGATGTTTTGACCGGAAGAGAGCGCGAAACGCTCGTGCTGGTCGGCCAGGGCCTATCGAACGGCGAGATCGCTGAGCGGATGGTAGTGACCCCGACGACCGCACGCACCTATGTCAACAGAATTCTCACCAAGCTGGGGGCAAGAGACCGCGCTCAGTTGGTGGCGATGGCATACGAAACCGGACTGATGCGGAACCGATAACGCCTCATTGTAGACCTGTGCAGGTATCCTGCGGCCGTGACGAGGCGGCGCAGCCGCCCGACGTGTGGACACAACCGGCGCGAGCGAAGCGAGCCCACCCTCGGGGTTCACGGGGGCAGCGCCCGTGCGGGTTATCAACAAAGAATGCACACCTCCTGTGGATAACCTCGGTCTCGCCGCGCTTCACCAGCGCAAGCCAGGGCCAGTACCACACCCAGGCGCACCCCGTCCAGCGCACGCTCGAGCGAACCATCATCCCTTGTCAGGGGCTATTTGCACGCGCACCGCCCTCTCTCGACAGCGGCATCGAGGGCACGTCCCGCCAACCACTCCCCACCCGCCGTGACGCGCTGTGGACAAATTGTCATAAAAGTCCAAACATAACGATTTGATAACAACCAGCTACGCTTGGGAAGGCCCGGCATCCACAGCCTTCCGGCGTCCCGGCTGACGCCGTCCACACGTCATCCACAGGGTTGTCCACACCGCGAGGGCGAGGGCCTCCGCAGCACGGG
>JBHADA010000137.1:0-2603 GCA_041854805.1 Arachnia sp.
CCGGTCGTTCCTTGCTGGCCCATGCCGCCTACCGCATGGGTGAGGTGGCTGCCGCCAATATCCTCGATCCCCAGGCCCACCGGCGAGGCGAGGTGATGCGCTGGCACACCATCCCGTGGGCCGTTTACACCGCCCCCGAATGCGCTGGCATCGGGCTGACCGAGAGCGCCCCGAAGCAGGCGGGCCGCAAGGTTATTACCGCCTCGGTACCCGGCTACATGTCCGGCCGATTCGTCGCCGAATCCGGGCTGCAGGCCCCCGCCATGGCCAAGCTCATCCTCGACGCCGACACTCACCAGGTACTGGGTATCCATGTGCTGGGCAGCTACGCCGCCGAGATGATCTGGGGAGCCAGCGCCATTCTCGAGACCGAGCTGGATATCAGGGATTTGCGCCAAATCGTCTTCCCCCATCCCACCGTCTCCGAACTGATCCGTGAAGCCGCTTGGGCCGCCAAGGCCTGAGTCTGAAAGAAGAAGTACCAATGACCAAGCATCTGATCGTCAACCCGAGCACCGTCCGCGCTGCCTCTGCCATCACGGCCCCCGAGGTCCCCGTTAACGCCTACCGTCCCGACTTCAAGGCCGAATTGAAGCGGTATGGCAAGCAGGGACTCATCGACATCCTGCACGACATGATCGCTGTGCGGCAGTTCGAGACCATGCTCGACTCGATCAAGAAGACCGGCTCCTGGAACGGCGTCGAGTACAACCACCGCGGCCCAGCACACCTGAGCATCGGGCAGGAGTCGGCTGTCGTCGGCCAGGCCTCGCAGCTGGGCCCCGACGACTTCCTGTTCGGTTCGCACCGCAGCCACGGTGAGATCCTCGCCAAGTGTTTTTCCGCGGCCCGCAAGCTGGACCCGGCCCGCCTCGAGGAGATCATGAAGACCTTCCTCGACGGCGAGACCCTGAGCTTCGCCGAGCGGATCAGCAACGACTCCCTGGCCGACCTGGCCGAAAACTTCATCGTCTACGGCACCGTCGCGGAGACCTTCGCCCGCAGCGCCGGCTTCAATCGCGGCCTCGGCGGCTCGATGCATGCATTCTTCGCGCCCTTCGGTTCGATGCCCAACAATGCCATCGTCGGCGGCTCGGCCGATGTGGCCACCGGCTCGGCGCTGTTCAAGCGCATCAATGGCCAGCCCGGCATCGTGATCGCCAATATCGGCGACGCCTCCATGGGCTGTGGCCCGGTGTGGGAGGCCATGTCAATGGCAGCGATGGACCAGTACCGCACCCTGTGGAAGGACGGCGTGAGCGGCAACCCGCCGATCTGGTTCAACTTCTTCAACAACTTCTACGGTATGGGCGGCCAGACCTCCGGCGAGACCATGGGCTACGACATCCTGGCCCGCGTCGGCCTGGGCGTGAACCCCGAAGGCATGCACGCCGAACGTGTCGACGGCCTCAACCCACTTGCCGTCGCCGACGCCGTGAACCGCAAGCGCGAACTGCTGGAATCCGGCCACGGCCCGGTGCTGACCGACACCATCACCTACCGCTTCTCCGGCCACTCGCCCTCGGATGCCTCCAGCTACCGCACCAAGGAGGAGGTCGAGCTGTGGGAGGCCCACGACGGGCTGAAGAACTACGCCGCCTACCTCGTCGAGAACAAGGTCCTCACCCAATCAGAGGTCGACGACATCCAGGCCCGTTTCGATGAGCGCCTCACCAAGGTCATCGCGCTGGCCACCAAGGATGAGGATGTTTCCCCTCGGGTGCACATGGACTTCATCGAGACCGTCATGTACTCCGACGGCAACAAGCCCTCGCTGGACCCGGAGCGTGAGCCGCAGCTCAGCGAGCCCCTGGCAGAGAATGCGCGCGTGAAGTCGCTGAAGGGCAAGTCGCGCTTCTACAAGGACGCCAGCGGCAAGGTGGTCTCCAAGGTCAAGGCCTTCTCCTACCGCGATGCCATCTTCGAGGCGGTCGCCCACGGCTTCGCCACCGACCCGACGCTAGCTGCGTGGGGCGAGGAGAACCGCGACTGGGGTGGCGCGTTCGCCGTCTACCGTGGCCTGACCGAGCTGCTGCCCTACCACCGGCTGTTCAACTCGCCGATCTCTGAGGCCGCGATCGTCGGCGCCGGTGTGGGCTACGCCCTGTCCGGTGGCCGCGCACTGGTGGAGTTGATGTACTGCGACTTCCTGGGCCGCGCCGGCGACGAGATCTTCAACCAGGCCCCGAAGTGGCAGGCCATGTCTGGTGGGGTGCTGGAGATGCCGCTGGTGATGCGCATCTCGGTGGGCGCCAAATACGGCGCCCAGCACAGCCAGGACTGGGCGGCGCTGTGCGCCCACATGCCCGGCCTGAAGGTCTACTACCCGGCCACCCCCTACGACGCCAAGGGCATGATGAACCTGGCGCTGCGGGGCACCGACCCGGTGGTGTTCTTCGAATCGCAGATGCTCTACGACGTGGCCGAACAATTCGTCGAAGACGGCGTGCCGGAGGGCTACTACGAGATCCCCGAAGGTGAGCCCGTGATCCGCCGCGAGGGCACCGACCTGACCATCGCGGTCATCGGCCCCACGCTGTACCGCGCCCTGGAAGCCGCCGAGACACTACAGGAGAAGTACGGCGTCTCCACCGAGGTGATCG
>JBHADA010000138.1:0-5671 GCA_041854805.1 Arachnia sp.
GGCCACCATCGCATCCAACCCAACCTCGCGGGAGTCGCCCTGGGCGACGGTGTTGGTCGCGATCAACCCCAGCGTGCCGTTCGTCTGCAAGAGTGAGGTTCCCCTGTTGTGAGGCAGCCTGCCTAGGTGCTAGGGTGTTGCCATCATGATCAGTCCGTGGCCGTAGGCGCGGACTGATTTTCTTGTTCAAGGAGGACCATGGTGGAGTATGCGAAACCGTGGCTGTCTGTTGAGGAGCAGATCGATCGGCTGGCGGGGCGCGGCGTCGCGGTTGAGGGCCGTGACCGCGCTAGATCGCTCCTGAATGCGGTTGGGTACTATCGTCTTACCGGCTACCTCTATCCGTTTCGAGAGTCTGAGCGGGTCATTGAGGACGGGCGCTCCGTCATCCGCGTGTTAGACACCTATAGGCCGGGCACGACGCTGCATCATGCCGAGGAGATCATCGACTTCGATCGGCGTCTGCGCGCGCTGGTCATGGAAGGTGTCGAGCGCATCGAAGTCGCTGTTCGTATGCAAGTGGGCCACGTGCTGGGCAGGCAGTCGCCTTTCGCCTACGAGGACCCGGCCTGCTTCACGCAAGCCTTCACCGCCGAGGCGGCCGACATCAAAGACCCTGCCCCGAGCAAGCATATCCAATGGCTCCAGCGAGTCAGCGCTCGGAAGGCCGGTTCGGACGAGCAGTTTGTTGAGCACTTTCGGCGAAAATATGACGATCGAATGCCCATTTGGGCGCTGACTGAGGTTCTTGAACTGGGGCACTTGGCTGTTCTGTACCGGGGCACGCGGCAGAAGGAGGCCGAGGAGATCGCCTCGGCTTTCGCAGTCCCGACAAAGAAGACCATGGCCAACTGGCTCGCCAGCCTGAACTACGTCCGCAACGTCGCGGCGCACCATTCTCGTTTGTTCAACAGGAAACTTCAGTACGCACCCTCAAGGCCGAAAGTCGGGACGATTCCGCTGCTAGACCACTTGCGCGATGTGGAGACTCCTAAGGAGGTCTTCGGAGCCTACAACATCCTGGCTGTGATTGCTTACCTACTGATCTCTGTTGATGTGCGCACTGACTGGACCCAGCGGTTGGCAGATCTGCTACGGGCGTTCCCCACTTCGCATGTGCTAACGGTCGCATCGATGGGGGCGCCTCAAGACTGGGAGTCACTGGACCTCTGGGACAAGGGTCGGTGATTCCGAGGGCTCGGTCCACTGACGAACCGCAGTTTCATGCAGGCCGTGGGTACGTGATTCATCCAAACGCGGTGGACTCGTCGGATGAACCTTAAGCAAGTACGCCGCTGTGTCCTGTACGCCCGTCTCAGCGTCACCAAGGAGGAGTCCGTCTCGATAGCTCGGCAACTTGAGTCGTGCCGTCGCTACGCCGAAGCCCGGGGTTGGGTGGTGGTTGGCGAGTTCGTCGATGATGGCGTCTCGGCAACCGCGAACCGGCCCGAAGAACGCCTCGGGTGGAAGTCGCTGCTGGGAGCGTCGGACTTCGACGCGGTGATCATCTGGAAGGTCGACCGGCTCGCCCGCCGGGTGCTGGACTTCCTCCATGCCGACGAGACACTCTAGAAGCGTGGCGCTGGTCTTGTCGCGGTAGAGGATCCGATCGACATGACCAGCCCTCAGGGGCGGGCTTTCGCGGTCATGCTCGCCGTCTTCGGCGAGATGGAGGCGGAAGCGATCCGTGCTCGCGTCAGAGCTGCGCGGACGCAGATCCTGGGGAGTGGGCGCTGGCCTGGCGGCGGTATTCCCTACGGATATCAATCGGTGCCAAACCCCAACGGACCCGGCCGCGTCCTCGTCAAGGACACTGAACGCATCGGGTGGCTGACCCAAGCGGTCTCCAAAGCCCTCCAAGGAACCACGATCAACGCGATTGCCACATGGCTGACCACCAGCGGAGCACCGTTGCCCGCACGTCACCTCACACGCACCTCGGGCAGCACCGCATGGAATCGTCAAACGGTCGATGGGCTGTTGCGGAACCCGGTCCTGGCTGGGATGACACCGCACAACCCCGGCCGCCCCAGGAGCGCCAAGCGGCCCGATCCTTTCGCCGTGGTGCGAGACGAAACCGGGCAACCTGTCATCAACGAGGCACTAGCAATCATCACCGTCGACGAGTTCGCGACGCTGCAGCAACTCCTCGACACCCGCAAAGTGCCGCAGGCCCGTAAGCGGTCTGAACGGCAAGCCACAAGCCCCTTCCTCTCGCGCGTGGCGCGATGCGACGAATGCGGCTGCTTCCTGTGCCGCGGAACGAACCAAAAGCGGCCCACGCTCTACTGCCCGAAGTGTCGCCAGACCATCGGCCGGACCGCTCTGGATGCCTACCTGATAGATCGGCTCCTCTCCGAGCGTGCCGAGGAGATGATCGGCGATCTTGACGTCGCTGAGGCATGGGCACGCGCCGGGCACGATGACACCGCGCGCCGCGCTGTGCTTGTCTCTCAACTCGACACACTCACGATCCGACGCGGTGTCGTCGGGCGATACTTCGACGAGGACCGGGTCTTGCTGCGTTGGCGTCAACCCAAAGGAGGAGTTGCAGGCGAGAGGGTGCGCGCCGGGTGAGAATTGTCGGCGCTCTACGGCAGACTGGCCTCCATGACGGAAAGCACGCGCGCCTCAACGGATTCGGGCTATGTGCTCAACTTTCCCCCGGACGGCACCTCATTCACTGTGCGTGAGAACCTCGTCGACATCCTCGAGCGCGAGTTGATCGGCCCGATTCACGGCGATAAGGAACTGCTGCCGCACAGCCCGAAGCAGGTGTACCTCGTCGGCTTGATCGCGCCGGTGAAACTCACGGATACCAGCGCCTCCGCATTGGCAGGAGACGACTCCAGCGACCTCGCTGAGGTGCGCCTCGACGAGGATGGCGTGACCGCAAGCCGCGGGGTGCCGGCAGTAGCGGTGGATGGAGGCGAAGCCGACGCGGAGGAGGACGACGCAGAAGACCGCACACCCAAGCAGGGATTGATGATCCCGGCGTCGATGGGCCTGCGTTTTCAGGTGCCAGACGATCTGCCGACGTTCGACGTTACGGCGTCGTGGGGAACCTACGAGACGGTGGAGACCAACGAGGTGAGTAAGGCTGGTCGCCCAGTGCGGAAATATCAGCGCACCCCGGTGGAGGAGAGACGGACAATCTCGCTCGCGACGCTCGCTCCCGGGCGCACCGAAACCGTGCCGCTTCGCGACGCCGTCTGTCTGCGGATCGACCGGTATAACGACGCCACGTACGGGCGCGTGCTCGTGGAGATCGCGCTGTGTAACGACCGGGAGACGCCTATGCCCATCCCGTCGAGCATGTGGATGTTCCAGACGAAACTCCTAGTCGATGCAGGCGGTGCCGAAGTATTCCTCCCGGTTCGCGACGTCTTGGAAGAGGACTGGCCCGAACACGACGACGAGCTCCGGCGCTTGGATCTCCAATACAAGGATCGCTTGGAGTTCGCGATTGGCCGCACCTGCTCTGCCGACTGGGCTGTACGGGAGGGAGCGCGGCGCGCGACGTCAGTGTCGACGACGTGGCTGCCAAAGGCCGAGACGCCCCAGACTCGGGCTGGCGAGGTGCAGGGCGCGGCGCTGTCGATGAAAACCCTTGCCTATGCCACACCAGACGAGCTGCGCGCAGGGCTTGCGCCCATGGTGACCGGGTACGGAGCGTGGCTTGACCAGCAGGAAAGCATCGCCGTACAGCTTCCGAAGCACCTGCACGAGACGGCCGAGGAGGTGCTCTGGGAGGCGCGGCAGGTGCATCGACGTCTTAAGGATGGGTTGGACTTCGTCGCCTCGGATGAGACAGCGCTTCAATGCTTCCGGTTCATGAACCGCGTCATGCGTGATCAGCGTTTCGCCTCCCAGGTCGCCGAAGCCCGCAAGTCCGACCCGGCGCTGTCTATCGCACAGGCTCGCCGAAACCTTGAGGAGGCGGAAGCCAGCGGCAAGCCGGTCGCATCCTGGCGTCCGTTCCAGCTCGCCTTCATCCTCATGCAGATGGGAGCGCTCACGGACCCGGTGGCCCCAGTCCGCAGTGAACGGCATCAGGCGTGTGTTGAGTTGCTGTTCTTCCCCACCGGTGGTGGCAAGACCGAGGCCTACCTGGGCCTAGCTGCTTTCACGTTCGCGATCCGTCGCCGCCAAGGCGTGGTGCTATCAGGCGACGGCCCGCTAGACGGTGGCGCTGGCGTTTCGGTGCTGATGCGCTACACGCTGCGGCTGCTCACCGCGCAACAGTTCCAGCGAGCGACCACGCTCGTGTGTGCTGCCGAGCTCGTGCGTCGCGAGGATGAGGCTACCTGGGGCGCGGAGCCCTTCCGTATCGGATTGTGGGTTGGCACGGATGTCAGCCCGAAACGGTTCGAAGAAGCGGACGGTCAGTTGAAACGAGTCAACGAGGGCGCTTCACACCGGCTCACGGTGCTTCAAATCCAACGGTGCCCGTGGTGTGGCACCGAGATCGCCCCAGCCAACGTCAAGGGTGACGCCACTAGCCGCCGAATTTTCGTGTACTGCGGCGATGACCTCGGACGATGTCCCTTCTCCAAGGGCGGCGGTGTCTCCGAAGGGCTTCCGGTGCTTACGGTGGACGAGGAAATCTATCGGCTCGCGCCGGCGTTCGTCATCGCCACCGTCGACAAGTTCGCCCGGCTGGCACGCGAAGGTGAGGCGGCGTCACTCTTCGGCTATGTCAGCAGACGTTGCGGGCGGCATGGCTATGTTCATCCCGACTACGCCGGTTGCACCGTCCAGTCACACCCAGCCAACGGCGGCCACCCGGCGGCAACCGTCGCACCGGTTAGCCGTTTACGCCCACCAGATCTGATCATTCAGGACGAGCTTCACCTCATCACGGGGGCGCTCGGCACCGCCGTAGGCCTGTTCGAAGTTGCGGTGGAGACGCTGTGCTCGTGGGAAACGCCCGACGGCAAACCAGTCCAGCCGCTCATCGTGGCCTCGACAGCAACCATGCGTAACGCCGCCGAGCAGGTGCGCCAGCTCTACGGCCGCAGGGCCACAGTCTTTCCCCCACAGGTGCTCGACGTGGCCGACACGTTCTTCTCACGCGAGGTCGAGGTTTCCGAGGACAATCCTGGGCGCCGCTATGTCGGTGTGAGCGCACCTGGTGTGCGCCTGTCGAGCGCTGAGATCAGGCTCGCGGAAGTGCTTCTGCTTGGCGGGCAGTTACTGTTCGACCAAACCGGCGCCGAGGCGGACCCCTACATGACCCTCGTCGGGTACTTCAATGCCACCCGCGAACTAGCCGGCATGCGCCGCTACGTAGACGACGACGTCAGCACTCGAGTGGCCAAGCCCCGGCTCGGATCCGGCTTTCCTCGCCGCTATGGGACCGCGTTCGGGAACCTGAACGTCGCAGAATTGACCTCGCGCATCTCCGGGGCCGACATCGGCAAGACGCTTGACCAGCTTGGCGCGGAGTTCGAACCGGCGCACGACACGACTGCCGCCGTCCAGGATAAAGCCGCCCTGCGGCGAGACAACATGGCTGTCCCCAAGCGGGCTGGCGAGGCCCCATTCGATGTGGTGCTTGCCACGTCCATGCTCCAGGTCGGTGTTGACGTGCAGCGGCTCGGACTCATGCTCATGGTCGGCCAGCCCAAGAACACGGCCGAATACATCCAAGCCTCCTCGCGTGTCGGCC
>JBHADA010000139.1:0-3502 GCA_041854805.1 Arachnia sp.
ATTCTGGGGTTACCGCCCTTTATTGCCACCCTCGGCATGATGTTGGTGGCCCGTGGCCTGGCATTGGTGATCTCCGATACCAAACCGATGCAGATCGAGAACCCTGATTTCAAACTATTCTCGACCGTCCAGACCATCCCTGGCCTGCCCAATGCGGCGGTGATCTTCTTGATCCTCACCGTGGTCGCCGCAGTCATCCTCAACAAGACCCTGCTGGGCCGTTACGCCTTGGCGATCGGCTCCAATGAGGAAGCCACCCGGTTGTCTGGGGTCAACGTCAAGACCTGGAAGATCCTCATCTACATGACTGCTGGCATCTTCATGGCCCTCGGCGCCATCGTCTACTCCGCCCGAAGCGGCGTCGTCCAGCCTGCCGAGGGGCTGGGTCTTGAACTCGATGTCATCGCGGCAGTCGTGATCGGCGGCACCTCACTGGCCGGTGGTCGCGCCAATATCATCGGCACCTTCGTCGGTGCCCTTCTCATGAAAACCCTGCTCACCGGTCTACAGATGATGCAGGTCAACCAGTCCTGGCAGTTCGTCGTCATGGGCGTTATCGTCCTAGGAGCGGTCTTCGCCGACAATGTGCGCCGAGCGCGCGCCGCAGCCGTCTAGTCCGGCTCATACAACTGAATAATCCTGGGGCCGAGCCCCGAACCACTGTGGGAAGCGAGGCAGCTTCCCGAACCGAAAGGAAACAGATGAAACTTTCCGCCAAGTTGATCGCCGTCCCGGCGTTGCTGGCCCTCGGACTGACGGCCTGCTCAACCTCGGGATCGGCTACCCCCTCGGATGCGGCCTCCTCCTCCAAGGCTGCCGCTCCGGTGAGCACCTCTGCCAGCGGTGACCTGCCCAAGGGCGACGGCACCCAGACCATTTACCTGGTGTCCAAGGGCTTCCAGCACCGCTTCTGGCAGGCAGTGAAGGAAGGCGCCGAGCAGGCCGGGGCTGAACTGGGCTACAAGATTGAGTTCGTTGGCCCGCCCTCGGAGAAGGACGTCACCGTTCAGCTGGATCAGCTGGAGACCGCGCTAGCCTCCAACCCCGCCGCTATCGGCCTAGCGGCCCTCGACACCGCCGCTGCCTCCGATGCGTTGGCCAAGATCGAGGCTGCGAATATCCCGCTGATCGCCTTCGACTCCGGTGTGGATTCCGACGCCCCCATCACCACGGTCCAGACCGACAACACCGCCGCAGCTGAAGAGGCTGCCAAGCACATGGTGGAACTGACCGGCGGCAAGGGCACGGTTGGTCTGGTCTGCCACGATGTGACCTCGCAGACCGGCAAGCAGCGTTGTGAAGGCTTCCAGTCCTACATCAAGGCCAATGCCCCCGAGATCACCCTGCTCGAGCCGCTGGTCGCTGGCTCGGTTGAGGAAGCCACCGGTGCTGCCACCTCGCTGCTGAACTCCAACTCGGAGATCGTCGGCATCTACGGCACCAATGAGGCCGCCGCCACTGGCGCTGTCCAGGCCGCCAGCGAGGTCCAGAAGGAAGGCCTCGTGGTCGTCGGCTTCGACTCCGGCAAGAAGCAGATGGACGCTATCCGTAGCGGTCTGCAGGCTGGTGCTGTGACCCAGTCCCCGGTCAAGATGGGCTACGAGACTGTTGTTGCCGCCGTGAAGGCCCTCAACAACATCGACCAGCCCAAGGTCATCGACTCCGGCTTCGCCTGGTTCGACAAGACCAACATCGACGATCCCGAGATCGCCGTGAACCTCTACGAGTGAGGTGAGTTCCCTGCCGGGCCAACCGGTCCGGCAGGGACACCTACAAGTACCGTCCGCTCGGCGCTGAAGGGCGGCTCTGGGATGGATTCACGACCAGCCTGCCACCTGAGGGGGGAAGCAGGTGGCGACCATGAGGCGTCGCATCCCACAGCCGCCCGGCACAGAGTTCATAAGGCCGGTACTCCTTCTTCCCCGTGTTCCGAGGCCCTCGGGGCGCGCAACAGCAACCACCAATGAAGTTAGGTCACTAGTCAATGACGAACTATCCGAAGATCGGCATCCGCCCCATCATCGACGGCCGCCGCCGTGGGGTGCGTGAGAGCCTCGAAGACCAAACCATGAATATGGCCAAGCGCGTCGCCGCCCTCTATGAGGCCGAGCTGCGCTACCCCGACGGCAGCCCCGTGAAGTGCGTGATCGCCGACACCACCATCGGCGGTGTCGCCGAGGCTCAGGCCACCGCCGCCAAGTTCAAGAAAGAGGGCGTGGGCCTCACCTTGTCGGTGACCCCGTGCTGGGCCTACGGCACCGAGACCGTCGACATGGACCGTGGCATGCCGCACGCCATCTGGGGCTTCAACGGCTCCGAGCGTCCCGGCGCGGTCTACCTGGCTGCCGCGCTGGCCGGGCATACCCAGCTCGGCATCCCCGCCTTCGGTATCTACGGCGAGCATGTCCAAGACGCCGATGATGAGACCATCCCCGACGAGGTCCGCCAGCGGCTACTCGACTACGCCGTCTGTGGCCTGGCCGTCGCGCAGATGAAGGGCACCTCCTATCTGTCGATGGGTGCGGTTTCCATGGGTATCGCCGGCTCCGTCGTCAAGGACGAGTTCTGGAGCAAGTACCTCGGCATGCGCAACGAGTACGTCGACATGAGCGAGTTCGCGCGCCGCGTCAACGAAGAGGTCTACGACGTCGAGGAATACGAGAAGGCCTATGCCTGGGTGCGGGAGAACTTCACCCCCGGCAAGGACTACAACCCGCCGGAGAACCAGAAGCCAGAGCTGCACGACGATTGGTGGAGCTACTCGGTGAAGATGACCCTCATCGCGCGGGACCTGATGGTGGGCAACCCGAAGCTCGCCGAGAAGGGCTGGGGCGAGGAGGCGTTGGGTCGCGGTGCCCTGGCAGCCGGTTTCCAGGGACAGCGCCAGTGGACCGACGGGTTCCCCAATGGTGACCTGATGGAGACCATCCTCAACACCACCTTCGACTGGAACGGCACCCGCGCGCCCTACATCCTGGCCACGGAGAACGACGCCCTCAACGGCGCCTCCATGCTGTTCAACTACCTGCTGACCAACACCGCCCAGCTGTTCAGCGATGTGCGCACCTACTGGAGCCCGGAGGCGGTCGAGCGGGTCACCGGCCACAAACTGACCGGCCGGGCTGCCGGCGGCATCATTGACCTGCGTAACTCCGGCCCCACCACCCTGGACGGCACCTTCGCCGCCGTGCGCGACGGCGAGCACGTGATCAAGCCCTGGTGGGAGGTCACCGAGGAAGACCAGAAGGCGATGCTCGAGGCCTCGACCTTCGCCCCGGCCATCTACGAGTACTTCCCCGGCGGCGGTATCTCCACTCACTTCCGCTCCGCGGGCGAGGTGCCGGTGACGATGTGCCGGATCAACTGGGTTGACGGGCTGGGCCCGGTCATCCAGATCGCCGAGGGCTACACCGTCGAGCTGCCCGACGAGGCCGCCACCATCATCGAGGACCGCACCAACGCCACCTGGCCCACCACGTGGTTCGTGCCGAACCTCACCGGA
>JBHADA010000140.1:0-3719 GCA_041854805.1 Arachnia sp.
CCAAGGAGACAGACATCATGGTCAACACACCCAACACCTCCCGCCGCACCGTGCTCGCAGCCCTCGGTTTGGGCGCCACCACGGGGTTGATCGGCGTCAGCCCTGCTTTCGCCGCCCCAGCCAGCCAGCGCGCCCGCTATCACATGACCCCGCCCAAGGGATGGCTGTGCGACGGCCAACGCCCCGTGCGCTACCGCGGGAAGACCCACTTCTACTACCTGCACTCCGACCAGAACTTTGGCGACGGCGGATGGGACGTCGCCACCACCACCGACAATGTCACCTTCGGCGGGAATCGGGTGGCCATCCCCCTGCGTCCCAACTTTCCCGTCTGGACGGGCTGCACCATCATCGACGAGGCCAACACCGCCGGTTTTGGTGCGGGCACTTTGATTGTGCTGGCGACGCAACCCACCGGAGGGGTGCGCCGCCAGCAGGAGCAATACCTCTACTGGTCCAAGGATGGCGTCAATTTCACGATGCATCCTGACCCCGTGATCCCCAACCCAGACGGCGACTCGGCCGTGACCACCGAGGAGATCGACAACGCCGAGTGGTTCCGCGATCCGAAGGTGGTTTGGGACGGCGAACACTCGCAGTGGGTCTGTGTGATTGGGCGTCGCAAATACATGTCCATCTACGTCTCACGCAACCTCAAGGACTGGACCTGGACGTCGAACTTCGATTACCTGGCACCCGGAAGCCCTGACCTGGGCGGAATGGAATGCCCCGACATCTTCCAGATCACCGCCGACGACGGAACCAGCCACTGGATCCTCGCCGCCAGCATGGATGCCTACGGCGCCAACCTACCGATGACCTACGCCTACTGGGTGGGGCACTGGGACGGCCGGAGGTTCAACACGAACACCCTGACACCGCAATGGTTGGATTGGGGCTGGGACTGGTATGCGTCGGTCACTTGGCCATCGGACACCGACCCGCAGCGGTGCCGTTACGCCATCGGCTGGATGAACAACTGGAAGTACGCGGCCCGCAACGTGCCCACAGACGTCACCGACGGGTACAACGGCCAAATGTCGATCGTGCGCGAGATCCGGCTCAAGCGCCAGTCTGGGGGGTGGTACTCGCTGCTGAGCACACCGATTGGCGCGCTGAACAAGAAACTCAACCGGGTTACCAATCTCGGTACCCAGAAGGTGACCGGACGCAAGGTGTTGCGTCAGGCCGGTCGGGCCTACGAGCTTGAGCTCGACATCGCCTGGGATAAGGCCACCAATGTCGGCGTGGCCGTGGGGTGTTCTTCCGACGATAAGCGGCACACCAACATCGGGATCTTCAACGGCAAGGTCTACGTGGACCGCGGTCCGTCCGACCGCTCGGGTTACTCCTTCTTGCCCTACCGGCAGGCGGAAGCCCCTATCGACCCGGCGGCCCGTTTGGTTCACTTGCGAATCTTCGTCGACACCCAAAGCGTCGAGGTATTCGTCAATGCTGGGCACAACGTGCTGTCTCAGCAGGTGTATTTCACCGATGGAGACGAAACGGTACAGCTCTATTCCTACGACGGCCAGGCCACCTTCAGCAACATCGTGTTGCGGCAGCCGAGCTAGTCTCACGCCGCCACACGGGGCGCTGTCGCGTGTGTGTCACACCGAACTGCTCGACCAGCGGGTTTTTCTCCTCAAAGAAGAACGCCTGCCCAGCCCATGGCTCAGCGGCTTCTTTCGCCCAGCACCGGGCCTACCTTAGGCAGTACAGGAGCACGCCATCGGTGGCCGCAGACGACGTCAGGAACCCCCGGGTCTCACCCCGGTAGAGCGGCACCCAGGCCACCACGCAACCCGGCGTCGCAACGGCTTGGGCATAGGGACCTACCGCGTGACCAGTCAGCAGCGCCGACTCGAACTCGACCGTGATCGGAGCCGCGCCGTTGGTCCGGCTGAGGGCCAAACCAGTGGCCCGTTCACCCTCCACGACAAACGTGGCAACGCCAGTGTCGGGGGTTGGCCATGCCGCGAAATACTCAATCGCCACCTCCGGCACCTTGGTGACAGTGCCCGTGGCAGGGTGAAACACCGCCCCCACGACCGGGAAGCGCGTCGTCAGCGTCACCTGCGAGCGTGCCGACAGTTGCGTACCGACGAAAACTCCCAGCGGCACCGCCTCCCCCGACGGCACAGCCCCGTCGTCATCCACCGCATCGAGCTCGACGGCCTCCATCTGAGCAGCCGTGTATCCCTTCTCTGGATTGGGGCCTTGGGGCAGGTGCCCATCTGTGTACCGCGCAACCCAGCCGTCGACTACCTGAGCTCCCTCATCGCTGGACTCCTGCCAGGGCACGCCGCTCAGCTTGCGGGTCTTTGCCGGGTCTTGGTCGTCGGCCAGCGTCAACGTGCAGGAGCGAAACGCACCTTCACCTTCGCACTCCATCCCAAGGATGAGGGTGTGGCGCCCTGCGGTGCCGAGGTAGGCCTCAGATACGTAGTCGACGGCCCACCGCAGGCTACCGTCTCGCAGAGAAATCGCCCGATTGTTGATCAGCGCGACGTTATTGGTCAGTTGCACCGAGCCCATGCTCTTGGGGAATTCCTGGGCGATCACCTCGCCCGAGACCGTGTCCAAGACGACGACAGCATGACGCTCCTCAGGGCCGACGATCATCCTAAAAGCCACTCGGGTGCGGTCTGGGCTGGTGGCCGCGTAGCGCGCCCCACTCAGCCGTCTCAACTCCGCCTGATCGTGGGTATATGACCACAGCCGCGAGCCATCGTTCCCGTCGAGCCCGATGGCCCCCCTGGTGGTGATCAGGATCGGGCCCACGGCTCCGGCCACCACGTCGCGAATGGGTTCGTTGAGTCGCTGGCTCCAGGCGAGGTCGCCAGCCACCGAGTTCGGCAATCCAGTCGGCTCGACGCTCCGGGTGGCGGTCACGCTGGTCACGGGCGAGGGCGCCACGACGGGGATGAGCAAGGTCGGCACGAGGATTACGGCCAAGGCCATCACCGCGCCGAGCGCGGTGCCCCGATTGGGCCGCTGGGGGCGCCAGGACGCGGCGCGGCACGCTCCACTTTCAGGGGCGACCCGGCGCAGGAGGAGGTCCACGACGACGGTCAACGTCAGCGCCAGGCAGGCCGCGAAAGACAGTTGCAGGGGCAGGTCCGGCAGACCGTAGCCGCGTTCGGTGACCCATGTGACGGCGACGGCCACCGTCGCCCCCATAGCTAAGAGGACGACCAGCGCGATCACCAGCGCCGTCGGCTTGGCGCGTCGTCTCCAAGCCGCGAGAGCGACAGCGAGCAGGGGGATCACCAGCCAGGAAGGAGGCTGGCTCTGGGAATTCCAATAGGACGCTACCGCAGCAACCGTGCACCCAATGAACGCGACCAATCCGGCTAAGCGCAGGCCGCGCAAGATGTGATTCCTCTGGGGCATGCCTGAATGTTAGGGGTCCCGCCGATCGCTGTCGGCTAGACCTCGAGCGGTGCATGCCGGGCGCTGAACCGGTACTCGCTGGTCGAGTCGCTGGGCCCCCGGTCGAGTAGTTTCGGCATGACACACACTGGGCTTCTCCTCGTGAACCCCAAGATGTGGACTCGCTTCACTCGACGCCTCTTTTTTCGACGACAAGCGGCTACGCCGCTCTGCGGAGCCGATACTGCGTCCCGCGACCGAGCTCAGGGATCGCGGAGGATCGGCGGGTGCAGGCGGAGCGCGTCACCCGCCCGGTACAGCGTCGCCGGGCGTCCCCGAGCCCC
>JBHADA010000141.1:0-2665 GCA_041854805.1 Arachnia sp.
CATGTCCCGCGTCAAGTAGTTGGCAGGATTTCCTTGGTTTTGAATGTCGGGGTGGTGGGGTCGGCCAGGCCCAGGTGCACCTCCTTGGGCCGGTTCCATGAGATGGCCTCGTGGGGCCGGAGCTCGTTGTACTCGATCCGGTAGTCCTCGGCCCGCTCGGCGAGCACGATCGCGTCGTCGATCTCGTCCAGGTAGAGCCGTTCGTACTTCAGCGTGCCGAAGCCGCGTTCACGGGACCCGTTCTGCCCCGGGGTCTTCACTCGGGTGCGCACGTGGTGTAGCTCGGGGTGGGCGGCGATGAAGGACTCGAAGCGGAAGGACCGGAACGGCCCGCCGTTGTCCGTCACGATGGTCACCACGGGCAACAGCTCACCGGTCTCGGGATCGACCGGGCAGGCCTCGACCAGCGGGTGACCGAACATGGCCTCGTAGTCGGCCAGGGCCAACTCGATCGCGTCGATCGCGTCGTGCTGGTTCCCGGTGGGCGAAACGTGGAAGGGGTGCTCGTACTTGGACCAGTAGTCCCGGCACCCGGCCAGCCGCCAGGTCCCTCCGGTGGTGGTCTCGAACTCGCTGAAGTCCAGCTGCCAGACTTGGTTCGGACCGGTCGGCTCGGTGGCGAACGCGGCCTTGCGCCGCTCGGCCAGCTTCCGTCGCTCCCGTTGGTACTGCGCGGGCAGAATCAGCCCCTCGTCGCGCAGGATCCGCAGCACGGTCGCCTCGGAAACCACATGCCCGTCGTGGCGGACCATCGCCCAGATCTTCCGATGCCCCCACGCCGGATGGGCCAACGCGTGCTTGACCACCAGTTCCCTGGCGGCCTGCCGTGCCGGTTGCGGCCACGGTCCCTTCACCGCCGTCCCGGTGCGGGCCTTGGCCTGCCAGCGGCGCCAGGTCCGCTCGGGCATGTCGAAGAGCTGGCAGAACCTCGCGGTCGACATGCCCGCTTCCACGCGGATCACCTCGAGGTCCTCGAAGGGCCCAGCCGGCCCTCCGCGGACTTCTTCCACACCCTGGCTTCCAGGTGTGCCTCGCCCAAGGCCTGGGTCAGCTCGGCGACCTCGGCCTCCAGCTGTTCCTCTCGGGAGGATGGTCCGGACCTGCCGGCCACCAGGGCGGTCTTGCCGGCTTCCAGGAACTCGGCCTTCCACCGTCCGATGGACTGCTCACTGACTTTCTCCTTGCGTGCCGCTTCGGCGATGGACATCTCGCCGGCCAGCACGCTCAGCACTATCCGGGTCTTCTTCTCCGCCGGAATCGAGGGTGGTCTACCCATGTCTGACTCTCCTTCAGGACCTACATAACGGCCCTGCCACTAAGTCTGACGCGCGACACAGACACCACAACACGACACATCTGTCCTGTTGAGGCACACCCTGAGCGACAGCTACGCGACCGTAGTCTTCCCTGTTCCACAGAGTCCAAAACGGCAGTTCTGCGACAGATCTGCCTCGTGGGGTATACCCGAATGAAGCACTGGCGGCGAGAGTACGCATTCTCCACCGATGAGGTGCACCCTCTCCCAACGTGGGGTACCCCGTCTGCCTCTCGCGCAACTCTCCGCATCCTCGACACCATGCAGCCAGCCCTAACGACACGCTCACCGTCAGCTACACGAACGAGCTTGATGCCGGGGCACCTGAGCGTGGACACGGGATGAGGAGGCCTTGTGCGTCGAGAACGCTCGACCGATCCGGGCCGAACAGCGAGAAACCCCGGGTCAGTTTCCTGATACCGGGGCTTCCCAAGATCGTGGCCCGAGTAACATACCGTGAGGCATCGGTCATCAAGGGCTCTCGCTGCCGCCAAGCATACCGGACTGGAGCGTGCATGTCGACGGGTTCTGACTCCTGGGTTACAGAGTGGCTCACACCAGGTCGCTACAACAAGTATCTGAAGGCCGCTGGTCAAGACCCCGACCGCGCCCTTCGACTCTACGAGTGGAACGCGCGCGTTTCGTCAGCCTTATTGCACGACCTGGGGCATCTTGAGGTCGGCCTACGCAATGCCTACGACCGCCAACTGCTAGCCCATCCCCTCGCCGCGGGCCAAGACTGGATCACCCGAGCAATCTACGACCAGCTCTGGGCTCCCCACCTTGTGGCCGACTCCAACGGAAGCATGCGGGACAAGAACGCCACCCCTCGAGGCGCGATCAAGACTGCGAGAAAATACGCTGGCTACACGGACGGCGGAACAGTGAATCGCGGAAAGGTCATTGCTGAGATCATGTTTGGCTTCTGGACCTATTTAACCGACAGCCTTCACGAAAAGACGCTCTGGATACCTTCGCTCCGTTTTGCCTATACGGCCGGCACAGACCGCGCCCAGCTGCACGATGCACTATCTTCGCTACGCGACGCCCGTAATCGCCTGGCCCACAACGAGTCCATCTTCGACCAGCAGCCGGAGAATCTACGCAGACGCATCATTTTCGTAGCGCGCTCCCTCTCGACACCGCTCAGCCAGCACATCGCAACGAACAGCGCTGTCCCGGGGCTACTGGCAGCGAAACCATAGGAATAGCAGCGCCAACTTAGGCTCCACACTCACTCCATCGCTCGGACGGGGCCCACGGACGCTCAACTAGCCGAAAAGACCGGCAGTCTCAACCGGTCAACGCATCACCAGACCTCGATGCGGAGACCATACCTTGTCCACTCGC
>JBHADA010000142.1:0-2849 GCA_041854805.1 Arachnia sp.
GAAGGCCGGCGTGCCGGCTCATCTGAGCGTCGAGGGCCCGGTGGTGCCCCTGTCGCCGGGCCTCGAGCTGACGATCTACCGGGTGGTGCAGGAGTGCTTGACGAATGTGGGCAGGCACGCGGGCCCGGTGACGCGCGTGGCCGTGCGGATCGGGTTCCGGATGGTGTTGGAAAAGCAGCCGGGCATCGAGATCGTCGGCGAGGCCGCCGACGGCAACACCGCCTTGGAGCTGTTAACCCGAGTCACAGCCGACGTGGTGCTGATGGACGTGCGAATGCCGCGGGTCACCGAAACCGGGGAGGTCGCCGTCCCGGGCCTCGCCGACCGGCAGACCGCGGGCGTCGTCGCCGCGCTGGTGGGCCAACGGATCGGTGTATATGGGGTGCGCCGCGACGAGCAATCGCTAGAGGACCTGTTTCTGCGTCTCACCGCGGCAGGTGCGCTGTGAACGCGCGGGCAGTGGCCAACGAGTTCGCCAAGATGCGCCACCTGAGGCTGGAGATCGCCTCGTCCTCCTTCAACGTCGGTTCGTAGGCGGTCGCGTACTTCTTGGTCACCTCGAAACGTGCCTGCATTGAGATCCCCTCACCGTCCATACCCCTGATCGTCGTCGGCCACGGGCGCTTTCCCGGGGAAAGTATATGAGGCACAGGCCCTGTCTACACAGGGACTATGCGTGAGTCTCGCCGGAGACGTGCGCCAACTTAATGCTAAAATATTGAGGATCATGTCACCCAAATAACGACAAACCCCAGAGCAAAGACGAGCCGGGAGGGGAGATTGACCGTGAATCATATATCCCACATCAACAAAAGCCTTGCGAGGAATGGTGCGTTAACCGAGTTGCCCGACGACTTCGACCTTTTCTGTGATGGCTAGCTTTTCATCGAGCTATATTGGGAAATTGCGCAGGCGGGTAGGTCACGACTTGGTGATTAGTCCAGGCGTCCAAGTTCTGGTGTTTGAGCCAACGGGGATGTTACTGCTGCAAAAACGTACCGATTCCGCGCTCTGGGAGGTACCAGGCGGAGCTTGCGAGCCGGAACAGTCGTTCATGGATGCGGCAATAGACGAAGTGCGTGAGGAAGTCGGTTTGAAGCTTGCCAGGGAGAGTCTTATAGCGTTCGGGACGCTATCTGATCCACAGATTCACCTGTTAAGGTATCCCAATGGCGATCTGGTGCGCGCCTTCGCGCTACTTTTTAAAGCCTGCATTGAGTCGCTTCCCGATAGCTGGGAGAGCGACGGGGAGGTCTCTAGCATCGAGTGGGTCAATCCGAATCGCCTGCCCCAAGACCGCGCCTACCATCGCCCCACTCTTGCCGCAATATCAAAGTACTTGCGCTACCGAGAGACTGGGGAATTCCAGGTGGACTGATGATCAGCGGTGATGCATATAGTTGTCCGTGGATAAGCGATTTATTTTTGGGTGAGTAAACGCAACGTGCCCGAGCGTGACAGATGAGAAGCACCCAGCGTGGGCCTTCCAGCCAGGACCTGGTCAAGCAGTTGAGGGCTGCCAGGCAGAAGGATATTTTGTTTGCGTAGGGATCGATGGGGGCCATGTCGAGCTGACTAGTCACCTGGGGTACGAGAAGGGCTCCGCGCACGTGTCGAAGCACGTGACTCGCACAACTCGTCGACGCCAAAGACGGTAGCTTCTCAGTACGGGCCGATTGCACTGGACGTCCCCGGGGACCGGGCCGGATCGTTCGTCCCGCGCCTGGTCCCCCAAGGGCCAGCGGCGCCGTGGGGACTGGATGCTGCCGATCGCCAGCCAGAGCGATCTGGTCCCTGCCTCGGTCGAGGGGAAGAGACCATGGTTCTTCATGACCACGCTTTCGGGAACGAACGATCGGCAACGTTGGGCGAAACGCAGGTCCAGACGCGCCTGACCCACGTGCTGCGCAGTGGTTTCGGCTGCGCATCCAAGCAGAACTGGCAACTGAACGCCGCCCTGCGGTCCTTCGCCAGCTCACGGCTGTTTCTGGTACTCCGAGGGCAGAATCAGGCACTCGTCGTACGAGACCTACAGCACGGTCGCCTGCGACACCTTGTGACCGTCATGACGGGGCATCGCTCAGATCTTGCGGTGCCTCACGTCGGCCTCGCCAACGCCTGCGTGGTCACCTTCTCTCGGGCGGTCGCCCTGGCAGGTCGTGGCTACGGCCCTTTCACGAGACGATCCTGCTTGTCTTTGGCCTGCCAGCAGCGATACGACCGCTCGGGCACGCCGATCAGCTTCACGACCCTCGACAACCGGCAGACCGCCGACGTCGTCGCCGCTACCGCCTGGCTTCTCGACCGACGCGACACCCGCGCCTGACCCCGGATCAGAGGGGAGATAACCAGCGGGTCACAGAGACGGTGCCATTGTGGCCACAGGAAGCAATGCATTCCAACAATGTGAAACGGGCCAGTGACGCGGACCGGCTCGGTGACCGCGGATCCAAGGTGTGACACTTTTCGTCGGTGTTACACTTGGCGTATGCCAACCACCAAGCGTCGCCACGCCGTGACAGAGACGCCCGAAGTCTCTGAAGCACTGCGCGCTGCTGCATTGCGCTGGCCGGCCGACCGAGACAGGCCTGCTCTGCTGCTGCGTCGCCTGATCGAGGAAGGGCACAAGAGCATCGACCCGAGTGCCGCTCAGCGTCAGAGCAACCGGTTGGCCGCGGTGAGACGGATCAGTGGCTCCTACACCGGCCTCTACGAGCCTGGCTATCTTGACGAGCTGCGCTCGGAGTGGCCCGAGTGATCGCCCTCGATTCGGGGGTGCTCATCGCGCTGTTCGATGCACATGACGCGCACCACGCTGCGGCCGAGGCGCTGTTCACGGCCCATGCCTC
>JBHADA010000143.1:0-4496 GCA_041854805.1 Arachnia sp.
GGGGATTGCGCATCTGGCGCAGTGGGACTTCGGCGTCGAAACCACGGCGGCGGCGTTCGTGAACGGTGAGGTGTACGACCATCTGCCGGCCGGGCAGTGGGATCGCAGCTTCGAGGCCGACGGCTACGTGCTGACCTACAACCCGCAGATGGGGCATGCCGGGCTGGTCCGCGAACACCCCGACACCACACCCGACGAGGACGTCGTCTCTGCGCGGGACGCTTTCAGTGGTGTCACCTCTGCGTCTCAGCGTCGGGCAGCCGCGGGCACGGATTGGTTCGCACCAACTCCTGCCCGTGGGGCATCGTCGGCTGCGGGGCGGTCGCTGTGAGTGGCGATAAGGAACGGCTGCACGCTGCGGTGCTGGTCTCCCCGGCCGCGGAACGGCGGAAGGCCCGTAAGGCTCGTCGTCAGGCTGCCGCCCGGTTGCAGGCTGAGCAGGTCAGGGTCGAGCGGGAGGCGGCGAAGGCGAAAGCGGCGGCGGAACGGGAGGAGCGTAGGTCGACGACGTTTCTGCCGGCGGCCGGTGAGGCTGGGCCGGCGGCGTTGCGGTCGCCGGGCAGGTTGCGGGTGCCGCGGCATCAGGACACCTCGGCCACGCTGGCCGGGGCGTATCCGTTCATGGCCGAAGGCGGTCTCGGGTCGGATGGGGTGTTCGTCGGGCAGGACCTGTACTCGGGTGGCAGCTTCGTCTACGACCCGTGGGTCCTCTACGCCCGGGGGATCATCACCGCCCCGAACCTAGTGCTGGCGGGGATCGTCGGATCAGGGAAGTCGTCGCTGGCGAAATCGCTGTATACGCGGTCGTTGCCGTTCGGGAGCCGCGTCTACGTTCCCGGTGACCCCAAGGGCGAACACACCGCGGTGGCCGAAGCGGTGGGTGGGAAGGCGATCGTGCTCGGCCACGGCCTCCACACCCGCCTGAACCCGCTCGATGAGGGCCACCGCCCCGGTGGGCTCACCGACCAGGAGTGGGCGAGCACCGTCGCATCCCGGCGCCGTGACCTGGTCGGCGCGCTGGCTGAAACAGTGTTGGCGCGGGGGTTGACGCCGTTGGAGCACACCGCGATCGACCTTGCCCTCACCGCGACGGTGGCGGAGAACGAGGTGCCGATCCTTCCGATGGTCGTCGACCACATCCTCACCCCCAGCCACGACCCCGACGGGCGCCTGGCTGAAGACGGACGCCTGGTCGGACACGCCTTGCGGCGGCTGGTGGCCGGTGACCTCGCCGGCCTGTTCGACGGCCCCTCGACCGTGGCGTTCGACCCGGATCTGCCGATGATCAGCCTTGACCTGTCCCGAGTGACCGAGAACTCCACCCTCATTTCAGTGTTGATGACCTGTAGCTCGGCGTGGATGGAATCGGCGCTGCTCGACCCGAACGGTGGGCAGCGGTGGGTGATCTACGACGAGGCCTGGCGGCTCATGTCCCACCCAGCGTTGTTGAAGCGGATGGATGCGCATTGGCGTCTGGCCCGGCACTACGGGATCGCGAACATGCTGATCTTCCACAAGCTCTCCGATCTCGACAACGTCGGCGACGAAGGATCCGCCATGCGCTCGCTGGCCAACAGTCTGTTGGCGAATGCGGAGACGCGGATCGTCTACCGCCAGGAATCCGATCAGCTTGGCCCCACCGCCACCGCCCTCGGCCTGACCGGCACCGAACAGGCTCTGTTGCCGAACCTTGGGGTGGGTCAGGGGCTGTGGCGGATCAAGAACCGTTCGTTCGTGATTCAGCACCAGCTCCACCCTGGCGAGCTGGAGCTGTTCGACACCAGCCGCCGTCTCACCGCAGGAGTCAACTAATGCCCAAGCTTCCCGCTCTGAGACACCGCCGCAACGAAAGTCACGAGGGGGTGCCGGTGGTGTTGCGGCACGTGGTCATCACCGTCGACACCTCTGGGACCCTGGCGGTGACCGTGGACCAGCAGCCGCATCTTCCGCCGGCTGGTGAGGTGTGGGGTCGGGGTGACTTCGCGGCCATTCTCGATGACCTCACCGAGCAGCGCCGTGTTCCCGTGCGTGTGGATGTGTATGAGTCCGACGGCAGTCACTTCACCGACATCATCCACGCCCACCGACCACGCCGCACCCCCGAACCCGAGCCAGACACCCCAGCCCCTACCGACGAGGAAACAGCCGCAGATACTCCAGCTCCCCCTACAGATGATTTGGGCCGGTTGGTGGGGTTCTTGCCCGGTGAAATGGTGCTCGTCGCCCAGGTCACCGACGAGGTGGCGGCTGATGAGAACGGCACCATCACCCCTCCCGACACTGCCTTGGGTCCGGTGGTGGTGGTCGGGCGGGCATCTGGGACCGTCATCGTGCAGGGGGCGTCGTGAGTGCGTCGCAGCGGCAGAGTGGGTTGATGGGTGAGGAACTGACCAACGCTGCCCTCATCGGCCTCATCAGCCTGTTTCTCCTCACCCTCGTGCTCCGAGCGACCGGGTCGGTGGCCGCGTTCCTCACCGGGGTGCCGCAACCGTCGGCGAGTTGGGCAGCAGGTGCCGGGGTGTTGTTCAACTCCGGTGACCCCGCCGAAGCCCTCGGCGCGCCTGGTCTCAGCCCGGTCAGCTATTGGGTCACCACCATCGTGGTCCTGGCTGTGCTGGGCGCGCTCGGGGGTTGGGGATGGCTCGTGTGGCGGCGCCGTTCTCATGCTCAGGAGGTGAATCCGCACCGTCTGGCGGGGATCGCGACCCGCCACGAGATCACCCAGGTCGCCTCAGACAAAGCCCTCCTGAAGCGCGCGTCTACGTTGCGGCCGTCGTTGAAGGAACCGCAGCCGCGCGAGCTGGGGTATCGGCTCGGGACGTCGAAAGGGGTCGGGGTGTGGGCGAGTGTGGAGGACTCGATCCTGCTGATCGGCCCACCCCGCTCCGGCAAAGGCCTGCACATCGTCATCCCCGCCATCCTCGACGCACCCGGCCCCGTGGTCACTACGTCGACCCGGCCCGACAATCTCACCGCTACCCTGCGTGCCCGTGAACGTCGCGGACCGGTGGCGGTGTTCGATCCTCAGCATCTGGCCGAAGGTCTGCCTGCGGGGATGCGCTGGTCACCCGTGCGCGGCTGTGAGGACCCGTTGACGGCAATGATCCGCGCCACCGGTATGGCTTCTGCTACCGGGCTGTCGGCTGGTGGGGTGGAGTCGGGTGGGTTCTGGGAAGGCAAGACCCGTACCGCCCTTCAATCCCTCCTTCACGCCGCCGCCCTCGATGGACGCAAGCCCGCCGATCTGTTCCGGTGGACCCTCGACCCCGCCGCAGCGGCTGAAGCCGTCGCGATCCTCACCAACCACCCCGACGCGGCAGCCGGGTGGGCAGACTCCCTGGGTGCGATGATCGATGCCGACCCCAAAACCCGTGACTCCATCTGGCAAGGCGTCGCCCTCGCCCTCGGCGCCCTCGCCGACCCCCGCGTCCTCGACGCGGTCACACCCCGCGACGGCGAGACTCCGTTCGATCCCGAGACCTTCCTGCGAGAGTCCGGGACCCTCTACCTGCTCGCCACAGGCGCCGGTGCCGGGGCGTCCGCCGCTCTGGTGGCCGCGTTCATCGAAGACCTCATCGAAACCGCCCGCCGCCTCGCCGCACGTTCACCCGGCGCACGCCTCGACCCACCCCTCCTGCTGGCTCTCGACGAGATCGGCAACCTCGCACCCCTGCCATCCCTGCCGACGTTGATGGCCGAAGGCGGCGGCACCGGCATCACCACCCTGCCCGTCCTCCAATCACTCGCCCAGGCACGCGACAAGTGGTCCGACCACCAAGCCGGAGCGATCTGGGACGCCGCCATCGTCAAACTCATCCTCGGCGGCGCCTCCAACAGCCGTGACCTCCAAGACCTCACCACCCTCATCGGCGAACGCGACGAATACACCGACTCCGTCACCCTCGGTGACCACGGCACCCGGTCGAATCAGCGCTCCGTGCGCCGGGTGCCGATCCTGCCACCCGACCGCATCCGCACCCTCCCGTTCGGCACCGGCGTCACCCTGCTCCGCTCCGCGCCACCGATCATCACCGACCTCACCGCCTGGCCCACCCGCTCCGACGCCGACACCCTCAAGCGGGATCGTCGTGAACTGGAACAGCTTCTCCAGGTCGGACCTGCAGCGCAGGACGAGTAGCCCGGGGCGGTCGGTGCACCTGACCGGTACCAGCAACCCACACCACCAGCGGGTTGCATCCACGAGTTGAGAGGTACCGCGTCATGGCCATCCGCACCCAGGAATCCCTGTCCGGGTTCATCGCATCTGATCCGCAGCTGACCTACACCGAACGCGGCGATGCCCGCTTCTACACCCGCTTCGGCCAGGAGAACTTCCAACGAGAAGAGGACGGCACCTTCACCAAACTGGAGCCGTCTTTCGGCAACCTCGTGCTCTACCGCGCCACCGCCGAACGCGCCTTCGAACGCTTCACCAAAGGCGACCAGTTCGTCGCCGAAGGCTACGCCCACGACTACACCTACGAACGCGACGGACA
>JBHADA010000144.1:0-6624 GCA_041854805.1 Arachnia sp.
CGCATCGACCCCATCTCCGAGGGCGGCCTCGATTGGCGCGAACAGTCGCAGAACGTGACCGTCTTCCACGGCGAGGCCAGGTTCGTCACCCCACACACGCTGCGCATCGGCAACCACACCATCACCGCCGAGCGCATCGTCATCGCCGCCGGGTCGCGCCCCGCCATGCTGGACGTGCCCGGCATCGATCACTACTCCGACAAGGTATTCACTTCCGACACCATCATGCGGATCGACGAGCTCCCCGAACGTCTCGTCATCGTCGGCGGCGGCTACATCGCGGCCGAGTTCGCCCACATCTTCTCCAGCCTGGGCTCCGATGTGACACTCATCAACCGGTCCGAGGTGCTGCTGCGCCGCCACGACCGCGAGGTGGCGCGGCGGTTCAGCGAGGAGTTCGCGAGGAAGGTGCGGGTGCGCCTCAACCAGCGGCTCGCCGCCGTCGAGGGCGCCAGCGACGGCAGCATCACCGTCGTCACCACCGACCGCAACAGGGTCGAATACGACTACGCCGCCGACGCGCTGCTCGTCGCGGTGGGCCGGGTCCGAAACTCCGACACCTTGAACCTGCCCGCCGCGGGCGTTGCCACTCGCGGCGCGGGACAGATCATCGTCGACGCCCAGCAGCGCACCAACGTCGAGCGCATCTGGGCGCTGGGCGACGTGTCCTCGGATCATCTGCTCAAGCACGTGGCCAACGCGGAGGCCAGGACCGTGGCGCACAACCTGCTCCACCCCGGCGACCCGGTGCTCACCGATCACCGCTACGTCCCGTCCGCGGTGTTCAGTTCCCCCCAGCTCGCCTGCGTCGGGGCGACGGAGGAACAGCTTCGAAGCTGGGGAATCCGCTACGTCAAGGCCGTGCAAGCGTACGCGGACATCGCCTACGGCTGGGCATTGGAGGACGAGGGCCACTTCGTCAAGCTTCTGGCTGACCCGGAAAGCTGGCATCTGCTGGGTGCGCACATCGTCGGTCCGCAGGCGTCGACACTGATCCAGCCGCTCATTCAGGCCATGAGTTTCGGGCAACGGGTGCCAGATCTGGCCAGGGGCCAGTACTGGATCCATCCCGCGCTCCCGGAGGTGGTGGAGAACGCGTTGCTGGGGCTCCTGGCCGCCCGGCCAGCGGAGGTGGACCGCTGATGCGTGGGATGAGCCTGGCCACGGGGGCCGCCGTGTTGACCTTGTCCCTGGCGGCGTGCGCATCGCCCGCCCCGAGCACATCCGCCAGCGGTTCGCCCACGACGAGTGCCGCCTCGCCCGCGTCGTCGGCCACTGGCGATCAGTGCCTGACTCGGGCCAAGGCTCTCTCCGCCGAGGAGCAGGCCGGGCAACTGTTCATGCTCGGGGTGAACACCTCCGGCCTCGACGTCGCCACTCGCACCGCCATCGAGGAGGGCAAGATCGGCTCCGTCGTGCTGCTCGGTAACAGTAAGGCCGGGGCCTCCCGTATCTCCTCTCTGACGTCGAGCGTGACGCGGATGGGCAGCGAGGACCTGCCGATTCTCGTCGCGGTAGACCAGGAAGGCGGCACGGTGCAGCGCCTCCAAGGCGACGGGTTCAGCCAGATCCCCAACGCCATCCAGCAGGGTAGCTTCGGAGACGGGCAACTGCGCACCGCGGCTAAGAAGTGGGGCGAGGAACTCAAAGCGGCGGGCGTCCACTTCGACCTTGCGCCAGTGGCCGACGTGGTGCCGGCAGCCAAGCAGAACAGCAACGCGCCCATCGGCAAGCTGAAACGCAACTTCGGAAACGACGTCGCCGCGGTGGGTTCGTCGGTGACCGAGTTCACTCAGGGCATGGGTGATGCGGGCGTGCTGACCTCCCTCAAGCATTTCCCGGGGCTGGGCGAGGTGACCGTCAACACCGACTTCGGTGTCGCCCTCGACGACGACATCACCGCCGACGACGAATACCTCCAGCCGTTCAAGGCCGGCATCGACGCGGGTGCGGATTCCGTCATGGTCTCCTCGGCCATCTTCAAGAAGATCGACCCAGACCAGGAGGGCGTGTTCAGCAAGGCCATCGTCACGGATCTGCTCCGCGGCAAGCTCGGATTCGAGGGTGTGGTGATCAGCGACGACTTGGGTGCCGCGGAGGCTGTGGGCAACGTCAAGCCCGCAGACCGGGCGGTGCGGTTCTTCGCCGCCGGGGGCGACCTCCTCATCAACGCGGACCCGGCGATGATGGACGAGATGCTCAAGGCCACCCTGGAATGGGCGGCCAAGGACCCGTCCAACGCCGAGCGGCTCGCGCAATCGGCCGGACGGGTCCTGCGGCTGAAGGAATCGGCGGGCCTGATGACCTGCGGATGAGTCTCTGGGCCCTGGCAGCGCCTTCCAGGGCGACACACGACACTAGATGCCGTGTTCGGCGGGGAGACGGCCCGAGTCGGCCGCCTCGCGTAGGGTCTCGAAGTCCCGCAGGCACACGTCGGCGTAGTTCTTGGCCCATGCGGCCATGGCTCGCGGAAACCCCTTGCCGGAGAGATAGTCGGCCACCTGAGCCGCGCCGGGAGACTGGGCGTGAGCCCTGGCCAGCATCCCAGCGCACACCTTGGCGGTTTGGGTGAGTTCGCTCAGCCCGAGCCTCGACAGATCGATCGAGCCCTTCATGTCGCGGAACTGGCGCCAGTAATAGTCCACCGGCACCTGGCGGCCAGCCTCACCCGCATAGCCACGCACCCAGCCGAGGAACGGATCGGACTGGGCCTGCAGAATGCGCTGACCCGCCACCACGCGGAAGCCGTCGCCGTGTACCTCGTGTGCGATCCGTCCGAGTGTCGACTGGTCCTGCGCGATCCCGCCATAGGTCTCGAGCACGCTGGCCCGTGCTTCCTTGACCTGAAGGAACAGCGGTTCGCCGTGACGGTCGGTGAGGAGGAGAATGAAGCAGCGGGTGCCGACCGAGCCGACCCCCACCACCCGCAGGACCACGTCGACCAGGGTGAAGTCGCTGAGTAAGTAGTGGATGTCCGCCCGGGTGCTGGCGAGGTAGGACTCCCAGATATCGCGCAGTCCCTCGGGATCGGCGTAGTCGGTGTGCCGGGTCAGCGGGGGCTGATCGATGATGCGCATCTGGCCGTTCTCGTCGCGTGCCACCAGTTTCTCCAACGCCTGGGCCGAGGTGCGGCGCTTGGCCTTGTCGGTGACCTTGTCCATCCGCCGGCGCGACTCCCCCTTGAGTTGAGTCTCCAGTTGCTGCACGTCGAGCGTGGCGTAATAGCGTTCCAGGGCGGATACGCCGTTCAGCTTGTGGGTCCAGGCTCGGTACCACTTGGCGGCGGCCCGGACGGCGCCCTGAGCCTCGTCGGAATTGGCGCCGATGTCGAGGGCGGCCAGGTAGATCGAGGCCATGAGCCGACGCACGTCCCAATCCCACGGGGCCATGCCGGCCTCGTCGAAGTCGTTGAGGTCGAACACCAGGCTGCGTCCGGGTGAGGCGTAGAAGCCGAAGTTCGAGATGTGGGCGTCGCCGCAACTGAGCACGTCGATCCCGGTGGTGGGAAGGGCGGCGAGATCAGCGGCCATGTTCGCCGCGGTGCCCCGGTAATACGCGAACGGTGACTGCAGCATGCGTCCGATCCGCACCGGCACGAGATCCTGCAGCCGGGTCTGGTTCTGCTCCGCGATGATGCGCACCGGATCGCGGTCCCCCGTGGGTGCCTGGCTAAGGTCGTCAAAGGTACAGCTCAAGGTCGTTCTCCTTATGGGGTGATGGGCGTGAGAAGTCGACGCCGGGCTTCGTGATTTCACTGCGGACACGCTCTGGGTGTGCGTAAAATTTGGGCTCCGGGGCCTCCTCTGCACAGACCGGGTGTTCCGGGCAGTCCCGCCCGGCGGCCGGCATTGAGTGTACGAGGCTCCGGCCACGTATACGCTACGTGGCCTTGTGGTGCAGGTCGGCGAAGAAGCCGGCGAGGCCATGACCGTGACCTCACCAGGTGGTCTCGATACGTCACACGAGGCTCCGCCCGGTGAACCCGAAGGATCGGAACTCGCTTCGCTTGCTCCTTGCTTCCGCGACAAGCGGCTGCGCTGCGTCGAGCCCAGCCACCTGAACCGAAAATACCCGCTGGTCGAGTAGCGTCGTGAGGGACGAACGACGCGTGTTGAGACCTGGGAGACGATACGCGCCAAGGGTCTCGACACGCTGGCCGCTACCGCGTCCAGCTACTCGACCAGCGGGGGCATCTCGGTTCAGCCGAAGCGGCCGGTGATGTAGTCCTCCGTGGCCTTCTGATCCGGGTTGTGGAAGATCTTCTCCGTTGGGCCAATCTCGATCAGCTCTCCGGGCTGGCCCTGCTCCTTCAGGTTGAAGAAGGCCGTCTGGTCCGACACCCGTGCCGCCTGCTGCATGTTGTGGGTGACGATGACGACGGTGTAGTCCTCCTTGAGCTGGTGGATGAGGTCCTCGATCGCCAGGGTCGAGATGGGATCGAGGGCCGAACACGGCTCGTCCATGAGCAGCACATCGGGGGAGACGGCGATCGCCCGGGCGATGCACAACCGCTGCTGCTGCCCACCGGACAGGCCGGAGCCGGGGCGGTCAAGGCGATCCTTGACCTCCTTCCACAGGTTGGCCCCCTGGAGCGACTTCTCCACCAGGTCATCCGCGTCCTGCTTCGAGATACGTTTCTTGTTCAGCCGCACCCCCGCCAGGATGTTCTCGCGGATGGACATGGTGGGGAACGGGTTGGGCCGCTGGAACACCATGCCTACCTGGCGTCGCACCCGCACCGGATCGACGTTCTTGGCATACAAATCCACACCGTCGAGCAGCACCTGCCCGGTGCAGTAGGCGCCCTCGATCACCTCGTGCATCCGGTTGAGGGAGCGCAGCACCGTCGACTTGCCACAGCCCGACGACCCGATGAAGGCCGTCACGGAGCGCGGTTCGATGGTCATGCTGACCGATTTCACCGCGTGGAACGTGCCGTAGTAGATGTCGAGATCCTTGATCTCAATACGCTTGCTCATGGGATTCCTTCTTGCGGGTAGGGCTGGCGAACTTGACCCGGCGCACTAACGACCGGCCTTGGGGGCGAACTTCCAGGCGATGAGACGGCCCACGGCGTTGAGCGCCATGACGATGATGATGAGGGTCAAGGCGCCCGCCCATGCGCGGTCCACCCAATCCACCTCGCGGGCTTGCGAATAGACGAAGGTGGGGATGGTGGCCATGGACCCCTGCATCGGATTCAGGTTGACGCGCACAGCGGTGCCTGCCGCGATGAGCAACGGAGCCGTCTCACCGATGACCCGGGCGATGGCCAGGATCACGCCGGTGACCAGGCCAGCGATGGAGGTGGGCAGCACCACGGAGATGATGGTGCGCCATTTCGGCACGCCCAACGCATACGATGCTTCCCGCAGTTCGCTGGGCACCAGCCGCAGCATCTCCTCCGCCGAGCGCACCACCGTGGGGATCATCAAGATGGCTAGGGCCACGGCGCCCGACATGCCCGAGTATGTGCCCGGCCCCATGAATGTGCTGAAGACGGTGTAGGCGAACAGACCTGCCACGATGGAAGGAATACCGGTCATGACGTCGACGAAGAACCGAATGGCCGCAGCCAAGCGCCCCCTGCCTGCGTATTCGACGAGATAGATCGCGGTGAACAGCCCGATCGGCACCGAGATGAGCGAGGCGATGCCGGTGATGATGAGCGTTCCCCAAACGGCGTGTACCACGCCTCCAGAGGCCGGATCGGTGATGCGGAACAACGACATGGAGAAGAAGGTGGCGTCGAAGCGGGACAAGCCGTTACCAACGGTGGCGATCACCAAGGAGACCAGCGGCAGCAGCGCGATGACGAAGAAACTCGTCACCACGTAGCGGGCCACTCGGTCCTTCGCACGTCGCATGCCCTCCACGCTCGCCGAGAGAATCATGATGGCGACGAAGAAGACCAGCACGCCGAGGGCGACCGTCAGGCCGAGGCTTAGCCGGTCCAACAGGGCCAGCACCCCGGCCGTGGCGGCGACCGACCCGGCCAGCACCACCCACGGCGCGTAGACGGGCAGTTGCCCGGAGGTCAACAGGTTGTGTTGCGTAGCTGTGGTGGTGCTCATCAGTTGGCTCCCGAGAAGTCCTTGCGGCGCGCCACGATGGCGCGGGCGGTCATATTCACCACGAGCGTGATGATGAACAGGATCAGGCCAGTGGCGATCAACTGATTGAGCCCGACGTCGTGGGCCTCGGCCCGCGACTGCGCGATGTTGGCGGCGATGGTGTTGGGCGTGAAGTCCGTGTTGGAGGTCAGCAACTGCAGCGAGATCGCCTGTCCGCCGGAGAGCACCATGGCGACGGCCATCGTCTCACCCAGCGCGCGGCCCAGACCCAGCATGCAGGCCGACACGATGCCAGGCATCCCGAACGGCAACACCGCCTGCCGGATCATCTCCCAGCGGGTTGCGCCCAACGCCAGCGAGGCCTCCTCGTGGAGCCGCGGCGTCTGTAGGAACACCTCCCGGCAGATGGCGGTGATGATGGGCAACACCATGACGGCCAGCACCAGGGCCGCCGTCAGCACCGAGCGTCCCGTGGCCGAGGCCTCGCCGAAGACGTGCCGCAGCACCGGCCAGTTCCCGAAGGTCCCGTTCAGCCAGGCATAGAGGTCGA
>JBHADA010000145.1:0-5511 GCA_041854805.1 Arachnia sp.
CGGGGCGCCGGCCACGCACACGACCGCGCTTGGGCTGGGGCCCGGCATAGGCGACGGGTTGACGTTCCTCCTGGGAAAAGTTCATGTAGGGAACCGCCTGCACGTACGGAGCCGACTGCGCATAGGGAGCCGAGTGCGTGTACGGCGCGGGGTAGAGGCGGGACGAGAGCGTGAGCACATGGTTGATGGACGTGCGGGCCGCGAATTGCGGGTCCACGAGCCGAAGCTTCTGCAGGTAGGCCCACGCGTCGACAGCAGGAGCGGCGACGCGGTCCTGGACGACGAGCCGGAACTGGGTGGTGCCCCGCCAAGGGAGTTGCGATTCGTCGGGCCGCAAGGCCCATCTGGTCTCGTGCTTCAAGGCCCTCCCGATGTCTTGCGCGACGTTGGTCTCGTCGGCGGGCACGATGAGACTTCCCGGCACATATGCGGTGGGGTAAAGCCGCTGCTGATCGAGCGTGAGGTCACGCTGCGGGTCGAGAACACGGATGTTCAGGGCAGGGGGAAACGTTTGATGTGGCCGCATGGCTCCTCAGATTTCGAACAAAGTGGTGCGGAACTGGTCGAGCGGATGCTCGGCGAGAGGCGCGATGATCAGCCGGGTCAGTCCTAGCCCGACTGTGGGAAACTCGAATCTCCCGTTGGTCTCGATGACGGCCATCGCAGTGTGTTCGCCCTGAACTATCGTGACCGTGCCGCCCGTCGCGGGCGTGACCCAACCGTCGAGCCGCCGCGCTCTGGTCGTCTCTTGGCCGACGCGAACCAACACGCTGAGCTTCGCGGAACGAAACTCTAGAAGTACCCGGTCAGAGTCGCCGTCTCCGCGTGTGCCCGCGAGCTGGTCGTGCCGGACGACCAGCGTGAGCAGTTCATAATCGGCCTCCAGATCGTCAAGCGCCAAGGCGACGAGCACGGTATCGGCCAAGTCTCCCGGTGGCGGATCCCAGCGCTCCCAAGCCTCGCGTAGGACGTCAACGAGTGGATCGCGCGCACTCATGCGGGATTCCCTTCCAAAAGGCGCCGGAGCTTGACAAGGCAACGTCGCCGGGTAGGCCCGATGCTCCCGACGGGCATCCCGGTTTCAGCGGACAGCGCCGCATAGTTGGGGCGATCATCGAAGGCGATAATCCGCAGAAGCCGCTGGCACCGTGCGTCGAGTGAGGCGACGGCGTTCCACAAAGCGGTGGCATCGTACCCGGCGATCACCTCGTCCTCGGGGGTGGGCGGAGAGGCCGCAGGCGGACATTCGTCGACGGGAATCTCACGCGTGCGGGTGACGCGCCAGGCTATGCGACGCGTGGTGGTGAGCATCCATCCGCCGATGGCCTGAGAGTCGCGCACCTGCGCGGGGCTGCGCACAAAACGCAGCCATGCCGTCTGCACCACGTCCTGAGCGGCCTCGACGGCGAGGCCGTAGCTGCGGGCGGCGTGCCACAGGATGGGCGTGAGGACCCGGACGAGGTCGTCCAAGGCACGCGGTTCACCATTGCGCCAGCGCTCATGTGCATCCGCAGCCGCGTCCCATGGGCTCGGTGTCATGGCATCAATCCTGGCGTCCTCCATGACGTCATTTAACTCCACGCCCGACCAGGAGCCCACCAGGTCCCCCTTTGATACCTGGTTGAGGTATGAGCTGAATGCGGCGAGGCGGGCATCCCCATGGAGGATGCCCGCCCCTGGTGGATGGCTCAGAGCTCGATGAGCGCCTGGCCGCCTTGCACCGCGTCGCCGGGAGAGACGAGGATGGCGGCGACCTTACCGGCCGCGGGAGCCGTGATCTCCGTCTCCATCTTCATCGCCTCGAGGACGAGCAGCACCTGCCCGGAGTCGATCTCGTCGCCCTCGTTGACCAGGATCCGGGCGACGGAGCCAGCCAACGGCGCTACGACGGCGTTGCTGCTCACGGCACTCACGGATGCCTTGGTCGGGATGGGGTTCGAGCCGGCGCTGGAGCCGATGACGACAGGGCCCAGGCCTTGTCGTTCCTCCTCCTGTACCTCGACGTCGATCTCGTATTCCGTCTGGTTGACGGTCACCTTAAGTTTCATCATTCTTCCTTAGCGAACGTGCGGGACGGAACGGTCATGGACGCGACCGCGCGAGGCGGCGGCCCAACGGGTCTGGGAGCCGTAACGGATGGCACGCACCTTGGCCTTGTGGCCGAAGTATGCCGCCACCGCGGCGCCGATAGCGATGAGGTCCGCCTCAGGGATGGTCTGCTTGGCCTCGAGCGCGGCCAAACGAGTTTCCAACTCGGCGACGCGCTGCGTGAGCGCGTCCACCGCGTCGCGGAGTTCCTTGGTCTCGGTTTCTGCCATGTCGTGTCCGATCAGGCTGGGCCGAGGCCGTGCTTCTTGGCGGGACGGATCTCGCGCTTGCCCACCAGCAACTCCAACGCCATGGCGATCTCGCGGCGGGTGTCGGCCGGGTCGATGATGTCGTCGACCAAGCCCCGGCTAGCCGCCATGTAAGGCGTGGAGAAGGTCTCGCGGTACTCCTCCACCAGCTCAGCCCGCTTGGCCTCCTGGTCCTCAGCCGCCTCGATCTCGCGGCGGAACACGACATTGGCCGCGCCCTCCGCGCCCATCACGGCGATCTCGGCGGTGGGCCAGGCAAACACCTTGTCCGCGCCCAAGTCCTTGGAGCACATCGCCAGGTAGGCGCCACCATAGGCCTTGCGCAGCACCACGGTGATCTTCGGGACGGTGGCCGCGGAGTAGGCGTAGAGCATCTTGGCGCCGTGGCGGATGATGCCGCCGTGCTCCTGCGCCACGCCTGGCAGGAAGCCGGGCACGTCGACGAGGTTGATCACGGGAATGTTGAAGGCATTGCAGAAGCGGATGAACTTGCTGCCCTTGTCCGACGAATCAATGTCGAGCACACCGGACATGACGCTGGGCTGGTTGGCGATGATGCCAACGCTGCGCCCCACGATCCGGGCGAAGCCCACCACGATGTTCTGTGCCCAGCCAGCCTGCACCTCGAGGAAATCGCGGTGATCGACGATCTCGGCAATGACGTCGCGGATGTCGTAGCCCTTGTTGCCCTGCACGGGGATGATGTCGCGCAGCTTCTCGTTAGGCTCCACCACGTCGTCGGGATCGACGATGGGCGCGTCCTCGGTGTTGTTCTGCGGCAGGAAGCTGAGCAGCTTCTTGGCGATGAGGATAGCCTGCTCGTCGTCATCGGCGACGAAATGCACCACACCGGAACGCGACATGTGCGCGTCGGCCCCGCCGAGGGCGTCCTGGGTAACCTCCTCGCCGGTGACCTGCTTGATCACACCGGGGCCCGTGATGAACATGTGGGCCTTGCGGGTCTGGATGATGAAGTCGGTCAGTGCCGGTGAGTAGGCCGCGCCACCGGCGCAGGGGCCGGAGATGATCGAGATCTGCGGCACGGCGCCCGAGAGCAGCACGTTGGCGTAGAACACCTTGCCGTAGCCGGACAGGGAGTCGATGCCCTCCTGAACACGGGCGCCGCCCGAGTCGTTGATGAAGACGAATGGGGTGCCGGTCTGCAGCGACGCCTTGAGCGCCTCCATCACCTTGATCGAGTGAGCTTCGCCCGCGGAACCGCCCATGACGGTGAAGTCCTGCGACGCGATGTGGATGGGACGGCCCAGCACGTAGCCGGAGCCGGTGACCACGCCGTCGGCGGGCATATCCGCCTTGTCCATGCCGAAGGTGGTGGTGCGGTTGCGCCGGAATGCGCCGGTCTCCTGGAAGGAGTCCTCGTCGACGAGGGCGGCGATACGTTCGCGGGCGGTCAGCTTGCCCTTGTCGCGCTGCTTCTGCAGCTTCTCCTCACCGCCGCCGGCCTCAACCTTGGCGCGGCGCTCAGCGAGCTGCTCGAGGCGCTCTTCCATCGTGTGTTGATGTGCCATTGGTGCTCCTTAGACGGGCTCGACGGCGACGCTGTGCTGGCGGCCGGCGATGGTGACGTTGTACTTGACTGGACCGGTGATACCCGGCTGCGTGCCCGCGGCCTTGGCCTGAGCCGCCGCGATCTCGGCCGGGGACTTACCCACGTTCTTCGGCCCGTCGGCTCGGGACTGGAAGAACTTGGGCGCGACCCCCGGGAACATGGCGTTGGTGAGGACGTCCTCCTCCGAGCCGTCAAAGCCCTCCAGCTTCGAGGCCCCCGTGGCCAACTCGTCCCACTCCGGCTTGAGGTAGTCGGCGGGGCGCTCGGTGATGGGATCCTTCTTGGCCTGAGCCTTGGCCAGCTCAATGACCTCGGCGTTGCGTTCGCCCAGGCACTCGCCGTAGTAGCCGAGCATGAGGTCGGCGAATTCACCGGTGAGCACCTTGTAGCGGCCCATGAGCACGTTGAACACGGCCTGGGTGCCCACGATCTGCGAGGACGGGGTGACCAGCGGCGGGTGACCGGCGTCGGCCTTCACCCGGGGCACCTCCTCCATCACCTCGCGGATACGGTCGCCGGCTCCCTGCGCCTTGAGCTGCGACTCCATGTTGGAGAGCATGCCGCCGGGAATCTGGGAGGAGAAGATGTCGGTATCGACGAGGGTGGCGGACTCGAACTCGGCGTACTTGGGGCGCACCTCGGCGAAGTGATCGCGGATCTTGAGGAGACGCTCCATGTCCAAGCCGGTGTCGTAGCCGGTGCCCTCGAGCATCGCGACGAGGGACTCGGTGGGGTTGTGCCCCGGGCCGAGGCTCATGGACGAGATGGCGGTGTCGACCACGTCGGCGCCAGCCTCGATGGCCTTCATGAGAGACACGAGCGTCACGCCCGTGGTGGAGTGGCAGTGGACGTTGATCTGGATATCGCCGTAGGTGTCCTTGATGCCCTTGACGATGTCGTAGGCGGGCTGCGGCTGCAGCAGCGCAGCCATGTCCTTGAGGGCGATGGACTCGGCACCCATGTCGATGAGTTGGCCGGCCAGCTTGATGTAGCCGTCAACGGTGTGCACCGGGGAGACGGTGTAGCAGATGGTGCCCTGTGCATGCTTGCCAACGGCCTTGACGGCCGCCATGGCCTTGGCCATGTTGCGGGGGTCGTTGAGGGCATCGAAGACGCGGTAGACGTCCATGCCGTTCTCGGCTGACTTCTCCACGAACTTCTCGACGACCATGTCCTCGTAGTGGCGGTAGCCCAGGAGGTTCTGCCCACGCAGCAGCATCTGCAGCCGCGAGTTGGGCATCAGCTCACGGAAGGTGCGCAACCGCTTCCACGGATCCTCGTTGAGTAACCGGATACAGGCGTCGAAGGTAGCGCCTCCCCAGCACTCGACCGACCAGTAACCCGCCTGGTCGATGTCCTCACACGCACCGACCATGTCCTCCATGGCCATGCGGGTTGCCATCAAACTCTGATGTGCGTCACGGAGAGCAACCTCCGTCACGCCGATCTTTCGCGCAGTCATGGGGGTAATCCAACCACGCACCTCCAAGCCAACGAAGTCCACCCCCACACAAGCCGCCTAGTCGGCGCCGGTAGGCTGCGCCTCACGCCCCATCATCGGGGTTCTTCGGTGTGCCCGGTCAA
>JBHADA010000146.1:0-13993 GCA_041854805.1 Arachnia sp.
AGAATGGAAACAGTTGACGGGGCTGACGAGCTTGTGGTTGATTTCTTTAGGGAGGGCTCGTGAGGGCGTATGAACCCAGAGAGGTGACGGGGCTAGCGGAACGGCTTGATGCATTGCCGTGGCCAATTAGCATGGCGGCCTTCGTGAACGCGGTAGCCCCGTGGGGTTGGACCAAGGGACCCAATGAGCTGCTGTATCGGACTGGGTTCAGGCCTGGGGTTTCCGATGCCCGGGTAACCGACGACCTTGAGGGAAACGTTCTTCGGGTCTTCTGTGACCTGATTGACCCGACGGATGCGGAATTTGATCAGGTGAACGACCTGTATGTCGCGTTCGTTCATGCGTGCAAGGCGAGTTGGGGGAAGCCCTACAGGGTTCGCGGTGGTAAGGGAGCGTTCACGGTGTGGACCCTCTCTCACGGGGGAGCTGTCCAGCTATACAGATACGCGGAAGCTCTGGGGCTGTGCTACTTCACCCCGCGGGCAACGACGGATCTCGACACATTCATCTGATTGAAGGACGCATCATGATGTCGTGGGACGATTTTGAAGGATCGCTCGCTCGAACGGTGCTGGAGATGCCCGAACGAACACAGTTGGTGATTGCGCCGCTGCAACGCCGGTCACTGTTCGTCCAGTTCAGCGGAATCGAGGAGGTGGACCGGCCCGACGCGGTGATCGCTCATCTCAGCCCTCGGGAATCGGGCGACCACTTCACAGGTGAGTACCTGACGGAACTGGAACGACTCGGTTTCGAAGAGACCGAATACCGCTACGGCGGGCTCTGGCAGCGCGAGCTGCCCTGGCCCATGCTCACCCAGGTGGCTCGGGACACGGCTAGTGCTTGCCTGCTTCGGCTACGTGACATTGGCGGTCTCGCCTCCCCTGACCAACTTTGCTACCGGGCCTGGCGAGACCCTCAACGTTTCGCATCGGCCTCATACCAGGACCCCGGCGAAGACGATGTAACTTTCGAGGATCTGGGCTTGCCTCAAGTGCCCATGAGAATCTGAGTCCATGGTCACCCACCGTGCCTGGCTCACAGCCATCGGCGCCATCGCACACAACCTCTAGACTTCCACGGGACTGAGTTTCACTTCGCCCCCCGGTCAAGGCGCCTGCACGTCGCCAGCCGAGGTGAAACGCCGGTGCCCTAACGCGCCGATCGTGGGATGACAAGTGTCGTGTCTCCTAGATGGGGTGACATTTGCCGGGTTCTGGGCGACGACGCCTGCCAAGAAGGCCTCGACACTGGCCGCTACCGCGTCCAGCTACTCGACCAGCGGGGGCTTCCTTCGGCCGGTGGCCTCGGCCGGAAGGGCTGAGGGTTGACCGGTGGGCGTTCGGCCGCTGCCTCAGGCAAGGCGATTTGGGGTTGGCTTCGGGTGATGCTGCGGGCTCTCGAAGAAGTGGGGGTAGGCAGCGACTCCACCTCTTTGTTATGACATACTGAGGGAAAAGAGAGGTTTGTACATTCATAGGAGGATGCCCACGCTGAGGTTCGTCTTCGCCGCGACGCGCTGAACGCGCTTCTTCACATCTGTCTCGGGTGCCTCCTCGGATCCCTACCGGCCTACGCCTGATGCCCGCCGACGATGGCGGGTTCCCCCAAGGAGGTGCCATGTCCGAGACCCCTGATTCCACCGCGCAGTACTCGCGGGAGTCCCTGAAACAGATGGTGGAGGCCACCCCGCCATCGGGCAAGAAGAGGCCCCTTGCCCTCATCGCGTTCGTCGCCACTCTCGGCTCACTGCTGTTCGGCTACGACACCGGCGTCATCTCCGGCGCCCTGCCCTACATGTACCTGCCCACCGATGCCGACGGCCTAGCGCTGACCACTCACCAGGAGGGCCTAGTGGGAGGCCTGTTGTGCTTCGGGGCGGCCGTCGGTGCGGCCGTGGCCGGCAAGCTCTCTGACAAATACGGCCGCCGGCACAACATCATCATCCTGGCCGTCGTGTTCTTCATCGGGGCCGTCGGCTGCGCCCTGTCGCCCAACATCTGGTCCCTCTACGTCTTCCGGGTGGTGCTCGGTTTCGCCGTCGGTGGCGCTTCCGGAATCGTGCCCGTCTTCTTGAGCGAGACGGCGCCGAAGCGCATTCGTGGCACCCTGGTGGCGGTAGACCAGATGATGATCGTGTTTGGCCAGTTCCTGGCCTACTCCATGAACGCGGTCCTAGCGCAAGCCCATGGCGGCCCATCGGTCACGTCCGGTGGTCGGCAGATGGACTGGACGACGTCGGTGGCCAACGATTTCGCCGCGGGATTGCTGAGGATCGACGGCGGCAACGGCGTCACTTGGCGCTACATGCTGGTGCTGGCCTCTCTGCCCGCCATCGCGTTGTGGATTGGTATCCGCATGATGCCTGAGTCGTCGCGCTGGTACGTCGCCAACCTGCGGATTCCCGAGGCCATCGGCTCGCTCAAGCGAGTACGCAACGAGGCCAAGGACGGCCCCCTCATCGACGAGCTGGACGAGATGATGGAGAACCAGCGCCAAGAGGCCAAGCAGGAGAAATGGAGCCTGGGGCAGATCCTGAGGTCTAGGTGGACCAGGAAGCTCCTGCTTATTGGCGTGATCCTGGGGCTGGCCGACCAGTTGACCGGCATCAACACAGCCATGTACTACACCCCCAAGGTGCTGGCCGCGGCCGGCCTGCCTATGAGCGATGCCATCTCCTTGAACGTGGTCTCCGGGGCCTTGTCCTTCGTGGGCTCCGCCGTGGGGTTGTGGATGGTCACCCGGTTCGCCCGTCGCCACGTGGGCATCTATCAGGAGGCGGGCATCGTCATCTCGCTCGGCCTGCTGGCGGCTGTGTTCTATTTCCTGATCGAGCCGTTCCAAAACGCCGACGGCGACATCGTGGGGGCGTCCGCCTATGCTCCAGTGCTGGTGCTGGTCATCGTGTGCCTCTTCGTCTTCATCAAGCAGTCCGGAACGGTGGTGTGGGTCATCATTTCGGAGCTGTTTCCCGCCAAGATCCGCGGCACCGCGATGGGGATCGCGGTAGGCACCTTGTGGGTGGCCAACGGCCTGGTCGCCTGGGCCTTCCCGGAGATGATTAAGGCCCTCGGCGGTTCGAAGACCTATCTCATCTTCGCGGCGTTCAACGTGGCATCGTTCCTCTTCTATCTCAAGGTGGTGCCGGAGACGAAGTACCACTCGCTGGAGGAACTGGAGCAGCGCTTCGAGAGGGAGTACAACTGAGCCATTGCCCTTGCCGGTAGACGGGTAATCTCTACGCTCGCGCCCTCGGTTCTCCGTGGGGCTACAGGGCCCGCGCCAGCCAGTGTTTGATGGGTGGCGGCGTGAGGCCGAGTAAGCGTTGTGCGCTGTTCGCCTCGTCGATGGTGTAGCCATCCTGGGCGTTGAGCGCCTCGTAGAGATCAACTACTGGCGTTGCCTTCGCGCCGAATAACGGCGTGATGAGTTCGCCAAAGTCGCTGGAGGTCAGCGGCTCGTACCGCACTGGGCGTCCGAAGGCGTTGGCGAAGGCGGAAGCTAGGTCTGGGCCCGTCAAACCGGGCAGGTGTCCCACGCTCACCGTCCCCGTGGTGCTGGGGTCGGTCAGCAGACGTGCCGCGACATCGGCCACGTCGGCATGGGAGCACCACGAGACGGGGAAGGGCTCCGGCAGGGGATAGCGCAGGATTCCTTCGTCCCTGGCCGCTCCAGCGATCACTGGCAGGAGCAGGTTCTCCAGGTACAGGCGAGGCGCGATCACGGCGGTGGATACCCCCGCGCCCTCGACGCCCCGGATAAGCCGGGAGACTGGGCTTCCGGGCGCTACCTGCAGCGGCGAGTCCTCGTCGATGACCTGCCCGCTCGTCGAGATCACCACGCGGGCCGGTCGTGCACGCTCGACCGCCGCGACGATGGCATCGGCATACCCGCCCACGACGTTCACGGGCCCCATCGGCAGATGGACGAACACGCCGTCGGCGGCTCGGTAAGCACGAGCGAGGGAATCGGTATCTGCGAAGTCGGCAGATACCGACTCTCCCGGAGCGCGATGCGCTTCGCGAGCCGCGGCGACTGCGTGTTCACCCCTGGCACGCAGTGCGGAGAGAACGGGGGATCCTTGCGCGCCGGTGGCGCCATGCACGAGGTATGTCATGCCCTCTATTAGTGCATATAATGCACTAGTTACGTCAAGTGCACTATTAGGGTTAATGTGACATACCTGAACGAAGACAGTCTTCCTGAATGCGGAGTCGCCAGGTTTCTCGTCCTGTTCGATGGGCCGTGGGCCACGCTCATCGTGCGCGAGTTGCTGCATGGGTCGCGCCGGTTTGGGGAGCTTCGCGACGCGCTGCCGGGCATCAGCGCTCACACGCTGACTGGCCGGCTGCGTCGCTTCGAGGCGCACGGCATCGTCACCCGGACGGTCTACGCTGAGATCCCACCGCGGGTGGTCTACGAACTCACACCGCTGGGGCAACGTCTGCGTCCGGTGCTGGACGCGATGAATGACTGGGGAGTATCCGCGCCGGACTCGGCGCTGGAGGGCTGAACGCTAGGCCCGGCGTTTGTCGGTGGTAGGGCGTAGGCTGCCCTGGTGCGTAGCATCACCAGGATCATGGCGGTTGGCCGGGAGCTGTGGCCGCTCTACCTCGCCATCGTGCTCGGCGCTGTCGCGACGTCGGTCACGGCCTTGCTGACCCCGTTCATCATCGCTCGCGCCACCGATACCGTCGTGTCGGTCGCGCAGGGGCGAGGCGGGCGGGTCGAAGATCTGGTCTGGCTCGCCGTCATCCTGCTCGCGGTATCGCTGTCCAACTCGGTGATCACCAACGTGGCTGGCTACTTCGGAGACCAGATGTCGGTGCGGCTGCGCACCATCTTGTCCAGCACCTATTACGCGAAACTGCTGCGGCTTCCGCAGCACTACTTCGATAACGAACTCACCGGCACCATCATCTCCCGGCTGAACCGCTCCATCACGTCCATCACCCAGTTCCTCCAGACCTTCGCCAACTCGTTTTTCCCCACCCTCATCACGTTGGTGGCGGTGCTGGGGATCACCGCGTTCTATTCCCCGTGGTTGACGGTGCTGCTCATCATCATCTATCCGACGTTCGTGTGGCTGACCGCGCTCACGTCGAAACGCTGGCAGGTGTGGGAGAAGGACAAGAACGACCACTACGACCTTGCCGGTGGTCGTTTCTCCGAAGTGATCGCGGCGATGCGCGTGGTGAAGTCGTTCGTGACGGAGCGTCGGGAACTGCGTCTCTTCATGGGGCATTACGACGAGGCGATCACCCTCACCAAGGCCCAATCGCGTTTCTGGCACCGCATGGACACGTGGCGCCGGGCCGCTCTCGATGTGGTGTTCTTCCTCATCTATCTCATCATTTTCGTCCAGACCGCGCAGGGCGCCTACAGCGTCGGCGTCCTGGTGTTGCTCATCCAGCTCACGTCGATGGCGAGGGACCCTGTCACGTCGATGAGCTACTGGGTGGACCAGTCGCAACGCGCCGTCGCTGGCAGCCTGGAGTATTTCAAGGCGATGGACGAGGAGCCCGAGCCCAACAACCCGCTGGACGTGACCACCCGCGAGTCGGTGCGGTGGAGCGACGCCGACCCCGTCATCGAATTCGACGACGTCAGCTTTCACTACTCCGATTCCGACGAGTTAGTGCTGCGAGACATCTGCCTCGCCATCAATAAGGGGGAGAAGGTCGCCTTCGTCGGCGAGTCCGGCGGCGGGAAAACGACGCTGGTCAATCTGGTGATGAAATTGCATCCGGTCTCGTCTGGTGTGCTGCGGGTGCATGGGCAGTCGGTCGACGAGGTGCCCACGGAGACGCTGCGCCGTGAGGTGGGTGTCGTGTTTCAGGACGCGGCGCTGTTTTCTGGCACCATTCGGGAGAATCTCGCCTACGGGCTCGATGACGTCACTGACGAGCGGCTCGCCGAGGCGGCCCGCCGCGCCAACGCCTTGGGATTCATCTCGAAGCTGCCCAAGGGATTCGACACGCAGATCGGAGAGCGGGGCGTCAAGCTCTCGGGAGGGCAGAGGCAGCGGGTCTCCGTGGCGCGGGCCCTGCTCAAGGACGCGCCCATCCTGATCCTGGACGAGGCCACTTCGGCGCTGGACACCAAGGCCGAGCGTGCCGTCCAGGCGGGGTTGGAGGAGCTTATGGTGGGCCGCACCACGCTCATCATCGCGCACCGGTTGTCGACCATCTCTTCGGTGGACCGGATCGTCACGCTGCGGGATGGGCACATCGACGAGGTGGGCACCCCCGCCGAGCTGGCCGCCACGGGAGGCATCTACGCCGAGTTGTTGGCGTTGCAGGGGTCCACATCGAAGGAGGACAAGGCCAAGCTGCTGCGCTACGACATCACCCACTGATCGTTTGACCGAAAACTGCCGCCGATTGTCAAGAAAACGCTCGTTATCGATGAGTGTTTCGTAGGCTGATCCTTGAGGCCGTGTTCATGGACGAACGCGGCCGGGGAGGATCGTCATGGATGCCTTGCTCGTCGTGTTGCAGGTGGCAGTTGTTCTGGGGTGCCTACTCGTCGGCACTCACTACGGGGGGATCGGGCTGGGGCTGATCAGCGGAATCGGGCTCGTGGTGCTGGTCTTCGTCTTTGGCTTGAGTCCTGGTGAGCCGCCTATCGACGTCATGCTCACCATCCTCGCCGTCATCGGTTGCGCGTCGGTGCTGCAGACCATCGGTGGCTTGGACGTCATGATGAAATACGCGGAGAGGCTGCTGCGGCGCCATCCCACGCGAATCACGATCCTGGCGCCGCTGACCACGTGGCTGCTCACCGTGCTGTGCGGCACGGGACATGTGGTGTACACGATGTTTCCCATCATCGAGGACATCTCGCTGAGCAAGAACATCCGGCCTGAACGTCCCATGGCCGTGTCATCGGTGGCGGCGCAGATGGGCATCACCGCGTCGCCGGTCTCGGTGGCGGTGGTCTCCCTGGCGACGATCCTGGCCGAGAAGGCTGGCGTCACGGGGACGTCTTTCACGATTCCGCAGATCCTCATGGTCTCGGTGCCTAGTTCCTTCCTCGGTGTGCTCATGGCGGCGCTTTGGAGCCTGCGACGCGGAAAGGATCTTGACAAGGATCCGGTGTTCCAGAAGCTGATCTCCGATCCTGAGAAGCGGGCGTATGTATACGGCGGCGAGAGCGAGGCGGCCACGCTGCAGGACAAGGTCTTCCCCAAGCAGGCGTATCACGCCGTGTTCATCTTCTTCGCCGCCATCGCCGTCGTCGTTGTGCTCGGCGCCTTTGAGAGGCTGCGTCCCGTCGTGGGTGTGGAGGACGGTGAACCGGTGAGACTCTCAATGACGCTGGTGATCCAGATGTTCATGCTGGTGGCGGGCGCGATCATCATGGTGGCTTGTCGGGTCAAGATGAGCGACGTGCCGGGGAGCGCGGTGTTCAAGGCCGGTATGTCGGCGATCTTTTCCGTGTTCGGCGTCGCGTGGATGGCGGAGACCTTCTTCCAGGCGCAGCTTGACGGGTTGATGGGCGCATTGTCGGGAGTCGTCAAGGCGTATCCCGTGCTGTATGCGGTCACGCTGTTCGTCGTGTCGAAGCTGGTCAACAGCCAGGCCGCCGCCGTTACCGCCTTCGTCCCGGTTGGCTTGGCGCTGGGGGTGGAACCGGTCGCCGTGGTGGGTTTCTTCGGTGCGGCCTACGGCTATTTCGTGCTGCCGACGTATCCGTCGGATCTCGCCGCGATCGGCTTCGACCGCTCGGGGACGACCCATATCGGCAAGTACATCATCAATCACTCGTTCCTCGTGCCCGGGTTCATCTGCGTCATCACCTCGTGTCTGGTGGGTACTGGCCTCGCGCACCTGCTCCTCCGCTGAGCCGGAGCTCCACCCGTGCCTCGTCGGGGGCGCGGGCGGAGTACTCATCCGATAGCCTCAGGCCGCGAGGATGGGAAGAGGGACAAGGAGGAAGAAAACGCTCACGGATAGCAGGAATACTCGTTCGCTGATTCCGAATAGCCACCGGCGAAGAGGACGCACCACCAGCGCGACAATGAGCACCGCTAGGCTCGCGGTGGCAACCTTCGAGAGCCCATTCGCAATGTATGCAAGAACGCCAGGAGCGGCTGAGTTCAGAAGCGGCGCGAACAGGTTCATGCACCGGTACGCCAGCGCGAACCATGCCACGGCGGCCACTAGGTGCAGTCGCCCGCGTATCGTCACTGGCTGTCCCTCGACGTCGGTGGGTAGGAACGGCAGGGCGACGAAGATTCCCGTGAGGAGGATGAGGCACACGAGGACGTCGTCCAGGTCTGGCCATGTCGGGAAGGCTCGCCACGCCAGGACGCCGACAACGGGCCAGAGAGCGGCAGTCAGCCACGTGGTGATCGAGCTGAGGGTCTTGGTGCTGCCCACCGCGTAGTCGCTTACCGCGTGTTCGATGATGTTGTACTCGCGGTTGACGACATGGACCGCGACGAATAGCCCGATACGGCTGAGGCCAATAGCTAAAGCAACCAGGGCTAGCACCGTATTCATTGTGAATCCCTTACTTATCCTCCGCGCGTTCCACCCGCTGCACCTCAATGTGCAGAGCATGGATGAGGTGAGCAAGCTGGTCAGGGTCAACTCCGATGCGGCGCGCGTTCTCATCCAGGGAACCTGTCAGTAACTCTGAGCAGCGCTCAAGCACCCCCATGCCCCGATCGACAACTTGTAGCCGCCGCACGTTGCCGGACCCGGGGGCCGCCAGGTTCTCAATCAGCCCGGCATCCAGAAGGGCCCGGACGATGCTGCTGCCAGCGGCCTCGGTGACTCCCAAGGCGCCAGCCAGCTCACGCCCCGTCATGCCGGGGTGCTCCGACAGAATGATCAAGGCCACGTACCGATTGTAGCTGAGACCCTCTGGGCGAAGCAGTCGTTCGGCGGCCCGGTCCAGCGTGCGAACCAGGTCGTGGAGTTCGTAGGCCAAATCCATGACCTAACTTAAGCACTTAATTTAGGAGGCTGCAATAGTTGCCGCGGGCAAGACGTCTTGGCCGGTCGGGCTTTCTGCTCAGGCGAGCGGCGTCCGCTCTACCACCGCGGCGATACCCTGGCCGCCGCCGATGGCCATGGCTGCTAGGCCGTAGCGGCCACGTTCTTGCCGGACCAACTGGGTGAATAGGCGGGCGACCAGCACCGCGCCCGACGCCGCCCACGGATGCCCCAGCGCGATCGCTCCGCCTTGGACGCAGTTGCGTTGCTCGTCGATGCCCAACTCGTCCAGGCAGGCGAGCACCTGCCCGGCGAAGGCTTCGTTGCATTCGACAGCGTCGAGATCGTTGACGTCTAGCCCGGCCAGACGTAGGGCGCGTTGTGCCGCTGGGACGATGCCCCACCCGGGGAGGGCCGGGTCGCAAGTGGCGGAGGCGATGCTCAGCACCCGCAGCGCCGGGCGTGGGGCTGCGGAGAAGGTGCGTTCGCCCACCATGAGGACTCCGGCCGCCCCGTCGTTGACGCCGCAGCAGTTGCCGCTGGTTACCGTGCCGTCGGGTTTGAACGCGGGCCGGAACCGGGCTAGGCGCTCGACGGTGAAGCCTCGTCGGGGGCGCTCGTCGACGCGTACACCGCCGACGGCGACGATCTCCGCGTCGACGTGGCCGGCGTCCTGGGCTGCGACCGCCCGCTCATGGGACCTCGCGGCATAGGCGTCCTGCCGGGCGCGGGAGATGCCGTGACGTGCGGCTAGATCGTCGGCGGCCTCGCCCATGTCTGGGTCGGGGAAGCCGTCGGGCGTGAAGGGCGCCCGGGTGAATGGGCGCGGGCCGTCCTCACTTGGCCAACTGGTCAGCGGCTCGGTGGATACCGACTGGACTCCGCCCGCGATTGCGTAGCCTTCACCGCCTGCCAGCCACCGGTCGGCTGCGGCGATGGCCGCTAGCCCGGATCCACACTGCTGGTCGACGGTGAATGCGGGGGTCTCGGCGAGGCCCGCCTCCAGCGCCGCGACGCGGGCGATGTTGCCGCCCGGCCCCCGCACGTTGCCCAGGATGATCTGGTCGAGCTCCTCGGGCGGGCAGTGCCGTGCCAACTCGCGTAGCACCGGGCCCGCCAGGTGGGCCGCATCCAGGTGCCGCAGCGCGCCCGAGCCGTTGCCGATGGGGGTGCGTAGCGCCTCGACGATGTAACTCACGGGCCCAATCATTGCAACAGCGGGGGTTCGCGGCCCGATCGGCCCAAGACAGTGGCGCCCTCGCACGGGCGGAGCCCCGTGGATCCCGAGGGATTTGGATTTTGCTTCGCTCGTTTTGCTTCCGTGACAGGCGGTTCTTTTGGAAGGAAGGCCCCGTTGGTCGAGTAGCTGGCGCGGTGGCGGCCAGCGTGCCGAGACCGGCGACGATACTTGCGAGGGGTTTCGATACGCGTCGTTTGTTCCTCGCGAGCTACTCGACTGGCGGGTATTTTCGGTTCAGTAGCGTCTCTCCAAGAAACGCGACGTCAAGGCCGCCCGGTCCACCTTTCCCGCCGGGGTCAACGGCAGGTCGGGCAGCACCAGCCACCTCCGTGGCCGCTGGGGCGCGGACAGATTGCTCCGGGCCCAGCGCCTGACCGGTTCCACGTCGCCGGGGTCGGTGACGGCGATGCCCAGCACCTGGCCAAGGTCCGGGTGAGGCACCCCGACGAGCGCAAACTCGCCCGTCATATGTGGCGCGAGCGCAGCCTGGATCGGGGCGAGAGCGACGGTGGCGCCGCCCGTGGTGATGGCGCCGCCGCGTCCCCACACGTCGAGACGGTCGCCGTCGAAGGACCCGAGGTCGCCTACGGAGGCGAACCCGTCGTCCCGCCAAGCCAGCGAGTCGCCCTTGCCGTCGAGGTAGCCGCGGCTCAGCCAGGGCGAGCGTACCCAGAGGCGGTCATCCGCCACGTCGATCTCGACCTCGGCGAACGGGCGAAGGTCGTCGGCGCATGTTCCCAGCGCTACCAGGGACAGCTCCGCAGCCCCGTAGTAGTGCAGTACTCGCCATCCCAGTCCGGCGGCGTGGTCGCGTAGCGGCCGCGGCAGGGCGTCTCCCGCGATGAGGGCGTTCATGGGCGGGTGGGAGCCGAGCATCCGGGCGAGGCCGGCGGGAGTGAGCGTCACCCAGTCCGCGTCGTCGGGCCGGACGCTCCACCGCGCCCCGAGCCACTCGCACAGGCAGGCGGCGAACAGATTCATGGTGGAACTCATCGGCCCGGGCACCCAGAACCTCGCGGAAGAGGTGAGCCCGATCTCGGCGGCCAGCGGCGCGAACGAATCCACCCAGGACGCCGTGGTGCGCAGCACGACCCGCGAGGCACCCGTGGTGCCCGATGTGCGCAGCCCGACCAGCCGGCCAGCCTCGTGCGCCGCCCAGAAGACGGAGGTGGGGCGCGGGCCGTCGATGACGACGATGTCCTCAGAAGGCATGGCCCCAGCGTATCGGCGGCCGGGCTGCCCAACGAGCGAAGAAGCCTGAGGCTGAGGTCTTCCGCGGATCATGGCAGGCGATCGTGCGCCGCTTCGCAGGAAGCATCAACTCCTGGACCGCTGAGGCGTGGGCTTCGGGCCCAGCGCCTGACCGGCTCAAGGCCCGGCGCGTGTCGTCTAGCGCTAGCGCGTCACCGGTTGGCCAGGCAGTAGTCTGCTGTGGCCGCGTCGGTGATGAGGACGTCGACCAGGTTGGCGCGCAGCGCGGCGAGGATGGCGGCCTGTTTCTCGGAGCCGCCGCCCACGACGATCTTCAACGGCACCTTGCGCAACTGATCCGTCGAGATCCCGATGGTGCGTCCATCCAAGGCGGCCAGGTCATTGCCATCGGCGTCGAGCAGAGTGGTGCCCATCTCGGCCACGACGTTCCATTTCTTAAGAAACGCGTCGCTTTCCCGGTGCGCCTTCAACTGCTCAAGCAGCAGCGAATTCGCTGGCCAGCCACCAATCGAGAGCACAGCCGTGTTGATGGTCTGCATCTTCTTCAAGGCCTGCCGGATAGCGGGTTGGCTGGTGATCATCCGGGCCGCCGCGGCGTCGGAGGTCAGCAGTGGAGCGTACAAGGTGTGCAGTTTGCCGCGGGCAATGCTGCCAAGGGTGAAGCCGGCGCGTAATGCCTCGTTGGAGTCCGTCGTTGCCGCGCCATGCAACTGGACGATCTCGCAGTGCGGCAGCGCCGTGATCCGCCGCGACATCTCGAGGATGGTGCGTCCAGCTGCCAAACCGACGACGTCGCCCTTCTCGATGGACTCGGGAACTACCTTGGCCGCCACCTTGGCAAGCTCAACGCGGACGTGCTCGGGCTCGTCCAGCGCGCACACCACCGCGAACGCGGACGTCAGGGCGAACCTTTGAGTGAGGGCTCCGGAGAGTGCGACGTCTATGGGATCGCTCAGTCGAGCACGGATTTCCACCAGTCCATCCAATTTCGCGCGCCTGACCATGCGGCCCACCATGAACCGGGATACGCCGAGTTCCTCGGCAATGTCGCTTGACGAGCGGTTATGCAGCAGATACTCGATGGCGGCGTACGCGTGGGTCACCTGTTCGTCGAATCTCAAAGGCCTGCTCATGTGAGCATGGTAGCTGCTCAGTAGAGGCGCTCTCCTTAGACTGGCGAAACGAACACTGGTGAATCACCGAAAGGAGCCAAAGATGGCTAAAGAACTCCAGATCCTGGTTGCTTGTGGAAGCGGTGTCGCTACGTCGACCGTCGCCGTAGGCATGGTCCAAGACATCCTGGGACGGGAGGGGATCTCCGCCAAGCTGCATAAGTGCTCCCTCGGGGAACTGGACTCGCGGCAGGCGGGCATGGACCTCATCCTGACGACGTCGAACTACAAGAAACCGCTCGACGTCGCCCACATGAGCGTCTTCGCGCTCATCTCCGGCGTGAACGCAGAGGCGGCCGAGGCCAGACTCGTCGACCTCTGTCGCTCTCTCCAAGCGTGAACCGAAGCCCGCGAGGAGGAGTCACATCATGGAGCTATTGACGCGGCTGACCACCGAGTTCTTCAAGGCTCTCGCGGACATGGGGGCAGCGGTCGTGCTGCCGATCATCATCGCGCTACTCGGCATCTTCTTCCGCATGAAGATCGGTGCCGCGATCAAGGCCGGCCTGCTCGTGGGAATCGGGTTTACCGGCCTCAGCCTGGTCATCACTTTGCTGGTGTCCACCATCGAACCAGTCATGGACTATTACAAGAAGATGGGGACCGGGTTCACCACCGTCGACATTGGTTTTCCCGCTGTCGGGGCTGCGGCCTGGTCCGTACCATGGGCGGCTCTATCGATCCCTGTGATCGTAGTGCTCAACCTGGTATTGATCAGGCTGAAGCTGGTCAAAGTCCTCAACGTCGACATTTGGAACTACATCCATTTCATGATCCCAGGCGTCATGGCCGCGGCGCTGTTCAACGCAGCCTGGCTCGGTTTTGTCGTGACGGTCGTGTTCTCCGTCGTCGCGCTTTACGCGGGCCAGTGGTTGGCCCCGAAGTGGGAGGAATATTTCGAACTCGACGGCACGACCTGCACCACCTTGTCCTTCGTCGCGCTCTACTACCCGATCGCGGTCGGACTCAACAAGCTGGTGGACCTGATCCCTGGGGTCCGCAATATCGACGTCAACATGGACAAGATTGAGAAGCGGCTCGGTTTCTTCGGCGACCCGGCGTTCATCGGTCTCATCGTCGGCCTATTCCTCGGACTACTCACCCGCCAGCCCATCACATCGATCCTGACGATCTGTGTCGGCTTCGCTGCCGTCATGATCCTTCTGCCCCGCATGGTCGGCGTCATGATGGAGGGCATCAGGCCGCTCAGTAGCGCCGCCGGCGACTACATGCGTAAGCGGGTCAACACGGATTCGAAGATCTGGATTGGCATGGACGTCGCGCTCGGGTTGGGAGACCCTGTGGCCATCACCGCCACAGGGTTGGGAGACCCTGTGGCCATCACCGCCACCGCCATCACCATTCCGTTCGTGATTCTTTACGCCTTCATCATCCCCGGTATGTCGTTCTTCCCGCTCGGCCTC
>JBHADA010000147.1:0-14435 GCA_041854805.1 Arachnia sp.
ATGATGCAGGATAGAAATACCATGGTCGCATTCGTCGCCGTGGTCCCGGTGTCCATGGCGGTCAGCGAGCGACCCAGTATCCTTCGGCATTCAGGACATCGGCTGTCGAAGTCCGTGTCCCAGACCCTGACTGAGATTGAACCTGACTTCATCGTCTTCCTCGGCTTGGCGTTGACATGTCACCTATACCCAGAGACTACCCTTACGCGCAGACCCCTGGCGCTCCTCTACGAAATGAGCTTACGTGAGATCGCGGCGCGCAGTGGCGCCCGGAGTTCCTGGCCGGCCGGTTGGCAGAAGTGACTATGCGCATCAAGATCGCTTCGACAAGGACCGATGCAAGCCCTTCAGCCAAGGTCAAGCGTCGATACGATCCTCGTCCAAGGTGTAGGCACCCTCCACGATGAACTCCTTACGGGGGGCGACATCGTTGCCCATGAGCATCTCGAAAACGCGTTCCGCGGCCTGGGCATCGTCGACGGTGAGGCGGCGCAGTGTGCGATGTCTGGGGCTCATCGTGGTCTCGGCCAACTGGTCGGCGTCCATCTCGCCTAGGCCCTTGTAGCGTTGAGGCTCCTTGAACTTCTGACCGCGCTTGGTCAACTCCGCCAGCTTGCGCTGATACTCCGCGTCCGAGTAGGTGTAGATGTACTTGTCCAGGCCGCGCTTGGGGTTGATCAGTTCGAATCGGTGCAGCGGCGGAACCGCGGAATAGACACGCCCCGCCTCCACCATGGGACGCATGTAACGGAAGAACAAGGTGGCCAAGAGGCAACGGATATGTGCCCCGTCGGAGTCGGCATCGGCCATGAACACCACCTTGCCGTAGCGGGCGGCATCGACATCAAAGGTGCGGCCGGACCCGGCGCCCACCACCTGGATGATGGCAGCGCACTCGGCGTTCTTGAGCATGTCGCCCACCGAGGCCTTCTGCACATTGAGGATCTTGCCGCGGATGGGTAGAAGGGCCTGAAACTCCGAGTTGCGGGCAACGTTGGCGGTACCGAGCGCGGAATCGCCCTCCACGATGAACAATTCCGTGGAATCGACGGCGTTACTGCGGCAATCCTTGAGCTTGGGCGGGAGCGTGGAGGACTCGAGCGCGTTCTTGCGGCGCTGGTTCTCCTTGTGCGCACGAGCCTGGACGCGGGTGCGCGACGCGTTGGCAACCTTCTCCATCAGGGTACGCGCCACCTGTTTGGTGGCTGCCTTGGACGAGGTGAGGAACTCCCCCAGCTCCGCCTCGACGATGCGCGCCACCAGCCGCTGTACCGGCGGTGTGCCCAACACCTCCTTGGTTTGGCCCTCGAACTGCGGCTCGGCCAGGCGTACGGTGACCACCGAGGTCATGCCCTCCAAGCAGTCATCCTTGATGACCTCCTCACCGGGCTTGAGCAGGCCGCGTGTGCCCTCATAGGCCTTGACGAAGGCGCGGGTGATGCCGCGCTCGAAGCCTGCCACGTGGGTGCCGCCCTTGGGCGTGGCGATGATGTTGACGAAGGAACGCACCGTGGAGTCATACCCGGTTCCCCAACGCACGGCGATATCTACTTCCAGATCGCGTTCCACGTCCGTAGGAGTCATCGCTCCTGTCTCGTCGAGCATGGGCACGGTCTCCACGAACGAATCGCGGCCTCGGAGCCTCAGTACCTCGGTCAGCGGCGCGTCGGGAGCGAGGAACTCGGCGAACTCCGCGATGCCCCCCAGGTGGAGGAAGGCCTCGGTGGTGGGCTCCTCGCCACGGCGGTCGGTGACCGTCAATTCAAGCCCAGGCACCAGGAAGGACGTCTGCCGGGCCCGGTCGTGCAGGTGCCGCAACGACAGTTCCGCGTCCGCCAGGAAGATCTGCCGGTCCGGCCAATACCGCACGCGCGTTCCCGTTGTCGTCTTGGCCACCTTGCCCACCTTGCGGAGCCCCGATTGCGGTGTGAAACCGGCCTCGGGCCCATCGCCGTCGAAGACGCCGGGAATCCCGCGTCGAAAGCTCATGGCCCACGTGACTCCTCCCCGGTCGACCTCAACGTCGAGACGAGAACTCAACGCGTTGACCACGGATGCGCCCACGCCGTGCAGACCGCCGGTGGCATTGTAGGACGAGTTGCCGAACTTCCCCCCGGCGTGCAGCTTGGTGTAGACCACCTCGACGCCGCTGAGCCCGGTGCGCGGCTCCGTGTCGACCGGGATGCCACGGGCCTCGTCTTCCACGAGAACGGAGCCGTCACCGTCGAGGGTGACGCGGATGTGCTCGCCGAACCCGGAGAGCGCCTCGTCCACCGCGTTGTCGATGATCTCCCATAGGCAATGCATGAGGCCACGGGTATCGGTGGAGCCGATATACATGGCCGGGCGTTTGCGCACCGCCTCCAGCCCTTCCAGCACGAGGAGATTCTTCGCCTCATACTCGCGCGAGTGCTGCTGCTTGGTCTTCGGGGTTTGCACCGGCCTAGAGTAGCGTCGCCGCGCAGGAGCGCTCGCGCAAACACGGGCTCCGTGTGGGAACTCTTGGGCGACGCGCTACGTTGGATACACGAGATACCCACCAGAGGAGGACCGTGATGACCGAATTGGCCATCGACCCGACGCTGACCGCCGTCGACCGGTGCGATCGTTGCGGCGCTCAGGCATACCTTCGGGTCTTCCTACGTTCCGGCGGAGAATTGTTGTTCTGCGCCCATCACGCCGCGGCGCACCGGGAGAAGCTCACCGAAGTGGCCAGCCGGATCCAGGACGAGACCGACCGGCTCAACCGCGGCTGAGCCACCGCTCGACGAGTTCCCGGGCGATTGAGGCCCGGCCGGGCAGGACGATCCTGTTTTCTCCGACCGCCGCCACGACTTCGGAGCGCGTGTAATACTCGCCTTCGGCGATCTCGTCTCCGTCCACCCGAATGTGGGAGTCGCTGGCGCGTGCCTCGAAACCAAGCATGAGCGAGCGAGGCATGGGCCATGGCTGGCTCGACACGTAAGACAAACCGGTCAATCGTGCCCCCACCTCTTCGTGGACCTCCCGGTGCACTGCCTGCTCGGCGGATTCTCCCGCCTCCATGAACCCGGCGATGACGGATCTGCGCCCCACCGGCCACGATGTCTGCCGGGCGAGCAGCAACCGATCCTCGGGATCGGTCACCGCCACAATGACGCAGGGATCGGTGCGAGGAAATAGCAACTCATGGCAGGCGAGACAGCGTCTCTGTGCCCCACCCGCGCTCACCTCGGTGAGTTCGCCGCACGCCTCGCAGCGAGGAGCCAAGGCATGCCAACGGATCAGAGACACTGCGGCGGCGAGTACGTCATAGTCCTCCTCGGCGGAATCCCGCCAGGTCATCGTCTCTCCTCGGGCCTCGGGCACCATCCGCGCGAACCATGCCCGGCCCGAGGCACGCCCCAAGAACAAGTCGTCTCGGCGTCGCGCACCCGCGCCGAAGTCCAACCGAGGACGCCCCTCCGAGGCCTCGACCCGACCCTCGGGATCGATATGCAGCACGGCCGCCCCCAACCACTGCTCATCGAGGTGGGACTCATCACGGCCATCGGGCCGACGATCGAGACTAGAAGGATCGAGCCATGCGGTCATGGGCACAGCCCAGCAGCCAAGGCTGACTTAATCAAGTCTGGTGAGGCATCGACCATACGCAGTTCATCCCTGAGCACGTGGTAGAACGCGGCGCCCACAGCCTCGATCGGCACTCCTCGGTCCTCTGCCCAGGCCCAGCGGTAGATAGCCAACTGCAACGGGTCGGCGGGGCTGTTCGACGTCTTCCAGTCCACTACCAGGAAGTCCCAAGGCTGGCCCCATTCGTAGACGGCGTCGATACGTCCTCGAAGGAGGTGCCCGTGGAAGCTGGTCACGAATGGGACTTCGACACCGATGGGGACGCGGTGGGCGAATTGGCCGGTCTCGAAGGCTCGAATAAGGCGGGTCAAACGCTCGGGTTCACCCGCAGGCTCTGCCTCGACCTCGTCCAGGGTGGCGGGCAACTCGAAACGTTCCTGAAGCCAGGCGTGAAATCTGCTCCCCACGAGGGCCTCCGGCGAGGGCCGCCGCGGCATGGGACGCAGCAGAGATTCGGCGAATGCCTGGGGATCTCGTCGCAGCGCCATGAGCGCCGTGGCCGAGAGTCCCTCGGGCAGCTCCACCCGGTGGCTGGTGCGGCTCCGCAGCAACTGGGTGAGGTGGTCCACGCTCTCGTCCCATGCCGCCACCTCGGCGAGCTCCTCGGGGCTGATCGTGGCGGATTCCCAGGCCCAGGCGTCCCAGTCCGCACGGGGCACCGTGGCCGCCTCCAGCACCATCATGGCCGCCTCGGCGCGCTCGGCCGCCTCCTCCACATCTGGGTGTTCGGGCCAACTGGCACGCGCCGCGACTGCTGGAATGGGATTGGCATCGGCGTCGCGGCGAGCCAAGTCTAGGAACGTTCCCAGCGATTCGGCGGTGGAACGGATTGCCGCGAAATAGGGCGACTCGGCCCGAGGCTTGGCCACCCCGGGACTCCACAGATGCGTGGACGCGATCAACACTTGCTTCGCACGCGTCACCGCGACATAGGCTAAACGGTCCTCGGATCTGCGGTGCTCCTCGCGCAATTCCTTCCGGTAGGTGCCGATGCCGTCCTTGGTGAAGTCTCTCAACTGGGGAATAGACGCGGCGTCCCCACGCAACTGGGCGGGCAGAGTGGCGGCGTTGGTGGGCCATGCGCCTGTCCTGGGATCCGCAGGAAAAACCCCGCCGGCCAGCGCCGGCAGGTAGACCGTGTTCCACTCGAGGCCTTTGGCGCGGTGCACTGTCATGAGCTTAACCGAGTCGTCCTCGCTGGGAACGGCCTGCTGTAGGCCCTCACCGTGCTCCTCCTCGGCGTCGAGGTAGGCGAGCAGGCCGCTCAGAGAGCCATCGCCGTCGATGTCGACATACCCGGCCACCTCAGTGATGAAACGTTCCACCTGGTCAGTGGTACGCCCAGAGGCCAGCAGTTCGGACTCGATGCCAAGAGTGTCGATGACGCGGGTCACCAGATCCGCCACCGGATCCGTGGCGTGTCGGCGCAGCCGCTGGATCTCGCTATGAAAGCGATCAAGCCTGCGCCGGGCTTCGGGAGAGACGCTCTCCCCCGGGTCGGCCACCGCGTCGAGCAGCGAGACCAGTTCGCCAGGGTCAGCCTGCGTGACGGCATGCACCAACGCATCCGATGCCTCCTCGGGTGTGGCCGCCCGGCCGGCCAAATCCCTGGCTCGGCGGCCGAGGGCCTCGAGATCGGTGAGCCCGAGTTGCCATCGTGGTCCGCTCAGCAAGGCCACCACGTCAGGGTTGGCAGTCACGTCGTCGATGACGCGCAGCGTGGAGACGATGGGGGCCACCTCCGGCAGCGCGATGAGTCCCCCGAGGCCGACGATCTCCACCGGGACGTCGCGCTCGCGCAAGGCCTCAAACACCGGCGCGAGCGCGGAGTTGCGCCGTACGAGAACCGCCTGGTCGGCCCAGCGCAGGCCCTTGTCGTGCTGACCCACAATGGCCTCAGCCAGCCAGGCGACCTCCTCGGGGAAGGTGTCGAATGTGACCGCCGCCACCGCACCGGCGCCGTTGTTCCCGGCGGCGCGCAGTTCCACTCCCTCCTCGCCCGGGCCCACGGGAAGCAGAGAGGCGAGCTGGTTTCCCACTCCCAAGATTCGAGAGCCACTGCGGCGATTGACACTGAGCGTAAATCGCTCAGCCCTGGACGCGTCGGCACGCCGGAAATGCTCCGGAAACATGAGGATGTTCCCGGCGGCGGCTCCACGCCAGCCATAGATCGCCTGGTATGGATCGCCCACAGCCGTGACTGGGAATCCCATCGCGTCGTCGCCGATCGGGCCGGAGAACAGTTCTCGCAGCAGCCTAGCCTGGGCCGCCGAGGTGTCTTGATACTCGTCGAGCAGGACGACCCGGAAACGCCGCCGCAGTTCGGCCCCAACTTCTGGCACCTGGCTGGCGAGCCGCACGGCCTCACGAAGCTGATCCGCGAACTCAACCACCCCGAGACGGCGTTTAAGTTCCTGATAGGCCTCGACGAGACCGACCAGTTCGCGCCGTTCAGCCGTGGCGGCCAGGGCCGCAGCAACGTCTCTCATCACCTGCCCCCGCCAGAGGGGCGCCTGCTGGAAGCGCATCTCGGCCTGGGCGCACGCATCGAGCACCTGCTGGGCGCTGACCAGATGCGACTGCATCTCGGCGTCTAGCGACAACACCCGCTCCGGGATGGTGTGATGGCTGAGTCTGCTGATGCTGTGAAACGGGCCCGGGGCATTGCGCACCACGCGCGTCGCGAGGCGAAACCTGCTCGCACCGGTAACCATGACCGGCTCGAAATCGAGCCCGATCCGAAGTCCGAACTCGCTGACCAGCCGCGCGGCGAACGAGTCATAGGTCAGCACGACCTCGCTGCCTTCGTCGTCGCGGCCTCCCAATACCCCGGCACGCTCCAGCGCAGCCGAGACCCGCGAGCCCAGTTCCGCGGCCGCCTTGCGGGTGAACGTGAGCCCCAGCACCTCCTCGGGACGGACCTGCCCCGTGCCCACCAACCACACCACCCGGGCCGCCATGACCGTGGTCTTGCCGGTGCCCGCGCCCGCGATGATGACGTTGGGTTCGAGGGGGGCCGTGATCGCCTCGAGCTGCTCGTCCGAGAAAGGAATCTGGAGGGCCTCCGAAAGCTGCCCCGGGGTACTCATTTGCTGTCGCAGAGGCCTGACAGTCATCGGCGCCCCTCCGTAGGGGCAATGGCCGGACACGACGAGCAAAACTGGCAGTAGCGGCATGCCGACGATTGGATGGCGTCAAAACGGCCGCCATCTAGGATCTGGGCCGCCTGATACAGCTTGTCGTGCATCCAGGTGGGGCCGATCACCAGCTCTTCCCCGGCTAGGCGCGGCTGATCGTCTAAGGATGGCTGGGACACCATCTGGGGCAGCGTCTCGCCCGAGCGGAGGAAGGCCAACGCTGGAGGAGCCACCCGACGCTCCCCCGGCGCCAGTGCGTCGAATGCCCCCGAGCGCGCGGCCAATTGGTATAGGCCCAGTTGAGGGTGGCTCGCCGCTGCCGTGTCCGTGAGTGGGCGACGTCCTGTCTTCAGGTCCACAATCCGTAACCGCCCATCGAAGTCACGCTCCAGCCGGTCCACCGTGCCAACGAGGGCGATAGGGCGGCCAGCCACCGAGACCGTCACCCTGAACGGCACCTCCACGCCCAGCAGTTCGCCCGAGCCGAACCGGTGGTAGCGGTGAAAACGATCGATGGCCGCGTCGATCTCGACTCGCTCAGTGGCCGAGAGCCATTCTGTCTCGAAAGAGATCTTGTCCCACACGGCCGCGAGTCGCTCGTGAAGGGCATCCGCGGAGAGACCTTCCAGAGCGGTCTGGCGGGCCAGCAAATGCACCACATCGCCGATGGAGGCACGGGACTGCCGCCCACCCTCGGCCAAGGCGCGCCGAGACAGGAACCATCGGCGAGGACAGCCGAGCAGGGCGTCCAAGGCCGAGCCCGTGATCACGACTTCGCGGGTGGAGACACGCTCCGGCGTGACGCCCCAGACTCCCCACCAGTGCGCGGGCGCGGCTCCGGGGAACGCGGCACGTCCGTCGGCCGTGACGATGGCAGCCAGCCCCGCGAGTCGCGTCGCCGCCGCGCGGCGCAGTCCTGAGGAGGACTCGGGATCGAGCAACCGCTGACGAAGCCGGCCCACTAGTGAGGCCACCGACAGCAACTGCGGCGGCCTGCCATGAACCCGCTCCGGCTCCACGCCCAATTCACCCAGGAACCGGGAGGGACGCCCACCCTCCCCTTCGATTCCTTGCACCGCGCTGACCGTCAACCGACTGCGTGCGCGGCTACAGGCGACGTAGAAAAGCTGGCGTTCGTTGGTCAGGAAGGCAACGTGAGCGGGAACGAGTTCGCTGTCCCTAGGCGAGAGCTCCTCCGCGCCCAGCCGGTCCGGATCGAGCAGTACGCCGGCACGGCTCAACCGGGGCCAGAGTCCCTCTTGGACTCCGACCACCCAGGCCGCCTCCCATTCGAGTCCCCGGGTGCGGTGCGCTGTGACTACGCGAACTCCGCGCCCGCCAAGGTCGAGTTCACGTCCTGTATCGGCAGGGATCTCCTGGCCCGATACCTCTGCTTGAAAGGTGCGGGCTCCCGCCTTGCCGCGCAATTGCGGCATCCGGGCCGCCAACTCGAACAGCTCGATCACGGCGTCGAGATCCGCATTGGCCCGGCGCGACCCACGCAGGGCTTGGTCGCGTAACCGCCCCGGCCACGGCGTCGAATCCCACAACTGCCATAACACCTCCTGCACCTGTGCACCATCGGCGATGAGCGCCGCCGCGTCCCTGAGCACGGCGCCAAGACGCCGGGTCTGCTCCGCCGCCTCGGATTCGATTCCCTCGAGGAGCGTTGGCTCACTGAAGGCGCGGCTGAGAAGCACGTCGGAGGTGCCCAGAGTGCGATGTCGCTCCAGAAGCTGGCGGCCGAGTTGGCGCTGGCCGGTGCCGTCTAGGCCGCACAGAGGTGAGGACAGCAGGAGACGAGACTCGTCGCCGCAGGGTACTCCCCCAGCGGCGGCCACGCCCAGCGCCATAAGCAGGGTGGCCACGACGGGTTGTTCGGCCAAAGCGATCTCGTCACCCGCAACATCGACGGGGACACCGAGCCGAATCAGATCCTTCGCGATGGCACTCACCTGGGTGCGTCCCGCACGTGCGATGACGACGAGATCCTCCCAGCGAAGGTCGTCGTGCACAACGGCGGCGCGCAACTCACTGGCCACCGCGGCCAGCTCTGCTGCCTCGTCGTCGAAGATACGCACCCTCACCGCGGCGGACGTGTCAGCGGGTGTCGAGGCCGCTGGCAAACCGCCGTCGAGGCGAGAGGCGAAGCGACGCAGCGCCGCCTCCACCGGTGGGGCGTTGCGGTGGCCCTCTCGCAGGATGAGATTCCGCGCCCCCGGCAGTCTGGCCAGGTCATATAGAGCTCGCCGGCTGGCTCCACGGTATCCGCCAATACGTTGCTGCGGGTCGCCCAACGCCAGTATGGGAAGGCCCAGCCGGGCCAAATCGGCCAGGAGCCCCACCTGTGCCTGGTCCGCCTCTTGGGCGTCGTCGACGATGATTGCGTCGAAGGCGGCCGCGATCCCGGCACCGACGTCTGGTTCGGTGATCAGCAGCCGGGTGCGATACACCAGTTCGGAATAATCCAACGTACCGGAGAAGTCGCCAACGGTGAGGTAGCCCTCCATGAAGCCAGCCGCGGCGGCGAAGACCGGGTCGTCCGCATCATGGGCCATCGCAGCCAGCGACTCCGCGTCGAGAGAGAGCTGCCGGGCCCGGGCCAGCACCTCCCGGAGTTGACGGGCGAAGGCACGGGTACCCACCGCCGCGCGTACGGATTCGGGCCAGGAATCGACGGGCATTCCCTCGAGGAGTTCACGGATACGCTGCTCCTGCTCCGGGGCCCGCAGCAGTCGCCACGGGCTGTCAGTGTGCGGCCAGAAGCGCCGCAGCAGCCCCAGCGAGAGGCCATGGACCGTGGTCACCTGCGGATTGATATGGGATCCGCCCAGCCTGCGCACCACATCTCGTCTGAGCCCCTGAGCCGCGGCACGGGAATGGGTTAGCAACACCACTCGATCCAGCCGGCTTCCAGCCTCCACGCGGCGAACCGCGGCAGCCACCGCGACGCTCGACTTTCCCGTTCCAGGGCCTCCTACCACAACCGTCACTCCCTCGGTGGGAGTCGCGGCAGCCTCCTGGTCCGCGGTCAGCACAGGCAGATTGCGGGGGCGCGGGGGCACAATCTGCAGACTCATGCCCCCATGCTTACCGCATCCTCTGACACAATCGGCGCCATGGGGAAGCGGATTTTGACCGAGGTCGACGGCTTGAGCGTGTCGCTGACCAATCTCGACAAGCCGCTGTTCGCTGACGGCTTCACCAAGGGCGAGCTGGTCTCCTACCTGGTGGAGGCATCCGAAGCGATGCTGCCGCATCTGGCCGACCGCCCGATCACTCGCGTGCGGTTCCCCAATGGCACAGGCGAGGATTCGTTCTACGAGAAAAACTGCCCCGCGGGTGCCCCCTCCTGGGTGCAGAGAGTCCAGGTCGTCTCCGCGGAGGGTACCGTCACCTACGTGCAGGCCTCCCGGCGAGCGGATCTGGTGTGGTTGGCCAACCTCAAGGCCATCGAATTGCACGCGCCGCAATGGCGCATCGCTGACGCCACATGCGGTCCGGATGGGGTGATCCTCGAGGGCCCCGACGAGCCGGCCAACACCACCATGATGATCGACCTGGATCCCGGCCCTGGGGTGACACCCGCCACCACGGCACAAGCCGCCATCCTGGCCGCCACCGCTCTGGCTGACCTGGGGCTCGAATGCCACCCCAAGACCTCCGGCAACAAGGGGCTCCAACTCAGCGCCCCTATCGCTGCGACGCCAGGCACCACCGTCTTCCACTTCGTCCAGACCTTGGCCCGGCACCTGTCGCGGACACATCCCACACTCTTCACCGCCAAGATCGCCAAACAAGCCCGGGGCGGGCTCGTGCTCGTCGACTACGCCCAGAACATGCCGGCCCGCAACACGATCTGCGCGTATTCCGTACGCGGGCTGCACACGCCGTCGGTATCGACGCCGTTGACCTGGGACGAAGTGGGCTTGCTATGGAAGGGTGGACGAGTGACCACCACACCCGCGGCCGTACTCGATCGGCTTCAAGCCATGGGAGACTTGTGGGCGGCTCAGCGGCCCACCCCGTCCAGCCCGCCGCTACCCGAGCCTCCGAGCTGACCAGAGATAACCGATGAGAGGGACGTCGATGCCATCACGCTCCGAACGCTCACACTATGTGCGTGTCCCCGCCCCCTGGGTCGCGGGATGCAGCGACACGGGGTTGCGACACAGCACCAACCAGGATGCCTTGTGCCTCGCCGTACGCGGCGACAGTCACGAGGCCGTCGTGGCTGTCGCTGACGGGGTCACCACCGCATTCGGCTCGGAGGTAGCCTCCCTGATCGCCGCCGAGACCCTCGTCGAGCAGCTCATTCGACGCACCGGCAGTGGCGAGGCCATCGACTCGGCCTTTACCCAAGGCTTCGCCGCGGCGAACGATGCGGTTCTCAACGCCCAGGACATGCCGGCTGCCTGCACACTCATCGGGGCCCAGATCGCCCACGACGTCATCGTGGTCGGCAACGTCGGTGATTCGCGTGCGTACTGGTTAGGCGACGACGGCACGGTTAGCCTGCTCAGCACCGACGATTCGATGGCACAGGCACGCATCATGCTCGGCATGTCGCGCGACGACGCCGAGGCTTCCGCGCAGGCACACGCCATCACGAAATGGCTGGGGCGCATGGCCACCGACGTTCAGCCAACGCTGGTGAGCATGCCCATCACCGGAAATGGCTGGCTCATGCTGTGCAGCGACGGCCTGTGGAACTATGCCAGCTCCCCCGAGGCCATGGGCCAAGCCTTCTACGGTGTTGGTGGTGGTGGGCCCCAGCAATTGTCCGAGGCGCTCGTGAGTTGGGCCCTCGACCAAGGCGGCAAGGACAACGTCACGGTAGTGGTGGCCCGGATCGAACGCTGACGTTGCGTCGCTCGCTACAGTTGGCGCCATGGAGATCAAAATTGGCATCACCGATGTTCCCCGCGAAGTCACGCTAGAGACCGACAACGCGCCAGAGGACATCGTCGCCAAGGTACGAGTAGCCCTCGACACGGGAACCCTGCTGGATCTCACCGATTCCAAGGGGCGTCGCGTCATCGTGCCGGCCGATCGCATCGCCTATGTCGACCTCGGCTCACCCACCACCCGCGCCGTCGGTTTCGGAACCGTCTGAGCCTCGACGCGTCACGCGTTCGCCGCATTCGATTCCTGAGGAAGGCTCAGGGGTTAGACTGTGTCCGCGGGCAGCAACGCCCCGCCTCCGGCATGCGCCGCGAGTTCCGACACCGAAGGTGCGAGCCCTGAGCGACAACGAGACGCCATCCGACGAGACATTCGCCGACCTCGGCATTGACGAATCCATCACGACAGCGCTGGCCGATGCCGGCATCGTTCATCCTTTCCAGATCCAAACCCTAGCCATTCCACTGGCTATCAGCGGAACCGACCTCATCGGGCAGGCCCGTACCGGGACAGGCAAGACCCTCGCCTTCGGGGTGAGTCTGCTGCATCGCATGGTCACGCTCTCCGACGGGGTGAAACCGACCCATGGCAAACCCCGAGCTCTAGTGGTCTGCCCCACCCGTGAGTTGGCCATCCAGGTTGGCCGAGACCTCGACGTGGCGGGCAAACACCTAGCCATGCGCGTACTCACCATCTATGGAGGAACCGGCTACGACGATCAACTTGGCACTCTGGACCGAGGCGTCGATATCGTGGTGGGCACCCCTGGACGCCTCCTCGACCTCGTCGATCGCAAAGCGCTCGACCTGGCCCAGATTCAGGTACTGGTGCTCGACGAGGCCGACGAGATGCTGGACCTAGGGTTCCTTCCCGACATCGAACGCCTGCTTCACGAGACCCCGTCGTCTCGGCAGACGATGCTGTTCTCCGCCACCATGCCGGCGCCGATCCTAGCGCTGGCCCGCGCGACGCTGAACAAGCCCATTAACATTCGGGCCGAGGGCCACGACGCCCAGATGACGGTGCCCGATATCGAGCAATTCGTCTATCAGGCACACGACCTTGACAAGCCCGAGGTGGTGGCCCGCATCCTTCAGGGCGCTAGCACCACGAAGACGATGATCTTCTGCCGCACTAAGCGAGCCGCGCAACGGCTCACCGACGAGTTAGTGGAACGGGGTTTCCCGGCCGTATCCATCCACGGCGACCTCAACCAGCAGGCCCGGGAGCGCGCCCTAAAGAAATTCCGCGCCGGCACTGTCTCGGTGCTGGTCGCCACGGATGTCGCCGCACGGGGTATCGACATCCCCGCCGTAAGCCACGTCATCAACTACGAGTGCCCCGACACGGACGCCACCTACGTGCATCGCATTGGACGCACGGGCCGCGCCGGCAACACTGGGGTGGCGGTGACATTAGTGGATTGGGCAGACGTACAGCGTTGGAAGGTCATCGACAAGGCCCTCGACCTAGGCTTCCCCGAGCCGGTGGAGACCTATTCCTCCTCGCCCCACCTCTACACGGACCTTCAGATTCCCGAGGGGACAAAGGGGCGGCTGGCCGGCTCCGCTGCCCGAGAGAAGAAGACGGACCAGAGACGCTCTGGCGAGACCCCCCGGCGCCGTCGGCGGCGCCGCGGCACAGAAGCGCCAGGCGACCATCCGGCGGAGGCGGAGGCGGCCCCCAAGCGGCGGCGCCGCAGGCGCCGGGCCGGGGTGGACCTGCGTCCCGATCCCCCAGCCGAGGGCTAATACGTCATCTTCATCGCCGCGCGGACCTCACTCAGGGTCTGGTCGGCGATGTCGTTGGCCCGGCGGTTGCCGGCCGCGAGCACGTCGCGCAGGTAGCCCGGGTCAGCCACGAGTTCGGCCCGGCGGGCTCGGATGGGCGCGAACTTCTCGTTGACGGCCGCAGTGACCAGTTTCTTGAGACCGCCGCCGCCGCCATCACCAATCTCCTCCGCGATGGCGACAGGGTCTCGATCTAGGCAGAGAGCGGCCAGGTTGACCAGGTTAGACACCTCGGGACGGTTGGCCGGGTCATAGGTGATATGCCGGTCCGAATCGGTGACGGCCCGCTTGATCAGTTTGGCGGTCTCGTCCGCAGTCATCCTGAGTTCGATGGTGTTGCCCTTGGATTTGCTCATCTTCGTGCCGTCGAGGCCGAGCACGGTGCCAGACCTGCTTAACAGCGCGTCCGGGAGGGGAAACACCGGGGTGTCCTCGTTCACTCGTCCGTAGCGCTCGTCGAAGCGACGAGCGATGACGCGAGTCTGCTCGACGTGGGGAAGTTGGTCCTTCCCTACCGGCACGAGATTCGCCTTGCAGAATAAGATGTCGGCGGCTTGGTGTACCGGATAGGTCAGAAGGAGGCCGGAGAGGGGACGCCCTCCCGTCGCCTCGTATTCCGCCTTGACGGTGGGGTTGCGGCGCAGCTCGGCGTCGGTGACCAGCGACAAGAACGGGAGCATGAGCTGGTTTAACGCGGGCACCTGGGAGTGGGTGTAGATGGTGGTGCGTTCGGGATCGATCCCTGCGGCGATGTAATCGGCCAACAGAGAATAGACGCGTTCCTGGATAGGGCCGACGCCGTCACGGTCCGTGATGACCTGGTAGTCGGCGATGAGAATGAGGGTCTCCACTCCCATCGCGGCGATGCGCACCCGGTTCTCTAGCGACCCGAAGTAGTGGCCGATGTGCAGGTGCCCGGTGGGGCGGTCGCCCGTCATGATCCGAAATTTCGATGGATCCTTGGCGATGGCCCGCTCGATCTCTTGGCTTC
>JBHADA010000148.1:0-29870 GCA_041854805.1 Arachnia sp.
CTCTGTTCATGCTCGGGATGTTCGTGTGGTTTCCCTGGTTCCTACTCCCCGGCTGGTACCGCCGAGCCCGCAAAGCCGGGGTACCCCGTCACGACCCCCACGCGATGGCCCGCTTCAAACGCCTCACCAAAGCCCAACAACGCACCACCACCTGGCCCAACCTCCCCGACCATCCAGACACCCCATGACCACACCACCAAGAACCACCACGCCCACCGTCCCTCAATCACAACCATCGGCGCTGGGATTGGCCTCGCCATGTCCATCAACACCGGCGGCAAGACAGCCGGAGACCGGATCGCCAACGGCGGCGAATGGTTCCATAAACGCTCAAAGGACTATTCAGATGACTGCCGCACAGGTCCCCCCGGGCTCCATCTGGACCGGATTAGCCCTTCTAGCACTCGGGGTCATAGCCATCGTTCGCGGGACCCAGTTCCGTCTCGCCGAGACCCCCAACTTCGTCCAGTCCTATCGCGGATGGTCTTGCACAGAGCTAGTCCTGCCGTTCGGCGGACTCCACCTCATCGCCCTTGCATTCAGCATGTTCCGCGACATTCTTTCCTCCTGGTCTCACGTCCCACTCGCCATCGTGTGGCTCACCTCCGGAGTGACCTTCTTCCTCGGTTTCCTCGTGTGGTGTCCTCCATGCCTTATCCCAGCGTGGTACTGGCGGGCCCGCAAGGCCGGGGTACCTCGTCACGACCCCCACGCCATGGCCCGCTTCAAACGCCTCACCAAAGCCCAACAACGCACCACCACCTGGCCCAATCTCCCAGACACCCCATGACCACACCACCAAGAATCACGGCGGACATGGCCAGAAGCCGACCTTCGGTGCCGACCGTTGTAATCGAGAAGCGATGCGCTCCACACCGCTGGCAAGAGAATCGGCGGTCGAATTGCCGATGCGCGCGAAGGCGCATGGACCGTGGGGAGTCGCGGAGCAAAGAGTCCGAATGAGTCAGTTATCACTCGAACCAGGAGCTGTATTCACCGGGATTCTCCTCCTCGCGCTCGGAATATTCTGCATCATTCGCGGAATACAGCTCCGCATGGCAGAAGTCCCTTGGTTCGTCGAAGATTACAGAGGATGGTCCTGCCCCAGCCTATCCCTCCCCATCGGAGGCGCATTTCTGCTAGGCATTGGCGCTTTCAGCTTCGAGCCCCTCCTACCCTTCTGGCTAGCCGCAGCCGCCTCGCTCACAGCAATTGCATCTTTCCCTCTGTTCATGCTCGGGATGTTCGTGTGGTTTCCCTGGTTCCTACTCCCCGGCTGGTACCGCCGAGCCCGCAAAGCCGGCGTCCCTCGTCACGACCCCCAGGCCATGGCCCGCTTCAAACGCCTCACCAAAGCCCAACAACGCACCACCACCTGGCCCAACCTCCCCGACAACCCAGACGCCCCATGAACACGCCACACGAACCGCGAACACCAAGCCCCAGCCAGCACCCGCACCCCCGCCCAACGAAAGACCCTTGCCAACAACCAGCCTCACCAGCGACGTCGGGGTCGGCCTCGCCATGCCCATCAGCACCAGCGGCAGCAAGACAGTCGGGGACCGGATCACCGACGCCGGCGAAACCGTCTGGAACTTTGGAAAGAAGACCTGGGAGAAGGTATTTGGATGACGCAGTTATCGATCGAACCAGGAGCTGCATTCACTGGAATCGCCCTCCTCGCCCTCGGAACATTCTCTATCATTCGCGGAATACAGCTCCGCATGGCAAAAATCCCTTGGTTCGTCGAGGACTACAGAGGATGGTCCTGCCCTGCCCTCGCCCTACCGTTCGGCGGCCTCTTTCTGCTGTCTCTAGGAATTTACGCTTTCGAAGAGTATCTCCCTCTTTGGTTTGCGATGCCCTTTTCTCTGGTCGCCATTGGCACCTTCTTCGTGTTCATGCTCGGGATGTTCGTATGGTTTCCCTGGTTCCTGCTCCCCGGCTGGTACCGCCGAGCCCGCAAAGCCGGAGTACCTCGTCACGACCCCCACGCCATGGCCCGCTTCAAACGCCTCACCAAAGCCCAACAACGCACCACCACCTGGCCCAACCTCCCCGACCACCCAGACCTATGACCACACATCGCAGCGCCGGCACAGCCACAGCACCCCAGCGAGTGCCCGAATGACAGGGTTGACGACCATTGAACCCGGCCTGCTATGGAGCGGAGTAGGCGTCACCGCATTTGGCCTCCTAGCCCTAGCACGCGGAATCCAACTCACCAGAGCCAAGATCCCCTACTTCGTCGAAGACTACCGCGGCTGGTCATGCCCAACCCTGACACTTCCCTACGGGGGAGCCTTCCTCACCTGCATCGGCGTTGGGATACTCCACGAAATCTATCCCGTTTGGTTTCTAGAGACAATCTCTCTCGTCTGGTTCTTCTCGGGCACAACCACCCTTCTCGGGATGTTCGTGTGGTTTCCCTGGTTCCTACTCCCCGGCTGGTACCGCCGAGCCCGCAAAGCCGGAGTACCTCGTCACGACCCCCACGCCATGGCCCGCTTCAAACGCCTCACCAAAGCCCAACAACGCACCACCACCTGGCCCAACCTCCCCGACACCCCATGACCACACCACCAAGAACCACGGCACAGTGTGTTCGACGCGTCGATCTGGGAGCTGACGCTCTCCCTGCTCAACGGCAGCGCGATGGTCCTGGTCGACGCCTCGATGATCTACGAGACCGACGAGCTCGAGAGGGAGATGGAGCGGACGGGCGTCATCCTCGGGCTCCTGCCTCCGCAGTACTTTCTGCAGCTCAACTCGTTGCCGATGCGGACGGTCACCACGGGTGGCTCGGCCTCGAGCGTCGCCGTGGTCGAACTCGCCCGAACGCTGGATCGGCTACGTCAACGCGTTCGGCCCCACGGAGTCGACGGTGCTTGCCACGGGCTGGCGTGACCCCGGGTTCGATAGGCCCCTGTGCGGCCGCGTGCCGATCGGTGTGCCGGTCGCCAACCACCAGGTGTACGTGCTGGCCAATTCGGGCTCGCCCGATCGCCGCCTGTGCGGCGTCGGGCAGATCGGCGAGCTGTCCCGGAGCACTTCACCCAGGACCTCGTTCTCGACATCACCTACGACCTCGCGGGCTGACGCTCTCCGACGCGTTCACGAGGTGCTGCTCGAGGCGAAGGAAGCTGTGCGCGGGGTTCCGGACTACGGCATCGCTTGGCAGGCGGTGCCGGAAGAGATTCGCGGCATCCCGATCCTGCTCAGCCTCAACTATCTGGGCAGCGCAGCCGAGCCGACCGAGCAGAACCAGCACGGCCCCGCAGCGAATGAGGCGAACGCCTACTCGTCGGGGGTCACGGTCAATGCGTCGATCGAGCGCGGACACCTGGTCCTCATCGTCGCGGCCGAACCCGGTGTCGCGGATGCCGAGTGGTTGGACACCTTCGCCCAGCACTTCCACGACGAGCTCTACCGCGTGGTGATGCTGCTCACCGGCGCAGGCATCCGGGAGACCATCCCCTACCCGTTGCTGCGTCCGCATGGATGACTCAGCCTCCCGGCTGTTAGCGTGACCGCATGGGAGAACACCAGCAGCCGCGCATGCGCGTCAGCGACTTCGACCGAGACGCCGCCATCACCATCCTGCAGGACGCCCACGCCAGCGGGCGCCTCGACCTCGACGAATTCGAGGAGCGCCAAGACGCTGCCCTTGCAGCGAGGTACTTCCACGAGGTGACGGCACTGGTCGCGGACCTGCCGGAGGGCCGCCATCTCATCGGACTTGGAGGGCCCGTGAACTCTCCCGTGCCCTCCGCGGGTGCGGGACGCGTCGTTCCCACACGAAATGAGCAGCCAGGCTTGAAGGTCGTGTTCATGACCGGCCGAGCCATGCGGCTCGAGCCCGGTTCCCCGGGTCGGCGTGACCTCGCGGTGTGGGGCGGCCACGACATCTACGTTGCGGACGCCATGGGCCGCGGCAATGTCGTCGTGATGCACTGCAGCGCCCTCATGGGCGGCCACAACATCTACGTGCCCGCAGGTGTCCGCGTCGTCGACGAGACGACCGCAGTCATGGGCGGCTGTGATGTCGAGCCCACTGCGATGGGCGACGGGTCCAACGGCACCCTCGTACTTCGCGGCTTCGTCATGTGGGGCGGCCACGATGTGAAGCTCGATCCAGCCACGATCCAGGGCCCGCCGCCGCGGTACTGATCTGCATCAGACGTTGTCATTCCGGGCACGTTCGCCCCCTCCGGCTGGTAAACAGTTCCTTACGACTTCCACCGAAGCGTTCACGTTCAGTGGCGACTGGTCCGGTCAGTTGGTGGCCACCGCCATCCACAACGGGCATAATCTGCGCGACGACACCGCGCGGCTCATGAAGCTCGCCACGACCCCCACGCCATGGCCCGCTTCAAACGCCTCACCAAAGCCCAACAACGCACCACCACCCAACCTCCCCGACCACCCAGACACCCCATAACCAGAACCCGACGGCCCCGCGGACGACACGACCGTCAGCCCAGAAACGAGCACCGTCAGTCAAGCGTGCGAGCGAAGCTCGCTATACGGATGAACAGTTTTTGATACGCTTGTATCATGAGTGTTGATCTGACCGCCCGAGCACGGCTGCGCGATGCCGTCATCGCGTTGATCGCCGAGGGCCAGACCCCCACCGTCCGGTCCACCGCCGCCAGAGCGAACGTGTCCTTGGGGCTGATCCGGCACCACTTCGGCACCATGGACGGACTGCTGCTGGCCTGCGACGAACACATCGCCACCCTGGTGCGCCAGGCCAAGCACGACGCCATCCGTAGCCCAATGCCAGACGTGCTGAGTTCGCTCCACGCCACCGGCCAAGCCCACATCCTTGGCTATCTCGCCCATCGCCTCGCCGACCCCAGCCCCGCGATCAATGCGCTCGTGGATCTACTGGCTTCCGACGCGGCGATCTACATCCAAGAATCCGTCGACGCCGGGCTAATGTCTCCGTGCCCCGACGTGGACGGATTAGCCAAGATGCTTACCCTGTACGCCCTCGGTTCGCTGGTGCTGCACGAACACATGAAACGTCTCCTGGACATCGACATCACGACCGCCGACCTGACAGCCGAACCTGGCGTCAAGCGTTACATCGCGCTCCAGTTCCACGCCTTTAGCTCTCTTTTCTCTCACGATTTGCTGGCTAAATTCGCCGCTCAACTGGAGGAGACGACATGACCGTCATCGAGACCCACGAACTGGTCAAACGCTTCGGCACATTTCAAGCCTTGGCCGGCATCAACCTCGCCGTCAACCAAGGCGAAGTGTTTGGGTTCCTCGGCCCCAACGGGGCTGGAAAGTCCACCACAATCCGGATCTTGCTCGACGAGATCCGCGCCACGTCCGGCGGCGCCACCCTATTTGGCAAGGACTCGCGTCGCGACGCCGTAGCGATCCACGCCCGGCTGGGATACCTCCCCAGCGACCTGACTCTCTACCCAAAGCTGACCGGCGCGGCCACCCTGCGATTCCTCGGCCGGCTACGCAAGGGCCTCGACTGGGCCTATGTCGAGGAACTGCGGCAACGCTTCGACGCGGATCTAGACAAGCGGGTCGGTGAACTGTCGTCCGGTAACCGGCAGAAGGTGGGGCTAATCGCCGCATTGATGCATCGGCCGGAGCTGCTGATCATGGACGAGCCCAACGCCGGCCTAGACCCGCTGGTGCAGCACGAGTTCCACCAGGTGTTGCGGGAGGTCGTGGCGGAGGGCCGCACCGTCTTCCTGTCCAGCCACACCCTCTCGGAGGTGCAGCGGGTCGCCGACCGGGTCGCGATCATCAGGGCGGGGCACCTGGTGGCCGTGGAGAACGTCGCCGACCTGCGATCCCTGCGCCGCGTCGAACTGAGCTTGGATCGCGATGCCGACGCGGCCGACTTCGCCACGCTCCCCGGCGCCCACGAGGTGACGGTCTCGGGCCCGACGGTGAGACTGGCGTTCGACGGGCAGTTGGGCGCGCTGTTGAACGCCGTCAGCGAACGCTACCGGATCATGGATCTCACAGCCCGCGACGCCGACCTGGAAGAGACCTTCTTGTCCTTCTATCAGGAGCAGTCATGATCGCGCTGTGGTGGCGGGCCTTGGCAGCGCGCTGGGTATCGATGGCGGTGATCCCGGCCACGGTCGGGGCCTTCCTCCTAGTGGGCATCCCAGCCGTGCAGGCCATGGGCACGGACGTGTACGCATCGATGCCAGAGGCGATGCTGGCGTTGGCGGGAGTCCCTGCCGGCGCCGACGTGGCGATGCTGACGTATAACCAGATGCTGGGTTTCATCGGCGCGGTGACGGTGGCGGGCTTCGCCGTGACCATGGGGGCGCAGTCGATCGCCGGCGAGGAACGGGACAAGACGCTGCCGCTGCTGCTGAGCCACCCCGTCTCCCGGGTGAGCCTGGGCGTCGCCCGGGCGGCTGGGCTGGCGACGACGGTCGCGCTGACCTGCCTGGCCTTGTGGGCGGTGAGCGTTGCCGCGGCCGTACCATTCGACCTCGACGTGGGCGACGCTCACGTGGGCGAACTGTGCCTGGCGCTGGGCGCGAACGCGTTGTTGTGCGGGGCCGTCTCGTTCGCGGTCGGCGCCGCGACAGGCAACCGCGGGCTGGCTCTTGGCAGCGGCTCGGCGGTGCTGGCCGTGGGCTGGTTACTGGCGGGGTTGCTGCCGCTGTGGCCGGACGCGCGTGACGCGGCCGAGTTGATCCCGTGGTATTGGTATTCGAAACCCAAGGTGCTGGTCAACGGCATCGACACCGGGTACCTGACGCTGCTGACGGGCTGCGCGGTGGGCTTACTGGGGGTTGGCGTGGCCGCCTTCCCACTGCGTGACCTGGGACGTGCCGGTACGCGCCCACGGCGCCGTTCTCGACGCTCATCCTCGTCACGCCGCGCCACGCGTAACGTGGGCTTGTCCGGGCTGTGGGTCTCCCGGCACGTGGGCCTGCTCGTGGTGGTCGCTGCGATCATGTCAGGGTTGATGGGGCTGGCCATGGGGCCGCTATATGCGGAGATGGCCCCAGACTTGGAGGCTGCCAGCCAGGCGATGCCTCCCGAGTTGATGCGATTGTGGGGAGCCGAGGACTTGTCGACACCGGCAGGGTTCTTCTGGGGCGAGACCATGGGGATCATGGCTCCAGCGGCGGTGATCCTGGTTGGAGCGGCAGTGGCTGCCGCATTGGGAAGCGACGAGGGTTCAGGCCGCCTGGGGTGGCTGCTGGCTGCGGGATTGCCCCGCGCCCGGGCGTTGGGGACCGTGATCGCGATCCAGGTTTCGCTGGTAGCAGCAGTCGCCGTGGCCACCGGACTGGGTGTGTGGGGCGGGGTTACCCTGGCCAGCCTCGACCTACCCGCCGAGCGGATCGCGGGAGCGACGGCACACCTCGTGGCGTTGGGCTGGTTCGTCGGGGCGTCCGCGATGCTGGCGGTGGCGGCCACGGGCCGGGCAGCGGCGGCCACATGGACGGCGACGGGGGTTGGGCTGATCGGCTACTTCGTATTCGTGACCCTGCCGATGACCGATTCGCCACAGTGGGCCCGCCTGTCGCCCATGTACTACTACGCCGCCGCCCATCCTCTGGATTCCGGAGCGAACTGGGGCCACGTCCTCATCCTGCTTGGGGCGGCGACTGCCATGCTGGCCGCGTCGTGGCCGCTGTTTAGCCGGCGAGACCTACGCGTCTGACCAGCCGGCAAATGAGCTATTCCTCCTCCGGTGAATCCAGGTACTGCAGGAATGGACGTGCCTCGTCCGAGACGGCTTCGAAGCAGCCGAAGCCGAGACAGCCGATGATGCCGCCGCGCTCGTCGCGCACCTCCCGGTGCGGGAAGAAGAAGTCGGGACGACGCGCGGCGGCCGCGCTAATCCTGGGCACGATATAGCCCTTCTCCGGCGTCTCGGGAGGCACGGGGCGGATACTTCCTTGGCGCACCCGCACCAGCGGGATCTCTACGCCATCGGCCTCAAGAACCGACAGTTCCTCGAGGTTCTCCTCGCGGCGCACCCACGCGTCCCGCCGCTCGGGTTTCGGCCAGGTACGAATCGCGCCCTCGCCGCGTTTCCGAACCATCTCCTCGCCCTTGTACAGAGTCACGTCATGCGGAGTGAGGTTGATCAACTCATCGACGGCAGGGGGCTTGGAGCCGTGCGGGAAAACCACCGCGATGGGACGAGAATGCCCAGAGACCGCGCGGAACACTCGCACGTAGTGCTCGAGATCCTTGCTGGCGTCCACCGATCGTTCATAGACATCGATGGACAGCGTGTTGCATTGCCGGGCAACCAGCGCCAGGAAACCCACCGCCCCCGCCATGGCCAGATGGAGCTTCCCAAACGACGCGATGTGCCGAAGCACCGTACCCACCCGCTTGGCCAAGTCTCCGCCCTCCTCCGGGGGGACCACATTGTCTTGCCCGCGCACCTTCACCACGAGGATGGCCGCCCGGCCCAGATGTCCCGCCAGCAGCGCCAATGGCTGCGGATGATATTCCTGGCGGGTGGCAAGCAGAACCACCACGTTGCTGACCTCGCGAGGCAAGAGTGCATTCAGTTCATCCCTGCTGGGAGTTTCGCCAGGGCCCTTCGCCAGGCTGAGAGTCTCCTGGCCCGTCTCCGGGTCGATCGAGCAGCATTCGATCCGGCATGTCTCCTGGCCCGTCGGTTCGGACGTCCACTCGGCATTGTTGCGGGTGTCCACCCAGGTGAACCGGTCCAACCGAGGCCGCGCCTCCGGAAGAGCCGCGCCCAAGGCCCACGCCAGGCTCGCATGGCAGCCACCCTCGAACCGCACCGTGGCGACATCCGCGTCGTAGATGGCATCGACCACCCTCGGCAGGCTCTGCTGTAGACAGCGGTAGCTGAGTTCGTCGGGGATGAAGCTCTCCTGGTCCTGCTTCAAGCGGATGGTGAGGTCGTTCTCACGTCCGGCCCTGGCGGCGTCGGCGGCGTTGGCCTCGGGGCGGCTCTGCACCCCAATCCTGATTCCTCGTTCCTTGAGTTCCTCACGCCGGTTCCGGAGCCGTCTCCGGAGCAGGTCGGACAGCAGCGTCTCCAGGTCCGAGGAGGCTCCTTGCCCGCCCTCGGCCGCGGGCAGCAGGGCGTACTGCCTCATACCGGCCAACGGATCGGACGATTGCTGCCGGTTCAGCACCTCGTCTGGGGCATTCGCGTCCAGACCACCGCCGTCAGGTTTCCGGATGGTGTTGAGGATCTGGAACGAGGCATTGGGCTCTTGGCTGAGCCGCAGCAGGGCGGGAACCTCGATCTCGGGCACGAAAGTGCTCTCCGCCAGCCGTTGGGTGACGACAAGGATGCCCCCGCTCAAACCGTCCCTCATGGCGTCTTCGATCGTGGTCTCGATCCTCCCGTCGGGCAGGTCGCGCTGGTCGCGCCATGGGATGATCCCACCCGAGCGCAAGTAGGTCTCCAGGAAGTCGACCACCTGCTTGCCGTCGCGGTGGGTATAGGAGATGAACACCGGGCCGCTCGACCGGTAGTTGGGATCGATCATGGCGTTGCCTCTCCCCTGTCGACGTCGAACCGGATATATCCGAGGCCGGCCATTTCCCACCATCCGAGTTTCACTCTGGCCATGGCGTCTCCTTCGTCGTGGTGTGCTTCTACAAGACACCTGACGGACGGGGACCGACCAGCCATCCCCCACATGGGGCGACATTGCCCCTAAACCCTTGAAGGGCGCGCAAATATGCGCGCCCTGCGGGTTCTATACCACTGGTCAGAGGTAGAACATCATCTCGGTACTCCTTCCGGTCCGGCGTAGGTGGTCCTGCACCACATACCGATCCGGCAGAGAACCATGCATACCGTCCGGACACGCGTCCAGCGCGCATCCGGATGATGCCTGTTACCCGATATCAGATGTAGAAGATCATCTCGGCTCCTTCCCGTACGTCTGCCATACATACCGATCCGGAGCCGAGAGAACTACCTTGAGGCCAACCAGTGCTCGGCCACCGTGAGATCGAGGAGATCGCCGCTGGACGCCGAGACGTCGATCAGCCCCCGGCAGGCCTCCGCCTCCCCATCGCGGCCCAACTCCGCGAACAGCGTCATCGCACGCGCCAAGGCGGCCGCAGACTCCTTCGCCGCCCCGCGGACCCCGCATCCCGCCATGCGCCCCCACGCGATGCCCCTGCTGGCCCACCGCGAGGCCTGTGCCCACGGCCTGTCCTGAAAGCTCCTGGGCCGCAGGGCACGGACCCTCACCGAGACCAACTGCCCAGCATCAACCGCCTGGCGCAACAGACCCGCCTGGTGCCGATTGGCCAGCCCGACCCCGGTCCACCCGCCCGTCGGGTCCTGCGCGAGAGTGGAACTCAGCACGGGAACGGGCCATCCGGGCACCTCGACGTCGAAGGCGAGCCTGCGCCCATCGCCGCGGTCGGTTCCGGGAAAGTATCGACGCACCGGCGGAGGCGGGTCCACCATCACCCGCACCGCCGCCTGCCCTGGGGCCACCTCCAGGCACCAGTGCACATTCAATTCGGCCGAGGAGGTCCACCCACGAGGCACGTCGTCCCAATCGACGGTGTCCTGGCCGGCATAGAGTTCCCCTTCGATACCCACCAGCATCAGCGCGACGGACTGCCCGTCCGCTGCAGGGCCAGGCATCACGGGGATGTCGGGCCGGGGGATGCTGGTCCCCTCGCCCTCCACGTCCCCCTCCCAGACGGTCAGCGCCTCGAGCGACTCAATCAACAGCCGACGGATGGGCTCGGGATGCTCTCGCCGTGCGAGGGCGATCCTGCCGCATTCCCCGGTGAGCGCCCCGGCCCACTCGCCCCCGTCCTCACACAACTCCCCCAGGCGCCCCCTCAGCATGAGTTCCTCGCATCGCAGCAGGTCCGGGTCCAACGGGAGCGGAGAGTACTCCTGGCACCACCTCACCTGCGCCAGCCGAACCAGATCGCGTTGCGCCGCGGTGCGTCGCACGGGTGCGGGACGCGAGGCGGAGTCGCGCATCACCTGATCGGCCACCGCGGCCGTCGCCTCACCGAAGAGCGAGTGAACGGCGAGCAAACCCGCCTCAGGATCAACCACGTCCAACACGGGCGTCTCGCCGGGACAGGCCGGATTGTAGGTCGCAAAACCACCGGTTACGTCGATCCCGATCAGTGGAGCTGGGGCGGGAAGCGGTCTCCCGATGACTGCCCCATCGGGCCAGCGATACGCGATCGTCACTTCCTGGGGTGAGTCATGCATCGCCGCGTCCAAAGTGCGCAAGAAGACAACCGAGCGCGGGCAGATCCAGTTGTTCCGCCGCCTCGGCATATACCGCCGCAGCCTCATCATCCGTATCGCTCACGAGCCTGAGCGCCAGATCACGGTGCCCGGCCAGCCATTCCAGAGCTCGAGCCACCTTGTCCTGCCCAAGCCCCATCTCCATGGAAACCTCGGCGGGACCGCCCAACGCAAGTTGACGATGGCGATAGGTCTCACCACCTGGAATCCCTTTGAACACCGCATAGGACACGATCCGCGCCGCCCTCCTTCCATTAATGGGAATTCCACGCCGCTCCGACTCGAAGCACATCATCCATGCCCGCCTCATCACGTGCTCATGTGCCCGTTCCACCAAACCAGCCCGCCGCAGCATCGCGCCCTGCCGCGTACCCGTGAGAAAGGCTGCCATACACGCCTGGGCGAAGGCAGCCAGGTCCGCGTTTACACACTCGCCCCGCGGAAGAAACGGATCTTCGCTTCTCGGCGGGCAGGGCTCCAGCGGAGCCTCGTCGTAGCGCCAACTCTCGTCGAACTCGACGTCGCGAGGCGGAATCCAGTCGACTCCTCCAGGGCCATACAGCAGCCCCACCGAGATGCTACGCAAAGCCACCAGAGCGGATTGGCTGGTCAGCCCCAATGGCCCACAGGCCCGAACCACCTCTGCCTCAGCGATCTCATGGGCGTCCCCAGGCACCAACCTGTCTTGGGCCGCGAGCCGAAACCGTGAATAGACCGAACGTCCGAGCCCTAGCCAAGTGTTCTCCCGCTCGGAGGCCACCAAGGGAGGCATCTCATCTGGGCCGAGGGAATAGGTGCTGTAGGGAAACCGTCCCAGGTTCCGCGCCCCAACCTTCGCCCAGGACGCCTCATACCGCTCTGTGTAAGCCCTGAATTCCCGCCGGGACATCACCCGCCCGGCGGGGGGCCGTTGTCCCAGATAGGTTGCCACCTCCGTCTTCACTCCACGCTCGCCCAGGTGCCGGCCCCCACCGGCTCGGCAGATGGCCCGGCTCAGCTTGTCCGCAAGATCTCTGGCCGAGACCTCGACGCCTAGGTCGTGGCCAAGCCTGACCCCGTCGTCAACCCCCTCCCGGACGAGCACGAGATCCGCCTCGATGGCTCGCTTACTGCGCTCCAGGACGGCATGAGCCGCCTGCGCCTGCGAGGACGAGATTCGGGCATGCATGGAGGGCATCTCGGGGATCGCCGTGCTCACCAACGGACACAACAAACGTCTTGTCACCACCGCCGCCGTCACACCGTGGCCGTGCCTGGCCACCTGCTTCCACAACGGACGATCCACGAGCCAATCACGGCAAAGGTTCCGCATGCTCACGCTCATAGCGCTCCTTTCCGTTCTATATGACGGACAGCGCCTCCACCCAAACCGCTCAGAGATTGGTTATGATCATGGCTTGAGTCAATACAGGGGGTTGGGGATGACAGCGGGGAGCGGTTCGACCGATCAAACGGGGCTAGGCGACTTCCAGGCAGGCACGCTCTTCGGCGACCTGGTGACCGCCCTCCAAGATCTCCGCATAGCAGGCATCAACACCCCGACCCCGGCCTACGATCCCGCACTTCTTGAGGCCCTGCGCATCTCGCGTGGCATGCCTGCCCACCAGGCTCAGCGGATCGTGCATCGTGCTCTCGCCATAGCAGCCGATCAGCTCCTCTCCACGGGGCAGAAAGCAGTTCCTGGGCGGCTACCCGACCAGCGCCGCACGGAACTGAGGACCGCGTTCCTCGTCTCTGCCGGGTTCACGGAAGGTTCTCCTATGTCTCCTGGAGAACGGGTGGAAGCGGCCGCACTGGAACTCGGCCTGTCGCGCCGAACCACCTATCGCAGAGTGGAAGAGGCCATCGAGCTAATCGCTCATTCGTTGCTCAGTCTGCCGATTGCTCCAATGTTGGAGGAGAACGACTACGTCCACTCACGCCTCGCATGCCGCGTCGATCTTCGCGGGGACGGTCCCTACGTCGAGTTGGAGCGTACTTTGGTCGCCCTCACGGATGGTATCGACCATCTCGACGATCAACTCGCCTTGCCAAACTACGACGGGCAAGGCTTGGACTATCGATCGCTAGAGGGATGCGAACTGGACTCTGCCATGAAGCTATGGCCATCCATGTGGAGTATCCGGTTGACCTTGCCTCGCCCCCTGCGATCGGGGGAAACCCACAAGTTCGCGGTCGCTTTGCGTCTACCGGACTTCAAATCCATGGAACCCTACGTCGGTTTCATGCCCCGTACCAGCAGCTACGAGGCGACCATCGAGCTGCTGCTCGGCGATCGCCCGGCCAGAGTCTTCCGGCTGGACGGCGTCCCACCCACCCACAGCCTCGCTGGCATTCCTGGCACCGAGGCGATGCTCACCACCAACTCGCCGAGGTTCGAGTTCAACCGCCTGCGCGCGGGCCTCTCCTACGGCATTCGCTGGGAGTTGCTCCAAACCGACGAGGATTGATCCGGCGTTCACGCCACCTTACCTACCGAGATACCCCCTCGGGTTTATGACACGCGCCGGATCCTCACTCTCGGATTAGGATTGACGACTACCGAGTTTTGTTGATACCTTCACCACCCGAAGGAGGGCGTGCCAATATCGTGCCAATATCGCCCTTCGACGTGACATCCGGACAATTTGGTGGCAAATTCTTCACGTGGGGGGTGCCGGATCTACAGGGGCTACGATCTGGGGGTCGCTCGACGGATGGTCGGGCGATGCATTACCTAAGGTTGCCACCGCAGCCTGGCTCGTTAGTCGCGAGCATCGATTGGCTCAGTGCCATCGCCGGAGGTCGTGCCCCACCTCCACCATTCCGTATGGGTCAAGCGACCCATCGGCACGGTTGGTAGCCGACGAATGTCGCGCAAACGGCTGCTTCGATCTATTCCATGAACTCATGACCCGAATGTTGGGGAAACTGCGCCGTCGCCCACCTGACAAGGTCACTCACATCGCCGGATATCTCGGCCGCATGGCCGCCTCAGAATTGACCGAGATGCGACGCGGAGAAAACGTCTCTCGAGGATTTCCCGCCAAGCCCGGCCGGACCGACGGCGTCTCGGGTCGCGTGATCAAGAAACTCGACGAGCTTCCAGATGGAGAGTGGCTGATCGTCCTGTTTCGTATCATGTCCGCATATCCCTACAGCCCTCATCACACAAAAGGAAGATGGCCATTCGACGGATTCCTCGAGGAACACAAAGAAAGATTCCCCGAGAAACCCGCCACCTTAGAATCGGTTCGAACCGACGTCAATCGCGTCCTCACCGTCGCATCCGAAACCGCGGGACGAGACTGGGTCTTCGCCAATCTCACATTGCCACTCAATAGCCACGGCGAAGACGATCGGATACCCGCGGAAGCGGCGAGCGACGCCGACCAGTTCGCGGTTTTGATGGGCAATCTTCTACGCAAGTCCTACGCCCGCAACCGGGCCGCAGGATGCCAGCCCGCCGAGGCGTTCCAAGTCGCCGCGGAAGAACTGAGCGGGGCTGACGCGCCGAGCCTAACCCGCGAGGTACGCGACGCGATCGACGACCTCGAACACCTCGTCGGCACGGTTGGCGCGCCACGATCAGACGGCCTCACTCGGCTCGAAGCGCGCTTCGCTCCTCAGGGGAAAGCTCCTGGGCCAGGTGGCGCAACGCAGCCACCCGGGTGTCGTCGCTGACCCCAGCCAGCAGCGCCCCCATCTCCTCGGCCACGATCACGCCTTGCGGCGCCCGCGGCGTGTACCGCCAAGCCCGCCCGTCCAACTCGCGGCGCACCAAATGCTTTTTGCTCAGCCGGTCCAGCACGGTCATCACAGTGGTATAGGCAAGCTCACGCTCTAGGCTAAGCCTGGCGTGCACGTCGGCCACCGTGAGTGGCCCGGCAGCAGCCCACAAGAGCTGCATGATCCGCTGCTCCAACTGTCCCCGTGACGGCATAGCCCTACCCTAACGGGACAGCGCAATCCGTGTGCTCAACTCGTGTTCCTCGATCTCCTCAGGTAGTACCCTGCCCCGCATGGAATCCGTGAGCCTGGCGAGGTGGCAGTTCGGCATCACCACCGTCTACCACTTCTTCTTCGTGCCGATCACCATCGCGATGTCGATGCTGGTGGCCGTACTTCAGACGTTGTGGGTGCGCACAGGCAAAGACGCCTACCTGCGCCTCACGAAGTTCTACGGGAAACTGTTCCTCATCAACTTCGCCCTGGGCGTGGTGACCGGCATCGTACAAGAGTTCCAGTTCGGCATGAACTGGTCCGAGTACTCGCGCTTCGTCGGTGACGTCTTTGGCGCCCCACTGGCGCTGGAGGCGCTGCTCGCGTTCTTCCTCGAGTCCACCTTCATCGGGCTGTGGATCTTCGGTTGGGACAAGCTGCCCAAGAAGCTGCACCTCATGACCATCTACCTGGCCGCCATCGGCACGATGCTGTCGGCCATCTTCATCTTGGCTGCCAACTCCTGGATGCAGCATCCCGTCGGCACCAGGTTCAACCCGGACACGGGACGGGCCGAGCTCGCCGGAGTCGAGGGGTTCGTGGAGGCGCTCACCAACCCGATCCTGCTCGTAACGTTCCCTCACGTCATCGCGTCGGCCTACATGGTGGCGGGCGGGCTCATGGCCGCCATCGCCGGGTGGCACCTGGCCAAGATCAACCGCGACGGCGAGACCAAGCCGGGCGACCAGCCGGCCTACCGGTTCGCTGTGCGGATGGGAGCCTGGGTGATGCTCGTGGCCTCCGCCTTCACCGGCCTGACCGGCGATCTCCAGTCGAAGGCGATGACCGAGGTGCAGCCCATGAAGATGGCCGCCGCCGAGGGACTCTACGAGACGACGACCAATGCGCCGTTCTCCGTGCTGACCATCGGGAACCTGGAAGGTACCGAGGCCACACCGATCATCGAGATCCCTGGTCTGCTGTCGTTCCTGTCGGGGCACGACGAGGTCAAGGGCATCGACGACCTGCGCAAGGAATACGAGGCGCAGGGCTTCCTCAAGAACGACGACACTAAGACGCAGCTTCAGGCCGAATACGGGGCCACCCTGGCCAAGGCGTACCCCGGACTCGACCCCGTGCCCAACGTGCCCGTCAGCTACTGGAGCTTCAGGCTCATGATCGGCGTTGGCATGGCCGGGGCAGCGGTAGCGCTGCTGACGCTGTGGGTGACCCGCAAGGACCGCCTGCCGAAGCCGTCGAAGCTATGGACGCTGCTGATGTTCGCCATGCCGCTGATGCCGCTGTTCGGGATCTCGTTCGGCTGGATCTTCACCGAGATGGGTCGTCAACCGTGGCTGGTAGCCGGCGTCATGCCGACGATGGCTGGCGTCTCCCCCACCGCGTCGGCCGCCGAGGTGCTGACATCGATGATCGTCTACACGCTCATCTACGGCGGCTTGGCCGTCATCGAGGTGTGGCTGTTCCTCAAGTATGCGAAGGCCGGCCTGCCTGAGGTCGCCGAACCTGAGGTGATCACCGACCCCGACGCCCCGCTGACCTTCGCGTACTGATTGGCAACGAAACATGAACCCACTGTTTGAGACCGTCTCGGTCCCGACGCTGCCCACCGTCTGGTTCCTGCTGGCCACCGTGCTGTGGCTGGGCTATTTCTTCCTGGAGGGCTTCGATTACGGCGTCGCCATGCTCATCCCTGTCCTGGGCAAGAACGACAAGGACAGGCGCGTCATTGTCAACACCATCGGCCCCGTGTGGGACGGCAACGAGGTGTGGCTGCTCACTGCGGGAGGCGCCATGTTCGCAGCGTTCCCCGGCTGGTACGCGACGCTGTTCTCCGGTCTGTACCTGCCGCTACTGCTAGTGCTCGTCGGCCTAATCCTGCGCGGCGTCGCGTTCGAGTACCGCGCCAAGCATCCGTCGACGCGGTACCGCTCCATGCTGGACTGGTTCGCCATCATCGGCTCCTTCCTACCATCGCTGGTGTTCGGGATCGGTTTCGCCAACTTCGTCATCGGCTTGGCCAACGACAACCTGCTGTGGAATGGGTCCTTCTGGGGCCTATTCGGGCCGTTCGCCTTGCTGGGCGGCGTCATGCTCGTGGTGCTGTTCCTCGTCCACGGCTCGGCATTCATCGCGCTCAAGACGAAGGAACACATCCACGACCGGGCGGAGGCGTTCGGCGCCAAGGTCGGTTGGGCCGCGACGGCGTTGGTGGGTCTGTTCGTCGTGTGCCAGAACGTGTTCTACCCGGCAACCTCCGAATTCGGTGACTTCGTGGCCTTCGCCTGGGCCGCGGGCATCGTCGCCGTCGTGTCGATCGGCGCCGCCACCGTCATGCTCGGCCGCGGCCGCGACGGCTGGGGGTTCCTGCTGACCGGCCTGAGCGTCGTGACGCTATTCGTAGGCGTCTTCATCAAGATGTACGGCAACCTAGGCTTCGCGCAGAACGCGTCGGTACCGCCAGCCCAGCGGCTCAACATCCTGACGGCAGCCTCGACGGAGACGACGCTGACCATCATGACGTGGGCCGCGGTGATCTTCGTGCCGATCGTGCTGGCATACCAGTCGTGGAGCTATTGGGTGTTCCACAAGCGGATCTCCACCAAGAACATCCCCGATGCCTCACCTGAGGCTCCCACTCAGGTCGAGGCGGCGGCCTGACCCCACGAGTGACGGCCCGAGGCTACGGCGACCAGCGGCCGGTGATGACGGTCAGATCCCAGGCGACGCTGGCCGCGGTGATCGCCGCGATCGCCACCGCCTGAACCCATCTCGGCATCCTGGCCCCCAGCCTCGCCAGGGGCAGAAGCGCCGGGAACGCGGGGATCAGGAATCGGGCCTTGGCGTAGAAGAACCCCTGCTGACTCCACACCAACAGCAACACCAACGCGGTGAAGACGATCAGCGGTAGCGGCTCCTTCCGGTAGATCATCCAAGCCAAGAGGAGGGTGTAGCCCACCAGAACGGCGAAGATCCAGGTGGTGTACATGGGGTCCGTGGTGCGGTCCCAGTCGCCCGTAATGACGGTGGCGAGGGTGTCGAACGGCGTACCCAGCGTGGTGCCCCAGGCGTCTTGCACCTGGAAGTATCCGAAGAAGTCGCCCACCTTGACCCCCGCGTAGGCCCAGTAGGCGGCAAAACCACTGGTGCCGAGCGCGGCGGCGCCAAGCTGCCGCCATGCGGGGCGGCGCTCGCGGACGACGGTGGCCAGCCACAGCACCCACAAGGTGGCGATGAGCGGTAGCGCGGCGGGCCGGGTGAGCCCGGCCAAGGCGGTGAGGGCGCCAGCCAGCCACCATCGCTTGGTCAGGAGGGCCCACATCGTCCAGGCGGCGAGCGCGACGAACGGGCCTTCCGAATACGGCATCACCTGCGTCAGCGCCCTGGGCGCCGCCCCCCACAGCAGGGCCAGCAGCAGGCCCGTGTTGCGGCCCGCCACCTGCTTGCCCACCGCGTAGATCCCGACGGCGGCCACCACTGAGGCAACCCAGGCCGTCACGTAGAGGGCCATGGCGGTGTCGAGGCCGGTGACGCTCCCCACCGCTTCCGCCACCTTCGGATACAGCGGGAAGAAGGCCAAAGTCGACTGACTACCACCTCCGCGCATGAAAACGGTTCCCGGCCAGGCGTAGCCCTCCTCGATGACGCGGGCATACCACAGGGCATCCCATTTCCACAGTTGCACGAACATCGACGTGCCGGTGGTGGCGACGAGCGCCCAGAGAAAGACCATCTTCTGGGTGATGAATCCGACGGTGGCCGCATAGCCCCAGCCGGTCATTCGAGGCCAACGCCGAAGGCGAGGCTCACCCTGATGGGCAGGGTCTTCATGCTGCATGGGGACTTCGAGACTCGCCGGCTCGGCGATGACGGTACTCACGGCGATGAACCTAGGCACCCGTCGTGTGGGCGTCCTAGGGCGCGACTGTGGATCCGCTGTGGCCGGCAGCCACTCTGCCTGGCATCAGCCGCCACACCAGCCAGCAGGCCAGCGCGACCACGGCGCAGGCGATCGGCGTGACGACCGCGAAACCGTCGCCGCTGCTCACTTCCACCCAAACACTCCGGGTCCGGTTGACGATGTGATAGCCGCTGTGGAACCCGATCGCGGCCCACGTCGAGCCCGTGACCAGCCGCAGCGCCCCCATCGCCGCCCCCATGCAGATGGCGCCTACGACGTAGAGCACCTTCGACGCCACGGTGTCGCCACTACCGATCGAGACCACGTGCATGGCCCCGAAGCCCAGCGCGCCGAGCAACGCCGCCCGCCACGGCCCCAGCCGCTCCATCAACGTCGTCTGCAGGTAGCCGCGCCACAGCAGCTCCTCGGGGAAGCCCTGCAGCAGCACCGACACCGTGAACACTAGGACCAGTGAGACCGCGAACTCCGACGCGGACAGCTCGGCGAGCCGCAGCCGCCCGTGCCCGAGCGCCACGCTGGCCAGGAGCCCAGCGACGATACATACCGCCGCCGCGCCCAGCCCGATCAGCGTGTGTACCAGGGTCCGGCTGCCCCGCCAGCCCATCGCCAGGTAGCCACTCCGGTCACCTTCGACCCAGCGGCGCAAGCTCCACACCAGGGGGATCGAGAACAGGAACGCTGTGACGTGCGCACCGATGGTGCCCATGGTCTCGGACCCACCGGCCCACGTGACGATCTGGAAACCGAGGACCGCGGCGCCGAAAGAGATCACCATCATCGTGAACATGGTGAGCAGCAGGCGCCCGGCGGTGGCTAGGACGAGGTGACGGCTGCGGCCGTAGCGGGTCAGGGGCTCGGCCGGGGGCGACATCGGTGCTGTGTTGATCATGCCTCGACGCTAAGGAATGCCGCGCCGGCCGCCATCGACACAAGGTCACCTGCCGGGTCATGCCTGCGACATGACTTTGGTCATGCCCAAGCAATGCCATCCGGCCGACGCGGACCTCACCGCGACTGCGTAGATTGCCATCATGCGGCACTTCTTTCGCCTTTTCCTCGGCTCCGGGCCCGACGGCGAACGGCACCCGCTGTTCACCATGCTGTTTTGGGCGGGGGTGATCAGCGTGTGCGCTACCCACGCGCTGAACCGCGTGGAGGGACTGCTGATGCCGCGGGAGGCCATCTTCGCGCTGCTGGTCGCGCTGGTTGGGTTGTGGCCGTGGGTGCGCTGGACGTCGGCGGGCCCGACGGCGCCGGGACTCATCTTGACCGCGCTGGTGCTGGTGCTCATCACGGTCGAGGGCACCGGCTCGGTATGGACGCTTCTCCCACTCACGATGGCCCAGATCGTCGTCACGGTGAATGCCCGCGCCGGATTCATCGCCGCCGGCGTGGTCGTCGCCACCGCATTGCTGAGCGTCCGGTTCCTCTACGACAAAGCCTGGGACAACGCCGTGCGACAGGCCGTCAGCATCGCGGTGCTCCTCGTGGCGACGATCATGGCCGCCGACCTCGCCGCACAGGAACAGCGTCGCCGGCTCGCCTACGCGGATCTCCTTGACGAGCTTCGCGGCACCCACGCCGAACTGGAGGCGGCCCACCACGAACTGCGACTCCACACCGACCAGGCCAACGCGCTGGCGGTAGCCGCAGAGCGGGCACGGCTGGCACGCGAGGTGCACGACGCCGTCGGGCATCATCTGACGGTGGTCAAGCTCGACCTGACCAACGCGCTGCGGCTGCGTGGCCGAGATGAGGACGCCGCCTGGGACACCGTCGCTGGCGCCCGTGATAGTGCGGCAACGGCGCTCGACGAGGTTCGCCGCGCCGTGCGGGCCCTCGCCCCAGGTCCGCTGGCGGCCTCCTCCCTGGGCACCGCGTTGAAGGCGCTGTCCGACTCCTCGTCGCGCGATGGTCTCGTCGTCGCCTTCGAGATGACGGGAGTGACGCGCCCGCTCGGCGCCCAGGCCGATGCGACGCTCTACCGCGTAGCAGAGGAGGCCCTCACTAATGTGCGCCGGCACGCATCCAAGGCGGGGAGCGCCCGTGTCCACCTCGCCTACGACGCCGACGCCGTGCGGTTGACGGTCGCCAACGACGGCGCTCCGGTGGCAGGGATCACGCCCGGATTCGGGCTCGCGGGCGTCGGAGACCGGATGGCCGAGATTGGCGGCACGCTTACCATCGGCGCCCCCGTTGAGGGCGGTGTGGTGCTGGCCGCCTGCCTCCCCGTGGAGGACGCATCTCGCCGTCATGCACGCACCGCTGCCCAATACGCGACCGCCCGGACGGCATTGGCGGTGAAACCGTGACCCGCATCCTGCTGGTGGACGACCAGGCGCTCGTGCGGCGCGGCCTGCGGCAGCTCCTCGCGTTGGAGGATGGCGTCGAGGTGATCGGCGAAGCGGCCGACGGCCAAGAGGCTCTGGATCTGATCGCGACGGGCGTCGTTCCTGAGGTCGCCTTGGTCGACGCGCGAATGCCGGGCATGGACGGGTTGATGCTCATCGCTCGGCTGCGGGAGGAGTACCCCCAAATCGCAACCTTGTTGCTGACCACCTTCGACGACGACGAGTTGCTGTTCGGCTCGTTGACGGCCGGCGCGGACGGGTTCCTGCTGAAGGACGTCGAGCCAGACGACCTGATGCAGGCGATTCGCTCGGTCCAGGGCCGCACGATGGTGGTCGACGACCACATGGCCGACCGCCTCGTCGCCCGGTTGCGCGGCGCCCCGGCCGGAGACGACGTCGTGCCGAGCGGCCCTCCGGGCAGCCCAGCGCTGACTGAGCGTGAGGTGGAGGTGGCACGGATGGTGGCGTCCGGGGCCTCGAACCGGGAGATCGCCCAGACGCTCTATTTAGGCGAGGGAACGGTGAAGAACCACGTATCGGCGGCACTACGCAAGCTCGGCCTCCGAGACCGGACCCAGTTGGCCCTCGCGATGAGAGGCACCCCTCGTTGAGCGCCCGGTGAGCGCGGCCTCAGGGGACTACTCAAGGACGCGACAAGGGGGCGCTTGAGCGCGATGCGCGGCGACGCACACGCACGGCGTGGAAGGTCATGCCCGCGGCCAGCCAGCCGAGCACCACCCACCTCGTCAGTTCCTGCGCGCTGGCCAAGACCACGCCCAGGCTCGCGATGCCCGCCATCGGCACCACGAGGTGGGCTACCCACCGGCCGCTACGCTCGCGCACGAGGCAGCCCCACACCACCGCGACGTGAAGCACCACATAGGATGCGAGCGCCCCAAACGTGACCATTGATGTCAATTGCTCGGCGTGATCCGCGAAGAGGAGCGCCACCACCAGGGTGACGGCCGCGACGAGGAGGGTGGCGACATGCGGCACGCCCTTGGTGGTGGTGGCCGCGAACCGCCGGGGCAGCACCCCATCCCGAGCCATCGCGAACACCAGCCGCGCCGACGAGGCGTGCGCAACGACCAGGCACGCCAGGATCGCCACGAGCGCGTTGGTCAAGGTGAACAGCGGTTGGTACCACGCCGGAGCCACCGCATCCACTGCGGCGTAGAAGGCGCGCGTCGTGCCCGTGCCGGGCGCGAATCCCGTCGACGGCGTGACGGTGAAGGCCAGAAACACCTGGAGACTGAACAGCGCCGTGATGAGGGCCAACAAGACGACGGTGGCCCAGGCCACGGCCCGGCCGCCTCCACGGGCCTCCTCGTTGAGGGTGGCGACGGCGTCGAAGCCCAGGTACGAGAAGGCCGCGATCGACACTGCGGACAGCACCGCCGGCCATGACAGATCCGCCCGCCAAAGGCTGTCCAGGCTGAGGTGAAGGGTCCCCGAGGCAACCCCACCCAGGACGAACCACGCGAACATCGCGATCACCGCCACCTGAATCGCGAGCAGCACCAGCCCTACCCGCGTCGTGATCCCGATGCCTAGCAGGTTGAGCAGCAACGAAACCCCGACGAACCCCGCCACCACCAACGCCACGGGCACAGACTGGACCAGGTGCCCCAGCGAGATCGCCGCCAAGATCGTCAGCAGCGACGGCATGAGCGCGTAGTCCAGCAGAATGAGCCAGCCAGCCACCATGCCGAGGTGCTCGTTAGTGGAGAGCCGGACATATCCGTAGACAGAACCAGCCACGGGATAGCGCAGCGCCATCTCGCGGTAGCTGAGCGCGGAGAGGCCCATGAACGCCGCCGCGATGATGTAGGCGAGTACAGGCACGCCACCGGAGCGGTTGACGACGATCCCGAACACCGCCACCGGGGCCATCGGGACGAAGAACAACAGCCCGTAGACGAGAAGCGCGCCAAAGCCTAGTTGGCGGCGCAGAGTCGGCTCATAGCCCAGCCGGAGGAGAGCGGCGTCTTGGCTCATGCTGCCTCCTCCGCGAGCCTCGCCACGGCCCTTGGATCGCGGCCTAGGCCCTCGGGAAGGTTCGCCAGCAGTGGAGCGATACCGGCTAGGTCCGAGGTGTTGCAGGCCTCGGCCAAGCTCGGGACGGCGGGCCAAGACCCGATGACCAGCCCTGCGACGTCGTGGCCTCGGCTACGGATGACGGCGACGGTCAGTCCGGTGTGGTTGAGGGTGCCCAGCCCTGGCCGGGTCACGACGACGAAACGAGGCCGGTGCCCGGCGTGGGCGAGGGCGTCGGCGAGTTCCAGCAGCCCTCTGCCCTCGCCGTCGAGGCCGACCAGGATTCCCCCCGCCCCCTCTACCAGGACCGTGTGCGTGGCGGTCAGCCTCACAATCCGCCTTGCCACTTCGTCGATTCCAGGCAGCGGCACCCCGGCCCGGCTGGCGGCCACCGTAGGAGCGAGAGGCTCCTCGAGGCGGCTCCACTCCAGCAGCCGCTCTGCGGGGAGCCCACTGAGCCGGCCGACGGCGCCGATGTCGCCCTCGTCGGCGGGCCCGGCTCCGCTCTGGACCGGTTTGCAGGCCACGACGTCCGCCCCGCGGCGCGCGAGCCATGCCGCCGCGACCGCGGTGGCGACGGTCTTGCCCACCCCAGTGTCGGTACCCGTGATGAGCGTGATGCCGCGCGTGAGCTGGCCGAAGTCGATCATGGTCACTCCTCTCGGCGAACGACGGCGCCCATCGCCGCCGCGATCCGGCGAAGGTCGTCGCTGGTGGATAGGTATGGCGGCATGGCGTAGACGAGGCGACCGAATGGCCGCAGCCACACGCCGTGCGCGACGGCGGTGCGTGTCGCCGCTTCCAGGTCGACGGGGGCGTGCGCCTCGACCACCGCCATCCCTCCGAGGACCCGCACGTCGCGGACCGACTCGTGCGCGGCCAGTGGTTCCAAACCCTCTGCCAGCACCTGGCCGATCCGGGCGACGTCGTCTCGCCAGGATCCGGTCGCGATGAGGTCGAGGCTGGCTGACGACACCGCGCAGGCCAGCGGGTTGGCCATGAAGGTTGGCCCGTGCATGAGTGCCCCGCCGGGACCACGGCTCACCTCGGCGGCCAGTGCGTCGGTGGTGATGACGGCGGCCTGCGTGAGGTAACCGCCCGTGAGCGCTTTGCCGAGCACGAGCACATCCGGGACGACCTCCGCCCATTCGCAGGCGAAGAGCCGGCCCGTGCGGCCGAGTCCCGTGGCGATCTCATCTGCGATCAGCAGCACCTGGTACTCGTCGGCGATGGCCCGCAGCTCGCGTAGCGCGCCCGGGGCCCATGGCCACATTCCGCCCGCGCCTTGGAGGATAGGTTCGACGACGATGCCCGCCAACTCGTCGCGGGAGCCATGGACCAGCGCGCGCGCCTCGTCGGCCCAGGTCGCCACGTCCTGGGGGGAGGCATCGAATGCGGGTGGGCGGGGCAGGAAGAGGTGGCGCTGCACCGCCCCGGAATACATGGCATGCATCCCGCCGTCGGGGTCGCACAGCGCCATGACGCCCCACGTGTCGCCGTGGTAGGCGCCGCGCAGCGCGGCGAATCGGGTCCTCGGTCGGGCGCCGGCCTGGGCGCGGGCGGCCTGCACCTGCCGGGCCAGCTTGAGCGCCACCTCCATGGCGACCGAGCCGGAGTCGGCCAGGAAGACGCGGTCTAGGCCGGGCGGGACGAGCCGAAGCAGGCGTTCGACGAGGCCGAGAGCCGGATCGTGCGTGAGGCCGCCAAACATGACGTGGCTGAACCGGCCCACTTGCCCGGCCACTGCCGCGTCGAGCGCGGGATGGCGATAGCCGTGGATCATGCACCACCACGAAGCCATCGCGTCGACGACCTCCACCGGGCCCGAGCCATCGTCGAGTACCAGCCGGGTCCCGTCCGCGCTGACGACTCGCAGGAGCGGCCCCGGCCGCGTCGTGCTGGCGTATGGGTGCCAGAGATGCCGCCGGTCGAAGCTGAGCCGCTCGCGGGTCCGCATGAGCCGAACTTACAACAATTTGAACGATGTTCAAAACTTGGATCGCGGGCCCTGTTGAACCCCACGCAGCAGGCCACCCGAATCGACAAGAAGGCTATGACTGATCCTCCGACGGGTAGGCTGGCGGCATGGCCCTGAAGCTTGGCGGAAGCAGGACTGTTCGCACTGGACGCTCCGTCGTCAACGCCTGGATCTCCGGCCAGGTGACCCTGTGGTGGGGAGGCAAGTGTTATCTGGCGGTCCCACGGGACTGGGAATCGATTACCTAGGGCTATGTTCGGGCTCCAGCTCAATGTTTCCTTCCGGTTCCCCACGTTGCACGCATACGCCGTGCTCCTCCGGGAATCCCTAGGTCTAGCGGTCGACCCCGCACCCGATGTGCCACCACTGCGTGGCCCTGTCGGCCCCCCAGACCCCGAGCTTGCTACCCAATGGCTGGCCTGGTGGCGCACGATTCTGCGCGAGTCAACCCCCAGTGGCCCGCTCGACGACCCCGCACTCGGCGACCTTGGAGAGCCCCCGTACGCGCTCGACAGATACCCCCGCCTGCAGGCCGCCGCCGGCGACGACGACCACATCCGAACCGCGGCGCGGCAGACAGTCCAGTCCTGGCTGGACAGCCGCCCCTGGCCGCCGCCCATCCCTAGCTACTCCTCCTTTTTGGATGCCCTTAGGGAGTACGGCCTCCACCGGTGGCGCGTGCGGCGTCGGGTGTCTCGCAAGTTGGGGGTGTCGTTCAAAGACAGCTTCGCCCTGATCGCGCTCCCGGTGCCAGGGACCTGGGCCGGCCATACCGACAAGCAGGTCTTGCTCTCAACCGGCCTAGCCCACGACTACGACGCCGCCGCACGCTGGCTCCAAACCTAATCCGCGGGCGGCGGCGTGGCGTAGCCGATCGTGAAGGAGCCGGCCGCGCCGTCACCTCGTTGGCGGTCGAACAGGTCGACCCGGACCGGGGAGGTCACCTTGAGCAGCCGCACCGAATCGCCGCGCCAATTGACCTTGCCGTCATCGACGCGGAAGAACCGGGTATCGCTGTGCAGTGACGGCAGGGATGGCTTGCCGGTGGCCTTCAGTTTCTCCACCTTCGCCTCCCGCCAGCCTTCGCCGGGCACCGTTTCGGCTTGCCGTACCCGAATGCCCACACAGCGGCCGGGCTCCTCCCGCCAGGTCGCCCACTCGTTCTTGCCCCAGGCCCAGACGTGACCCGTGGGGACGACGTGCTCCGGCGGCCGGTCCGCGAAGTGCCAACCGGTGTGGTCGGCCCAGGCGAAAGTGGTGAACCCGTCGTCGGGTCGCCCCGTCAAGGGCTGCGCGAACCAGCTAGTCATTGCCGATTTCCTTTCGCTTGATCGATCCGAAGCCGCGGGTGGAGCCACCGCCGATGCCGATGATCTGATCGTCGAGATCGCCGACGACGGCCGCGAGGAGATTGCACTCCTCGTCGCTGAGGGGCTGCAACTCGTGAATCCGCAGGCTCAGGGTGGAGCCGACCGGCAGGTACTGCACTTCGTACAGCGACCCGTGAGAGCTCTCCGCCGTGGTCTGCGAGTTCATTAGGCTGCCGCCGGAGATGCGGTCGATCGCAACCTGCGTAAGCCGCGGCAGCTCCTTCGAAGCACCCTTAGGCAGCTTCACCGGCGATGATTCGAACCGCAGGATCCCGCGCGTCCCGCCGTCGAGGGACTCGCCCGCCGTCCGCGCCGTCCCGAACAGCCGCTCGTCGATTCCCTTCACTTCCCGGCCAGTGACCCGCAGAATGTGCGCGATGCGATGCCGGAAGATGCCACGCCACGAATCGGCAGGAACCTCGGTCTTGGTGTAGAGCACGTTCTTCTTACTTGGGTCCGCCTCCTGTGGGGGTTTGCCATCGCCGATGTGCAGCGGGTCAACCGCCTCGAAGTGGTATTCGAACGTCGGACTCGACGACTGGGCCGCGCCCTGCCGAGTCTCCCAGCCGGTCAGCTCGGCATCGGGAGCGAGGCAGGCGCGTCGCTCTTGGAGCCACCAGGTCAGCCCGGCGGGGTCGCGGCGGTCGATGGTGCGGTGATGAATGGCGTGGAGGGTGCCCCAGCCCTGGTTCGAGGTCCGCCGGCGCCCGACGACCGGCCGCCAGGTGGCCGCTAGGTCAAGGAAGGCGTCGAGCTTGGCGGGGTCGGCGTCGTCGCGGTCCCAAAGTAGCCACCACTGCACCCCGGTGCCGCCGGGAACCACCTCGCGGGTAAACAGGTGGCCCCCCTTCGCGGCGCGCCGGTGGGCGTCGATGCTGACGCCCGTGACCTCCTCGGCCTGCTTCGCCTCGACGACGTTGGCGCCAAGTGCTCGAAGCTGCGACGGCGCCGTGTCCGTGCCCTTGTCGGCCCCTAGGTAGTCGGTGGCCGCCGGGCCGAAGTGGTCGCGCAGCCCGCCGACCAGGGACGTCGCCGGCAGGTACACCGATCCGTCCGGCCGGCGCTGGATGGGTGCCTGAACCGCATCCTCTCCGGTGGCCCCGACGCGGGTGAACGCGCCGATGGCCCAGGGGGTGTCGATGGTGAAGTCGAACCGCATCAAGGTTGCGTAGCGAGGCATCACTTCCTCCTCTTCTTGTTCTTGCTCGAACGCAGCAGCTCCGCCAGTTGCCCAAGCTGCCGGGGCTCCAGGCGGAGAATCTCCCGGAGCTTGTCGTGGAACTGGGCCGGCGCTTTCTCAAGAACCTTGTCGAGGTTCTCCTTGGTCTTGGCATCGGAGACCTCTGAAACGTTGGAGAGATTGATGCAGGCCAGCCGCAGGAGCGGCTTGACCCTGCTCCAACTCTTGTCGTCCGCCAGTTCGGCACCCTCCCTTTCCCACCATTCGGCCGTGATCTCGACAGGGGGCTTGTTCACCGGTTCCCAGCCGGTGAGCGCGACCTGGCCGTAGCCGTCCATGCGCCGCCAGCCGATCCCGCACCGTCGCAGCCGCCGCCAGCCATCCAGGGTGAGCCCGTCGACGACGAAGCTGACCCCAGGCGCGAACGCCCAGTCCGGCACCTTGGGCAGGTTGCTGCGCCCGTGCCAGCCGGTCACTAGCTCGCTTCGGACCCACTCGGGATGCCTTTTCAGGGTGATGTTGTTGCCGCTGACGCGCCGTAGCTCACGCTCGACGTCGTCGAGGTCCAGGCTCGGCGCTCCCCATTCGTCGGTGATGATGGCGGGGCTGGCCAGGTGGATCGCGACCGGCCCCTCGCGCCACTCGACCTCCTCCTCGGACAGCGCGGTGACGACGGCGGCCGCACGGCCCCGATCCTGCGACCTGCCCTGCCCGATCCGAACCGTGGCGCCGTCGAGCCACGACAGGTCGGCCCCGGTCTCGATCTCGGCGGTGTAGCTGGTGCCGCGGCCGATGTAGTCGCGGGAGTACAGCTTCCCGTCCTTGGCGGTCTCGTTTACCTTCAACGTCACGCGGCCGCGCCGCACCGGATGGGGCAAATCGCTCCAGCCTGGCTTGACAGTCAGCGGCCCCCCACAGTACGGACACACCGCGGTCTCTAGTCCATCACCCGAGGCGACGAATAGGGCAAGGTCGTAGACGGCCTCCCCACAGCGAGGCTCGGCACCGTACTTGCAGGTCACGGTGGAGGTGGTCCTCAGCCTCGCCCCGTCGGGCACCGCCTGGGTCACCAGCAGGTCGTCGTCGAAAAGGGCGGCGAAGGCTTCGGCGTTCTCGAAACGTCGCCACCACAGGGCGGCCAGCGCGCCGCGCAGCGTGGCGCCGGGGATCACCCGCTGAGTGTTGGTGTGAAATAGCGACTCGTTGCCGACTCCGACGCTGAACGGCGTGTCGAAACGCAGGCTCAACCGGTATCTCACGACTCCTCCTTCAATTCCAGCAGGTCGCGGCTGTCTTCTTCGGTCCAGGGTGCGGCGTCGAAGATCGTGACCCAGCCGAAGCCGCGACGCCGGTTCAACCCGATGCTGACGACGTCGCGGGCCGCGGCCCGCAACACCAGGGCGTGCCGTTTCGGGGGGTCGCCCCGGCCATCCCAGGCGATGGTGAACTCGCCCGATTCGGCCCAGCACTGCTCACCGGTGACGAGCGCGCGTTCCTCGGCGCGGCCGTGTTCGTCGACGTGCACCCGGTTCCACAGCGTCGCCTCGACGCCGTAGCTCAGCGGCTGGGCGTCGATGCGGTGCACGGTGACGTCTGAGAAGATCCAGTCGCTGCCCCTGCCGGAGGTCCCAAACACCTCGTTAACCAGGGTTTCCTTTACGCCGAGCCAGTGCAGCGCGTGGGCGCGCAGCAGGCCCTTGATCGCCGAGCTGGGAAACGGGGTGTCGTGGTCGATCGTGTGATCCAGCCCGTCGACGGTCCTGCCGGAGCTGATCGCGAACGGCGTTAGGAACTCAACCTCGAACCTCATCGCTCTTCTCCTTCCTTCTCGACGACCGGCCACCA
>JBHADA010000149.1:0-5567 GCA_041854805.1 Arachnia sp.
CCGCAGCGGTTACGACATTCGAACCGTGCAGGATCTGCTCGGCCATTCCGACGTCTCTACGACGATGATTTACACGCATGTGCTGAAAGTTGGCGGTGCCGGAGTGCGCTCACCGCTTGATGCGCTGCCGCCCCTCACTAGGGCGTGTTGATCAAGAGGTTCCGCTCCTCGGTGGGTGAGTCTTGAACGGTGACGCGACAGGAGATCTCTGACGAGGTGTGGGCCGTGATGGAGCCGTTGATGCCGACGGTGACCGGTCGGTCGCGGCCGTGGACGGATCACCGGCTCGCTATCGAGGGGATGGCGTGGAAGTACCGGACCGGTGCGCCGTGGCGTGACGTTCCGGAACGGTTCGGGAAGTGGAACTCGATCTACAAGCGGTTCAACCGGTGGGCCGGGGACGGCACCTGGCAGAAGCTGCTCACCGAGGTGCAGAAGCAGGCCGACGCCGCTGGGGAAATCGACTGGGTCGTCTCGATCGACTCCACGATCGCGCGCGTGCATCAGCACGGCGCGACCCTCGCCCGGGACACAGGGGGCTGTGCCGAATCACAAGAATCCGTGGTCCGAGCCGCCTGATCACGGGATCGGACGCTCCCGCGGCGGGCTGACGACCAAACTGCACCTGGTCTGCGACGGCCGCGGCCGGCCGCTGAGCATGATGATCACCGCCGGGAACATCAACGACACCACGATGATGAGCGCGGTGCTGGAGAACATCCGCGTTCCCCGCGACGGGAAGGGCCGCCCCCGCACCCACCCCGACCGGGTGCTCGCCGACAAGGGGTACCCCTCAAGGGCGAACCGCGCCTGGCTCCGCGACCGGAGGATCGCGGCGACCATCCCCGAGCGGGACGACCAGATCGCGCACCGCCGCAAGAAGCCGGGCCGGCCGATCGCTTTCGGCGACAAGCAGAAGGAACGCTACAAGGGACGCAACGTCGTAGAACGCTGCTTCAACCGTCTCAAGCAGTGGCGCGGCATCGCGATGCGCTCGGACAAACTCGCCCGCAACTACCGAGCCGCCGTCAGCCTCGCCGCGGCGCTGATCTGGATCAAGACCGATCTCCGCTGAGCGCTTCGCGCTCCTGCAGCGTGCGCTCAAGCTGTCCCACCGTCGGCGCACCCGCAAAGCCGCGCTCGGTCAGATAGACCCTGCACGCCAAGTCGGCAGTGTTCCCCTGGGACGGGAACAAGTCCTGACCGTCCAGAAGAATCGTGGGCGAGCCCGCGAAACCAGAGCTCACCGCCTCAGCCTCGGTGCGGATCAACACGAACTCCACCGGAACATCGCCCCGTCCGATCGAGTCGAGCACCAGCCGTACTCGATCGCCCGCCTCCTGCCAATTCGGGCAATCCTCGATATGCAGCACCTGGATCTTCACACGCCCATTCTCCCGCGCAACTCACGGCGGCTGGCCACCCCGCACCTTCTTGATCAACACGCCCTAGATGTATGAGGGCTGGACGTTAGTGACACCCTCCCGGACTCGAGATGCTGGTGGCCAGCCCCCTGCGCCGCCGTGCCGGCGGTGGTAGTTGTAGTGGATGTTCCAGACAGAGATCGCGGACGAGCGGTCCTCCTCGCTGTTGAAATTTCGGGCATAGAGCAGTTCCTCGGCCAGGATTCTCTGGTAGCGCTCGACCTTTCCATTGTGCTGCGGGGTGTACGGCTTGGTCTTCTGATGGCGGGTGCTCTTGCCTACGATCCACGCGAAGTCACCGGACCGGTAGCACGCCCCGTTGTCGGTAACGACACGGTGGATGTGGGTGATGCCGTGGGCTGCGAACCAGACTTTGGCTCTGGCCAGGAACGCCGCCGCGGTGGCTCCCTTCTCATCCGACAACGGCTCTGTGTAGGCGAGTCGGGAGAAGCCGTCGACGGCCGAGTGCAGGTAGGTGTAACCGCGTTTCGCGCCAGCCGCTTTCGCTCGACTGACAGTCTTGGTCTGGTCGCTGTCGCGGCCATGGATGCGCCAGCCGCCGCCGTCGGGTATTCGGCCGACCTTCTTCACGTCCAGGTGCACCATATGACCGGGCCAGCGCGCGACGATCTTCCCGGGATTGCGATTGTTGTCTCCACCGGGATCGATGAACCTGCGTCTGCCCAGGCCGAGCCTGGTCAGGTGCCGAGTGACAGTGCGGCGGTCAATCCTGAACCCACTGTCGGCAAGCTCGTCGCTGATGCGCTGAGCCGACCACTTATGCTCACGCCGCCAGGTTTCGATCTGCTTAACGACCCATGCCGGCGTCACGTTGGGACTCCGATGTGGCGTCGAGGATCGATCGCGCAGCCCGGAATCGCCATGTCGTCGCCATCGATTCACCCACTTCGACGCGCACGCGCGAGAGATGCCCATCTCGGCTGCGACGTGTGCGATCGGTCGGGTACGGCAGCGTCGGATCAGCCGTCGACGGCCTTCGAGGCTGAGGGGTGCGTTGGCGTGGGTCATCGACCTTGCCGCCGTGCGGAGTGGGCGGGGTGTGCGTTCCTTCCGGTTTTGGCACTCTTCGTAGGCGACGCGCTGGTAAAGAGGCGAGCCCACTGCTCCGCTGAGAGATCTTTGGGCAGGGACGAGGAGCGAATCCCCTCGCTCTTCAACAACTGGAGCGCTCCCCGCTTTCCGAGTGAGGTGGATACGTTAGCCAGGATCTCGCCGATACCCCTGCCCCTACTGGTGAAAACGTCATGGACGAACTGTCGGTAGGACTCTCTCGCGTCTGGGCTGAGCAATGGGTCCGGACGACGAGTCATCACCAAGAGGCCACCGTCCACGCTCGGGGCTGGCTTGAACGCCGACCGGGGCACGCGCCCGTGCAAGCTGAAGTCGATCCAAGGCCACCACTGCGCGGTCATCATGCTGCTACCACCGATGCCGGCACGCCGGCGGGCCACTTCCCACTGCACGAGCAGGACCACCTGGGTCCATGCTCCATCGTGCAGCAGTCTGCGCAGGATGGCTGTGGTCAGGTGGAACGGAACGTTGCCGACCACCACATACGGAGTGGTCGGTAGCGGCCAGTGAAGGAAGTCTGCGTTGACGACGGTTACGTGTTTCTGCTCGCGGAACTGACTGGCCGATGCAAGTCGGTCCGCCAGCCGGCTATCGATCTCGACAGCAGTCAGGGACCGGCCGAGCTTCTGCAGCTCTCTTGTGAGCCTGCCCTGGCCCGGGCCGATCTCGACGATCGGACCGGTCGAGTCGCCTACCAGCCGTGAGAGCCGGTCGATCGTGGTGTGGTCAGTGAGGAAGTTCTGGCCGTGCTCATGTCGGCCGCCACGGTAAGTGGGCATAGAAAAGGACGCTCCATCGAAGCAGGCGTCCGGGCACGCAAAAGCGCCGCCCGGCTGGACTCGCGGAGCGGCAGAACGTCCTGGAACAGGTTCCGCCGCTAGCCTCGATCTTTCATGGTACTGCTGAGCGGCGGTGTCCGGCGTCGTTGCCGGTGTGCGCGAGCTGATTGTGGCATGAGGGTGTGACGGGTCGCCGCGTGTCGATCGCGGTGGCCGGGCGTTCCGGTGCCAGGGTCCTTGGGGAGTGCAGTCAGCGACGGGGCCGGGAGCTATCCGGCCGGGGCGGGAAGCTGGGTGAGGCGGTCGTAGCCTGCCTGGATGATCCCGGCCCAGCGTGACCGGTCCGAGAGATGCAGGACCCGCTGCCGGGCATGGCGAGCGAAGGTTGCGGCGGTCTGGAACAGACGCAGTCGCTGGCGTTTGGGTTCCCACCGCCGTGCCGAGGAGTCGGGAAGCGCGAGCAGGCCCATCCAGGCAGTGATTTCGCTGGCCAGAGCGATGATCTGGCACCAGATCCGGTTCTGGGCGAAGGATTTCAGCGGCAGGTTCCGTAAGCCAGCGTCTTTCGCGGCCCGGATCCGGTCCTCGCAGCGAGCACGGCGACGGTGGCGCACTTCCAGGTCCGCCAACTGGCCTTGCGTGGTGTTGGTCGCGAACGCCGTCAGGCGGTAACCGTCGACGTCCTCGAACCGCAGCTGCGCCCCGGGATGCGGTCGCTCGCGGCGGACGATGACCCGCATCTCCTCAGGCCAGTCCTTGAGGTCCAGCAGTCCGGTCAGCTCGGCCACGTCCGCCCCTTCTCGGGGGGTGCCGTCGGGGTCATAGGCCGGCTCCCAGACATGCTCGGGGATGATCCGATAGACCTCCGGGGTGTTGGCGGGCAACGTGAATCCCACCGAGTACGAGACCCGGCGTTTGACCAGCTCCTCGATGGTTTTCTTGGTGGAGCCGGCACCGTCGATCCGGATCAGCACCTTCTTCCCCGGCCTGGGCCCCAGCCCTACTTGGACCAGCGCCTGTCTGATCACGGTCTTGTGGTCAGCAGCCGTGTTGGAGCCCGCGTTCCCGGGCCGGAGCAGGCAGGTCAGCATCTCCCCACCACTGCCTTCGCCGTGGTCGGCGAAGGCCAGCAGGGGATGGAACCCGAATCCCTTCTTGAACGTCGCTCGTGCGTTCTCCTTCTCGCTATGAGCTGTCACGAGGGTGGCGTCGAGATCGATGACCAGCGGGTTCTTCGCGGTGACGTGATGGCTCGGGGCATGGCTGCCGGCCCGAGCCCACGCCGCCTCGCGGGCGCGGCGCCGGGCGGTGTTGATCGCGCGTTCGGCAGCATCGACATCGCTGGCCAGGAGCGCGAGCAGGCGAGAGATCGTGGGATCCGAGGCCACCTGACCGTAGACGTCCGGCTCGGCCCGCACCGCGGCGACGTCGGCCAGGCAGTCCCCGCCCACAGCCAGTGTCAGCGCGAGGTCGAGCAGGATCTTGCCTGGATCATGCTGCGCCAACGGGCGCCGCCACGGTCCCAGCGCTTGCGACAGGGCCCGGTCCAGGCCGGTGGCGCGGACCGTCTCGGTCAGCAGCACCCCACCCGCCTGCCCCACCGCCGTACTCGGTGCGACATCAACCTGCACCCGCGGATACAACCCGGTAGTGTTCACCCTGAAGGTGCTCCTTCGACCTTGGAGAATTGGACCCTAAGCAAGCCCTATTCTTCCAGGTCAGGAGCACCTTTCCGCGTCTACGACCACCCCTCGGACACCTCAACGATGAAAGCCCGAGGTTAGGATGGTCGACGCGGCAACACGGGGGTCCCGGAACGGGTCTTCTTCCCAAAGGAGATGCTTTTGCCCGCCCGTTGCGCCGGTCAGGGGCTCGAATCCCCACGGCCACACTGCCGACTGCAACGTCATGTACCGCGGCTCATAGTCGTTAATCCAGGGACGGTCCTGAGCCTGTGGAAGCGATCTCTTCTGAGATGAGCTCGAGGAGGGTTACGGTGCCGGGAGAGGTGGTGGCAGTAATCGGATCCTGCGTGCCGAGCTGGAGGGACCTGAGCTCACTGGAGACATCTGCCGGCGCTCCGAGCGTGCTGCGGGGATCGGTGGGCTCAGTGCCTGCGAGTCTCGACGCGGACCTCACTCTCCATGACTCCGGCGCGTCTGCGGGCATCCCTGACGGGCCGCTGATCTGTACGGGTAGCGGATCTGCGGTGAGGGGATTGCGCAGGTCCACGATCGCCAGGGCGAGAGTGCCGTCGTCGCCGAGCACGGCG
>JBHADA010000150.1:0-34767 GCA_041854805.1 Arachnia sp.
CGCGCCTCCGCAGGCTCCAGCGCAGCCCTCCTGGCCGGTCCAGGCACCCCCCGCGGCGCCGTCGCAGCCCCAGCCCCCGGCGCCTCAGCCCCCGCCAGTCCCTCAGGTCCCGGCCCAGCCTGTCGCCTCCTCGGCCCCGGCGCAGGAGATTTGGGATGAGGCACCCGACGCCTTCGATCCCCCCACCACTCGGCGCAACTCGATCGGCTGGACCCAACCGCAGCCTCTCCCCTCCCCCCAGCCCTCTCCCATCGATTCGCAAGCCTCCCCGCCCACCTCGACGGTTCCGCGCCGCGCTGCCTCAGCGTCTCAATCTCCTGCTCCGTCCTCGTTGGAGACTCAGTCCCTCTCCCAGGCCGTCGCGGAGGAGGCTCAGACGACGGCGGCGTGCCTCGTGCTGGATTCCGGGCAGCGAGAGCCAGTGGATTCCACACTGGTCATCGGCCGTTCGCCGACGGCGGGCAGTTCCTCGGAGCGAGCGGTCGTCGTCGCCGACTCCACCCAATCGCTGTCACGGGTGCATGTGCGGATCAGCCCGGCCCCGGGCGGCGTGCTCGTCGAGGACGCCCGGTCCACCAACGGCACCGCCATTCAGAGCGCGCACGGCGCCTCCACCCCACTGGTGCCCGACAAACGCATCTGGGTTCCCTTGGGCACCACCTTGGTCATGGGACGACGAAGCATGCACGTAATGGCCGCGGACTGAGGACAGCCGCGGGCTACCGTCTGCGGGCATGCAAAACCGGGCGGGACCTTGCGATTGGTTCCCGCCCGGTTTCGCGTGAGTCTCAGGCGAACCTGTTGGCGTTCCTCACCTCAGTGGCACGGTACTGGTGGCCAGCGTCGTCAACCTTGCTCGAAAGCTCTGTCAGGATGACGTGCATGTTCTCCATCTCCTTGTCCCAATCACGCTTGGCGGAGTCGAAGGCCATTTGCGCCTGACCATCCCAATTGGCCCGCAGACGGCTGGCCTCACTCTCGAGAGTATCGAGATGGTTCTGAACCTCGGCGGATTCACGCTGGATATCAGACGCCAGGGTCGCGATGGCGGTAAAGGAAACCTTGATGTCTTCGCTCATGTTGTTTCTCCTGATCCTGAAGGAATCAGCCCATGCGGGCTTCGACGTTCTGGAAGATCGCGCTCTGCTCGTCCTCGGTCCCGATGTAGTCCTTGTCCGTCGAGCGCAGGTCTTCCTCCAGCTTGATGAGCCGGTTGTTAACCCTGGTGCATGCCTCGATCCAGCGGTCGACGCTGTTACGCATCGCGGTGGCGCCGGAACTCATCCAGGCGGCACCAACGTTGTCCTTAGCAGCACGCACCTGATCGATGCTCTTGCTCACCTCTTCACGCGCGCGAGCCGTGGCCTCGGCACCTGCAACAATTGCGCCTGCACCTGCGCTGTATGACTCTGTTGACATGGCTGTCCTCCATTTCGATGGTTGCGGTGCAACGGCCGGCCACACCGCGGATGACATGTTCCACAGTAAACGACGCCTGGGTCATCCGATGGAAGCGGCTCATATCGCAGGACGGCGCGTCGCGTATTCTTCATGGGTCCATCTACCCACTCCGAGGCGACACGTGAGCCACGGCGAAGTAGCCTTGGTGCGGACCTGCTGTGCGCGACGAAGGAACCAGATGCCCGCAACGTCTCACACCGGAGCCCTCATGGCGCTCACCCTGACCATGGGCGACGACAGGGTCGACTTGTCGGTCTCACCCAACGTCGCCTTGGCCGAGTTGGTGCCCACCATGGTGAAGTCCTTGGGTCCGCTCGATGCGCAGACCGCCACTCAGGGATTCGCCGTTCGCACCTCCGACGGAAATCCCCTCGATCAGGCACGTAGCCTGGCCGAGCAGAAGGTGCTGCCTGGCGCGGTACTCACCCTCGAGGCCACGGGCACCAATGTTCAGGATCAGCGCTACGACGACCTGGTCGAGGCGGTAGGTACCACGATCGCCGACACGTCCACGCCGTGGGAGAAGACGGACTCGGTGCAGTTGTCGGCGCACGCGTCGGCCGCTTTGGTGTTGTTGGCGGCGATCCTGCTGGTGACTGGTTCTGGAGCTCCCGTCCTGACCGCGTCAGTGGGCCTAGCGGGTGCGCTGCTGACGACGCTGGCCGCCGCCGTCGTCGCCCGGATGCCCAACCGCCCCGGCGCCTTGTCCCTGGCTCACACCACTCCTGTCCTGGTGGCCTGCGCCGCCTTCGCCTTGACGCCCGGCGAGTGGTTCTCCCTGCCGCTGCTCTCAGCAGGGGGTGCTCTCATCGTCGGCGCGTTCTCGTTGTTCGTGCTTCCGTCGGATCTGCGGGTATCGATGGCGGGCCCCGTAGCTGCTGGCGTGGCCCTTGGGCTGACGGGATTCCTGGTACGGCTCATTGGATTGGTGCCGGACGCCGCGGCGAGCATGGTGATGGCGTTGCTGGTGGTCACCACCCTGAGCGCCCCTTGGGTGGCCATGGCGCAGTTGCCCGTCACCATCGCCCCTGGTGAGCAGGAGGTCATCGATCCGCCGCGGGTGTTCGCCACGGTGGAGAACGCCCGGATCTTCGTCATCGCCTTGAAGGCCGGCTGCTCGGTGGCCATGGTGGCGATCGCCCCCATGCTGACCCAATCTGCGGCCTCCATCGCCCTGCTCGCCTGCGTGGGGATCGCTCTGATGTTGTCCACTCGCTCCCTGCGGTCTCCCGTCGAGGTCCTCATCGGCGTTTTGACCGGCATGGCCCTGACCGTCATGGCCGCGGTGTCCACCACGGCGGTCATCCCATCCGCCCTGCCGTGGACGCTGAGCGGCATCATCGCCGCCGCGATCCTGTTGCTGGCTGCCAACGTCGTGTCCCAGAAGCTGCGGCCATGGTTGACGCGGCTTGCGGACGCGGCAGGGGTCTTGGCCTTGCTGCTAATCCTTCCCCTCACCGCGCTCGTGTGGGGAGTCTTCTGATGCCGTCAAACAAGGAGATCCTAGAGGCCCAGCGGTACAACCGCCGTCGCCTAGTGACGGCCTTCTCTTCGGGAACCCCGGGCGGCCGGGAATTGGAGTCGAAGTCGCCTTTTGCGCCCCTGCTCGTGGGCGTCGTGGTGGTGCTCATCATGCTGGGGGTGGCAGCCGTGATGAGCCGGTTCGCACCGCAGCTTCCCAACAACTGGGACAACTCCACTCTGGTGGTGGTCAAGGGTACTGGTGCTCGGTACTACACCATCAACGGTGTGCTGCGCCCGGTCACCAACATCACCTCCGCGCGCCTTTTGGCCGATTCTGGCCAGTATCAAACTAGCGAGCTTCCGGCCTCGGCGATCGACGGCATCGCGCGCGGTTCGCAGATCGGGCTCACTGGCGTTCCGGACGATGTCCCTACCGCCGACCGGTTAAATTCGGCGCTGTGGTTCTCCTGCGGCCTCCCGTCGAGCCCGCACACCTGGGTGGCACACCTGCCGCAGGAACGCACACAGCGTGGCGCCGCGCTCGTCAGCAGTGACGGCACCACGTATCTGATCACCAATAACCACCGGTACCGGATTCTCAATCAGAATAAGAACGCGGTGATCCTGGCTTTGGGATTGGATGCGACCAGCGAGGCCGAGGTCAGCAATTCGTGGCTGTCCCTGTTCCAGCGAGGCTCGGACCTCAAGCCGTTCAAGCTGGCGACGGCTGGGGCGCCGGCTGGGAAGATGCCTGGTTCATTGAGCAAGGCTGTCGTGGGGTCGCTGATCGAGGTCGAGGACAGCACCGAGCACAAATACCTGGTGGTCACGGGACCGGGAGAGCTCACCCCGCTCACGGAAATGGCCGCGAAACTCTACAAGTCCGATAGTCGGCTGACCACCACGTTGTCCACTATTTCTGGGCTCGAGGTGAAATGGGATGAGCGGGTGGGGCCCTCGGATTGGCCGGAGCAATTGGCCGATGCCATGCCGGAGGGGTCGACGCCGTGCGCGCAACTCGTTCAAGGCGAGGACGGGACCAGCACGTCTCAACTCTTTTCCATGGAGCACAACGATATGCGCCGCTATGTTGGGGCGCGGCCCTTGGTGCCCAGCGATGACGAGAACGAGGAGAAGAAGAGCCTTCCTCCGAGCACATCAGTCTTGGGCGGCTCTGGCGCCCTGGTTCGGGCCACGTCTCCAGACGGCAGCCTCGGCGCCGTGCAACTCGTCTCCGACTTGGGCAAGGTGCATGGCCTAGGCGCCTCCCCCGCCGACGTTTTGGGTCGGCTGGGCTACACCGAGGAGAACATCCATTCCGTTCCCGCGGCATGGACGTCCCTTATTCCCGCGGGGCCGGAGCTGAATCCCCAGAAAGCCTGGGAAACGGTGGGGCAGCAATGAGCATTGGCGGGCGGGCCTTGGCCGGCATGTGTGCGGCGATGCTTATCGGGGCCGCCGCTTCGCCCGCGCATGCGGCGGGCGGGCTGGGATGGCGCCAGGATGAAGGGCAACAGTGTCAACCGGGCAAGACGACGCTGGTGGAGAAGGCGCCCACCGCCTTGACTCAATTGGGCGCCGCGCGGGCGTGGCAGATCTCGCGCGGGGATGTGACCGTGGCTGTCGTCGATTCTGGGGTGGCAGCATCCAACGTCCACTTTCCGGGAGCGGTGGCGCAAGGGGCAGACCTGGTGGCGGGCGGGGGCACGGGCCAAACTGACGTCTATGGCCATGGCACCGTTGTAGCGGGCCAGATCGCGGCTCGCGAGGTGACAGGCTCTGGGTTGGTGGGGCTGGCACCGGAGGCGACGATCTTGCCTGTGCGGACGTATGAGTCGGAACAGGGCGACCCCGCCAAGAAACCCAACAGCGGCCGCACAGCCACGGGCATCCGTTGGGCAGCGGACAATGGGGCAAAGATCATCGTCGTTCCCCAGTCAGTCACCGCGAATGCTCCGGAGTTGAAGGCCGCTGTCGCTCACGCCACGCGAGCTGGCGCCTTGGTCGTCGCCTCCGCTGGCAATGCGGAACAGGGGGTGTCCGCGACGGCGCCGCGGTATCCAGCCGCATATCCGGAGGTCCTGTCCGTGACAGCGGTCGGCAACAACGGCGCGCCGGCTGACTCCGTCGCCAAGGGTTCACACATCGACATCGCCGCCCCAGGAATGCAGGTTCTCAGCACGTACTTGGGCCACGGGGACTGCTATTTCGCAGACAAGCCCAGCACCTCCTACGCCGCGGGTTATGCCGGCGCGGTGGCGGCATTGGTGGCTGCCGCCTACCCCAAGGAAAAACCGGCGGACTGGAAGTATCGAATCCTTGCCACGGGGCTGCGCCCCTCGCGCTCCACGCCCGACCCTGATATCGGCTGGGGCCTAGTGGCGCCGTACGACGCCCTCAACTTCATCAACGACGGCACATTGGATGGCCCGCCGAATCCTCGCTTCCCCAAGCCCAGCCCACCCGCGACCCCGACGATGACCCCGCCCACACCAGACGAGGACCCGCGCCCGGCTCGGTTGCGCGCCTTGGGCGTGGTCGCTGGCGTTGGGGGTCTCGCCGTCCTGGCCATTCTCCTGGGCTCCCGTCTCCCGTCCAGGAACCGGTAGTGTCGCACCCGCCGGCCTGACCCCTGGCATGTTAAGGTGAATATTAGCGGTTGAGCCGTCAAGAGCAACCATGCATCGCTGAACCAGTTCATTCTAACGGCAGGATCGGAGAACGGTATGCAACGGATTCGAATCCAGGGAGTCGTGGCGGCATGCCTACTCAGCATTGCAGGGCTCATGTTTGTATTCGTACCTTCCACAAAACCATCGAAGCCTTGGTGGATAGCAATACTCTTCACTACGGCCGCCGCCGTGGTCACGGTAGCATGGGGGCTTACACTCCGGCGAGAGACTCTGCTGAGCCGCGCGGCGCTCTTGGCGCTCAGTCTTTCTTATGGCGCAATTTCGGCAACCGCCCTCATATACCTCGATCTACTCAAGGAAGACCTCGGTCGGGATGCGCTACGGTTTGTCTTTGCCCCTGGCCTTCTGAGCCTTCTTGGTTTCGGAGCGTTCATCATTACCTCCCGAAAATTTCGCCGGAAAAGGCCGCACAATAAGCACCAGACAGACCGGCCCGAGCAGACATGACAGTACCGGCCCAGCCTCCTCCCTCCTGCAGAGTTCCTTCACCAAGGGAAGATGAGGGAAACCCCAAGGGGGCCACGAGGCGTCTCGCCAGGAAGAGGACTTGTGATTATTACCTCGCCGCACGGATCATGGCGAAAGATACGCCATGCGTACTATGTGTTTCTACTCGAAGGGCTAGCGGGTAGAACCGGCAGCGTCCAGCGTATCGACTTCATTATCTTCTTCAAATCGTCCGGCACCGCCGAGGCGCCAGGAGCTGACCGAAGCGTGATCCACCAAAGTCCATCATGCCGCGCGACATACCAAGTCTCCATACACGCCTTACGCTCTTCATCATACCAACTTATGCCCACCGCTTTCTCAAAGCCAATTTCCATATCGGGAATCCGCTTCGCATTAGACCCGGCGTCATCGACTTCCTTTTCGGCATCGGCTCTCACCGGCTCATCGTGATCCAGGTTTTCCAGCATCCTCAGCAGTTTCGCGTCGTAGTGGAATACTCTCATCGTGGGCCCTTCAACCCACTGGTCTCCCTTGGGGCCCTTGGTCACGATCAGCTTATACACCGGCTCCCCCGGCACCTTGATCCATCCCGGAGGCATGTCGATCGTGATTTCGTCACCCACCTCGCTGGTCACGAGAAGACCAGATTCGCTAGGCGTAGAAACTGGGCTCTCAGCCGACGGTGAAAGTGGTGAACTCGCGTGGCAGCAGACCAACCCGAGTATGGCAAGACCGAGAAGCGGCCACATCAGAGCCTTTCTCGAGATTCGCCACCTAGCCCTCAGACCGGATTCGAGCATTCTCATTCGCCTTCCGCGCGTTGTTCGCGGCAGTCTCGACGTCCTGAAGTCCATCGTCAGCACCGAATTCAGGCAGGTGCTGAGCAATGTAGGACTTGAAGTTATCCCTCTGCTTCGGAGTCATCGCCGAGTACGGGATCACACGCCCCGCCTGGTCAACAAACTTTTCCTTGACATCAGTTATTTCAACATTGAACTGAGCCGGAGTCATCGGAAGACTATAGAGCCTTTCTTGCGCGCTCAGTGAGTCATATACCGCATTATGCATGTACGTCTTCACCATTTCGGATTCGCGCACCAAATCAACATTATTCGTCTCAGCGATAGGGAACAAAGAGTCGAGAGAAATTGCCCCCACCCCTTTAACCTGGTCGATAGCATACGTGGCCAACTTCAGTGCACCGGGAGCGACCACCTTTGCAAGATCCCCACTAGGCACGACATCCATCGCCTTATTGAAAAGCGAACGCCACATTCTGTTTCGCTCATTCATTTCTTCGATCGCTTGCTCACTCGCCCCCGATGGCGCCGTAAACAGCGCGTCGAGCAGCGGCGCCCACCTCCCGCCTACCTGCGCAAGCGATTCTTCGGATCTACCGGAAATGATGTCATGAACGTCCCTACCGTACTCCGCTCCCGCCTGTAGGATCATGTTGGCCAGGGCAGGCGCCCGGCCAGCCCTTCCGTTTTGCCCCAGGTAGTAATCGTCCGTCGGGTCGTCTGGCGTATTATTATCATGAACTTCTGGCTTATCGAATCCCAAGTCGATAAAAAATCCGTTCTTTCCGAGCAGTCTTTCCCGCATCTCAGCGGAGGTGGTGACCCAGTGGCGCTTGGCATCCGTCGATAGCCTAACATCGTTACTTTGGGTCTCGTGATCCAGAGAGGAAGCAAAACCTTCAAGATGCGGACCAAGGATCAACCCCGCCCAAGAGCGCAATGCCTTGTTGTTCTTTCCAAAAGGGTCTTGCCCCTCGTCAAGCGGGTTCTCCACATCCAATCCATCTTGGTACCCAAACATGAAGTTGGCAGCAATTCGGGTAGCCTGTTCATCACGCGACATCCAGTCCCGCATGGCTTCCGAAGACACAGCTCCCCCCGGATACTCTTCCACAGCCGAGGCTTCAGCGATGACTTTACCAAACTGTTCGCCACCGTCCTGAAAGCCATAGTAATCATACCCTAGACGCCCGCCAGTCAGATAACGCGTCATGTTCATAGGCTCATCGGCATTTCCATCGCCGTCGACGTCCATTCCTTGCGGAGTATCGCCAGCGAGAAAGCTCTTAACGGCATCCTTGCGACGCAACTCTTCTTCCTCTACGCCTGGCCCAAAACTCTTCGGAATGCCCAGGGCACCCTCGGACTTCAGAGCGTCTGGCTGATCCATCAGAGTCATCATAGAGTGAATAGGATCGATCAAATGTCGATTATCCCCGTCCCCTTTAAACAAGGAAGGAATGTTGTCGAAGCGATACTGGGTACGCCATGTGCTGTTACTCTGTTCCGCATTCCAAGCGACCAAATCTTGCGCGGTAGAAGGCAAACCATCTCGCTGCTCGAAAAACTCCGGCCCTAAAGCCAGATCAGGATTAGACTCCCCCGCTTTGCCCAGCAACTGCGAAATAATCGAGTAGCCTTCAACTTCCTTATTTTGCGGAGCTGATGCAATGGCGTCAACCTTGATCGACGAATGGCCCGCACTCTTCAACCTATTCGCATAGTCAGCCGCATGCTTCGCCATGGAATCACCGCGGTCCGTTCGCAATCCGTCCGCCACCACTTCAAATTTACGTTGATATTCAGCGGCTTCTTCGCTGTAGTTCGACCCACCTGAAGCCAAAACCATCGAAGTGCCAAGCTGTTTCAACACATCATCTCGGACCTTGCCCTTCGCTCCCACCGCTGTCACCCTCACGGCGAATTCACTCATCTCCCGAGGACCTATATGTTCCGCCAAGGCGCGAGCAACAAACGGGTTTGACAACTCCTCTCCGTACTTCTTATGGAATTCTTCGAGATCCTCTGGCGTAAAATCTCGGTCTTGCATCCGGCTGGCGATCGCCGAAGCGATCTCCTGCGCCCTCTCCTGTTCCGCCTGGCCATCGACGACATCAATACCATTGAAAAGATTGGCTCCAATTTCGCATCGCGACGAACGCTTCCCGGGAGGAACGAGTGCGTCCATAGACGACTGCAACGCCTTTGCAGCCACTCCCGCTGTCTCAGTCAACTTGGCTATTAGCGAATCATATTCTCTAAAAAGCCCATCTAAGGTAGCCTGGTACTTACTCTCGATCATCACGATGCGAGACTGAATCACTTCCGGCGCAACCTGCACCCCTAGGAGCTCCTGGGCCGCCACCCATTCCCTCAGCGCATAAGTGGTCTTCTCGTACTCAAGAACAGCCTCTTTCTCGCGTTCGTGCAGATCATCAATTTTTTTTCGGGTTGTTTTGACTTCTTCGGCCCACGTGCTTAGCTGCTTGGAAGGCTCAATGAAGGCGTGTGCGAAGTTGCGCGCGTAGCTTCCAAGTCGAACGATGGAATCCGTATAGGCATCCGCCGAAACGCCCACCCACCCCGGCACGCCTTTAGACCTGTGCTGGGCAACCTGGGACTCCCCAATAGCCATCCCCGTCTTCTCGAGATCCTCAGCAACCGCAGAGGCTGCTTCATGCACAGCAGGAATCTGCGGCATCCTACTCATTGCTCATCCTCATCTTTCTTCCATACGCTCGAGGATAGATCTAAATACTTCGTCGCTCTGACGCTCTGTCGCATCCATTTCGCCGATCGCCTCTTCTTGGCCAGATCCAAGAACAGCGCAGGCATCCGAAAACTCGAGAGCAATATTCTGCATCACTCTCATAAACTCCTCAGCCCTCTTCTGCAGCGCCTCTACTGGAACGTTATCCCCTCTCTCAAGAGGTGCAGCTATTGGCGGATGATCGACCGCTATCGAATCGAGACCACTACCGATAGCTCCGAAATAACTAGCATCGGCCCAGTCTTTCTTCGCGTTAACCCCGATCGCTTCACGATCGAATTCAATTCCAGACATCGCCTCCTCCTAACACGAGATCACTTGCGATAGCGCGGCGAGGTGCCGAGCTCGGACCGATCGGGGTTCTGCCTCGCGATACTATCATCTACGCCTCGATACACGTAGGATTCATCGTACTCCACCACAACAGGATCGACCAAGCCGTCTTGGTATTCGGCCATGCTCTTCTGAGTAATCTGTTGATGCTCTTCTTTGCTGGTGGCGTCGATATCCTTCTTGTTCCAGAGCGGATTGACGTCCTCAAAAGAGCTAGGGTCCGTGTTCAGGAATTTCGTCACGTCGATCAGGCCCCAGCCGTGCTGCTCCGTCCAACCACGTCCGCCGTTGTTGGCGGTCTTCACCAGGGACTGCAGAAGCTGGTTCGCCGTCGCGTCGGGCCACCTTTGCATTCCCAGAGCCAACAGTCCGGTGACCATGGGGGCGGACACCGAGGTGCCCTTTGCTGCCCGGTTGATGACGGTGAGCCTTCCCTGACTGTCCGGATCGCGTTTGGTTAGTTGCTCCCCCGGGGCCGAGACCACGAGATGCGGCCCAACGGTGGAGAAACTGGACCGGACTCCCTTCAAGCTGGTAGACCCCACGCCAACGACCGTGTTGTACTGACCGAAGCTTTGCCCTGAAACCACCCTCTTACCAGTGTTTCCAGCAGACGCGACCACCGGAACGCCTAGAGCTGCGGCGCGTTCAAGAACCCTGGCATCCGACTCGGATCGAAGCCAGTGCTCTGGGGCTAACGCGTCACCTATTCCTACCGAGAGATTGATGATGTCTACCCCATCGTTAAGAGCCCTGTGAATCTGATGCATGATCAAATCCCCCGCCTTGCGGCAGTCATCACTGGGTTTCGCGCCCTTGAGCAGCGCGGTGTAATTGACGAGCTTTGCCTTCGGCGCCCAGCCCCATTCCTGGTTCACCAGAATGGAAGCCACCATATTGGAATGTGCGGTGAGGCTCGGGGTAGTATTCATGTCACACGGCTTGCGCACCTCGATGGACGCTCCCCGAAGCTCGGGAGAACTGGTGTCTGGGGCCGCCTCAATGTAGGCGATAGTCACGCCTTCCCCGTTATAGCCCTTCTCATGAAGCCCTTTCAGGTCAAACTGCTGGGCGTACGGCTGCTGCCTGATGGCGTCGTCCGCCGCGGCTCGCTCGAGACTCGGCCCCGCCACGGAAACCACCAGTGTGAGGGCCGCAAGCGCCGCAGTACCCCCTCTGGCGATGCGTTGCGCCCTCACCACGTATCCCGCTCGTCTGTTTCGATAGGCCGAAGCGATTCGGCATCCCCCGCTCCAAAATGCGATTCGTCCACCGGCGCATTCGCCTCGTCATCAATGCGGACCACCTCGTAGCCCACAAGGCCAGACTTCTTGTCCTTCCGCGGGTCCCCAGCCCCGCCATGGCCGCCAGCCATACCCATGGCCGGCCGCATCATCGACCCGCCAGCGCCGGCAGCACCTCGCGCCGCCGCGCCACCGCCCGCGGAACCGGCCCCCGTCGCTCCGGCCAGGGGGGCTCCGGGCCCGGGGCGCGCACCGGCTGCCGAGCCTGCCGAGCCAGCGCCCACGCTCCCTGCGCCGCCGAGGCCACCGACCCCAGCCGCGCCGAGGCCGCCGATTCCCCCAGCGCCAAGCCCGCCGACACCGGCGGCTCCACCGACGCCCGCAGCGCCAAGGCCCGCGCCACCCATCCCGCGGGCCGCAAGCGCCGATCCCGCGCCAGCGCCGAGGATCCCGCCGGCGATCGTCGCCTTGCCCGCGCCAGGGGATGCGCCGAGCGCGGAGTTGGTGTAGTCGGCGCGCCACTTTGGGTCGTCGATGTTGGTCACATCCGCAGGCAGATAGCCGCCAACAGGGCCGTCCGCCGTCATCCTCGCGTTGACGGGGTAACGCAAGGCGTCCTTCGGCCACTCCGCGCTCTTGTATGAGGTGTCCACCGGCTTCGGCTCGGTTGCCCGGAAGATGCCATCCCCGCTGGAACGCAACTGCGCCAAACCACGCGCGGCAGCCCCACCGCCAAGCGCCCCCGCAACCAGTCCCGAGGCAAGCGTCCCAGCCCCTCCCCCCGCGCCGGTGCCAGACGTTGCGACACTCGAGTCGTCCCCTGCCCCATGCCCACTATCTCCATGGCTTCCAGTTCCTGGGGAGCCAGACACAGGATTCCCCACTCTCATCCTGCTGTCCACGATAGTTGAATGTATTGCCTTCTGGGCGGACTCTTCGGCAGCATCTTCCCATGGAAGAGGTGCAGGCGAAGGCGCATTCGTCCTCAGCCTGAGCAACTTGGAATTCATCTCATCCAGGGCCTTGTAGGAAGCCATTTCCCGTTCGCGGTTTCGCTGCGTCTCCACGGCGTCGAGGTATTCGTCCACGGGCAGGATCTTGCCGAGCCAGTTCACCTCCTTGAGGGTCTTCTGAACTCCGGATTCCACAGGCGACAGCAGCTCTGGGGAAAGGCTGTCGCAGACCTTCTTGGCCTCGAGCATGGCCTCGCGTGCCTCGTTGTACAGCCCGCGCAGCTCGAGGAGGTACTCTTCATAGCCGTTGAAGGCCGCGACCTCACGCTCGAGACGCTGGGTGATCACGCGCTTTACCTCGCCGGTGATTCCAGGGTTGTCCTTCACATAGTCGACCAGTGCCCGCGCGCTTCTCAGCCCAGAGCGTGCAACCTCCAGGTCTGGGGCGTCAACCTCGCTGTTATGGTCCAACTCCGCCACGGCCCGAAGCCGCTGGTATTTAGGGCTATCTGGCATGGTCAGCTCTCCTTACTTGATCGGTTTCACTCCCGAGGAGTCCGTGTACGGCCCTGGGCTCCACTCGGCTTCCTCGTTCGAGACTTGCTGATCCTCCGGGGGCGAGATCCGCAGCCTGGTCTTGATGATCTCCTCCGCGGCGGCGTTGTCCGCATCGTCGAGTGCCCGTTTCGCCGCGGTCAGCGCCTCGACAAATTCTGCAAGCCGTTCGTCCATGGCCCGGAATTCGTGATGGAGGGCTCCCAGGCTCTGCTCATAGTTCTTCCGGAACGTCACGGCCCCATCTTCCACTCCCCACCTGCGCTCCGTCTGCGACGTGGAGACCCTATCGAAGAGGTTGGCGGCCAGCCCTGCCATGGGGCGAGCCATGTCCATCTGTGCCAGGGCCATCGACGTCTCCGCCGCGTCGTAGGTGAACCCTTCAGTCTCAGACTCGGGACCAGTCATCAGCGCTCCTGTTCGGAAGTCGACGTCGTGCCACCATCCATGTTAAGCGCAACCTGGCTCAGGTGGAACCCGGCCAGCGACGAGGGACCACGACCCAGGCACCGTCACCACGGCAACGCTGAGTGATCTCGCGGCGTGACACACTGGCATCCATGACCTTGCACAGCCCCACATCAGCAACGGCTAGGTTGTTCACTGACAAGCCCCATCGACACTCCGTCCCCTGGGCGAGCTCGTAGGAGCCAATAATGGCCGCATCCTTCACCTTTCTTGACGACCCGCTGGTCAACGCGAACCCGATACAAGCGTTCAAACGGTTCTGGGCCAAGGCCTTCATCTTCGATGGCCGCGCCAGCCGCTCCGAGTACTGGTGGATGTTCCTGTTCCACGTCGTGGTCTGCATCGCGATCCAGACGGTCACACCCGTCGCGGAATCCACCGGCGAGGAAGCCGGCGCGACGGCCATGAGTCTGCTCTATGCGGGATACCTGATCGTGACCTTCGTGCCCCAGTTGGCGCTGACGGTTCGTCGGCTACACGACGCCAACCAGAGCGGCTGGCTGTCACTGATCGTTCTCATTCCGGTCGTGGGGCCTGTGATTTTCCTCCTCCTTATGCTGATGTCACCGCGCCCCGAGGGCGCCCGGTACGGCTGATCCGGCCAAACTCACCACGTGTCTCGCTCGTTAGTATCAATGGGCTGAAGGGATTCCACATCACCGGCTCCGAAGCGCGACTCGTCTACTGGCGCTTGATCGCCGTCTTCTGCGTCGTTGAGCCTGACCACTTCGTAGCCGGTCAAGCCCGGTTTCTTATCCTTCTTGGGGTCCCCAGCACCACCGTGGCCGCCTGCCATGCCCATCGCGGGACGCATCATCGAATTGCCCGCCCCTGTTGCTCCACGCACCGTCGTCATTGGCGATGTCGGCCCTGTGGTTGTCCCCGTCAAGGCCCCCGGGCCAAGCCCACCGAATCCTGCCGCTCCACCAGCCCCCGCAAGGCCTCGCGCAGCCAACCCGGTACCCGCGCCTAGGAGCCCTCCCGTGATCCCCGCCTTCCCAGTGATGGGCCCCAACGCCTGGCTGGTGTAGTCGGAGCGCCAACGTGGGTCGTCGATGTTCGTAACGTCGGCGGGCAAATAGCCCCCCACGGGACCATCGGCCGTCATCTTCGCATTGATGGGGTAGTCAAGAGCGTCCCTGGGCCACTGCGCGTCCTTGTACGAGGCATATCCAGGCTCAGACCGGAGAATGCCATCCGACCCAAGACGGCTTGGCCCCCCGACAGGCGAGCTGACGGGATTGACCGACCCCGGCTCCTCGCCCGGAGTGATCGAATCTTTGAGCGACAGCATGGTCAGTCTCGTGTTCATCCGTTCGAGAGCTTCCTTGGCCACCTGCTCACGACGGCCATTCCTCAACCCCTCGATCTCGAGGAGGTACTCGTCTACCGGCAGGATTTTTCCGAGCCAATCGATCTTCTCCAAGAACCAGAGAACGCCGGATTCAAAGGCCGACAGCAAGTCGGGAGACAAGGATTCAAAGGTTTTCTTTGCCTCAAGCATCGCCGTCCGGGCTTCTTCATACCTTTGACGCATCCGGTCCAGCCTGTCCTCGTACTCGCCGAAGGTGGCGATATCCTCGTTAAGGCGCTTGGCGATAGCGGTCTTCACCGTACCGCTAATGCCCGGATCGTTCTGGGCTCGGGAGACCTGCTCCCGAGCTCCGCTCAGGCTACTTCGAGCCAAGAGCAGGTCGAAACGTTCGAACAAATCGTCGTAGTTCAGTTCGGCCACCGCACGGAGCCGCTCGTACATGGGGCTGTTAGCCACGATTCACCTCCGCGTTGGACGCAACCCTCGTCGCCTCTTCTTCCCGTAGACCAGACGCGCCGACATCGCCGCGCGACCCCCGCTCACCCGAATCAAGGATCCTCTCAAGCAGGCTCTGCTGCCCTCCGACGATGTTCGCCTCGTCCTCGGAGAGGCTCGTCTGCATCGCGGCCAGTTCCTGAGCGAAGTCCAGAATCCGCCGATCGAGCGCCAGGAAGTCGCGATAGAGCGCATCAAGGTCCCCGGTATAGCGGTCCCTGAACAGACGAGCGCCGTCCTCAACTCCCCACCGACGCTCGTCCTGTGAGGAGGCAATAGTGTCGAGCTTGTCAGCCGCGCTCAGCGCGGCCGGGCTCGTATCCTCCCGCATCATCTTGAGGATTGCATCAATCCGCTCACGATCGTACTCAGCCCGGTCAGACTCAGTCATCAATGGCCCCCACTCGAAGGTCGATATCTTGACTTGTCCTCATGCTAACGCACCCTGACGCAGATACGAACTGTCTCACCAAGCCCACCCAGGCTCAAGCGGATGGCGGACCGCGATTACTCAGGACGACGTGCGCTGGCGGGCTTCGCGGGTACGACTCCGACCATCTATGGCGCCGCTGGCGACTTCCTCTCCCGCAAGGCCTCGTTGGCCTTGCCCACGTCCAGCTTCCACAGCAGGGCCAGGATGATGGCGTTGGCGATAGCGGGCACCCATAGGTACATGAAGTACAGCATGGAGATCACGCCGCTGGCCTGTTCGGCCGCATTGGCGACATATCCCGACGCCGCGAGGAGCCAGCCCGCCACGGCCGTGCCTAGGCCGCTACCTACCTTCACGCCCAACGATGTGCACGAGAACATGAGGCCGTCGATGCGCTTGCCAAACCGCAGAAAGGTGTTCTCTGAGGCCTCCGCGATCAACGCGTTCAGGGTCCCCTGAAGAGGGGCCATGCCCAAGGACGCGACACCGGAGAAGAACAACATCAGCGGGATGCTGCCCATGTAACCACCGACGACGACTCCCAGGCGTCCCAGAACCGCGATCCAATAGCCCACCAGGTTCACCCTGTACATGCCGCCGAAGCGGGCCACCAGCAGCGGGGCGAAGAGAAGCCCGACGATGAGTGGGATGTTGATGGCCCACGCGAAGCTGCCAAGAAGATTGGCGTCACCCAGGATGTAGGTCATGAAGTAGATGCCCATGTTGAGGGTGGCGGTGAACATCTGCGTCATGATGAAGATGATCAGGATGATCAGGTAGTACTTGTTGGCCATCAGCAGCTTGAGCGACTCGCCGAGCGGCACCTTGTCAGCTTCCCTGGCCTTCTCTTCGTCGGTGGTCTCCGCGAGCTCCTGCGGAGACAACTCACGCACCGACAGCACGGATACGGTATTGACCGCCAGCCCGAGCAGGGCGTAACAGATAGCCAGCGCCCTCCAGCCCTCCGCACCGCCACCCAACAGCTTCACGCCCTCCACCGTGACGGTCTGGATCATGAGACTGGTGCCGAAGGCGAACATGAACCGGATGGAGCCCATCTGGACCCGCTCTGCCGCGTTCTTCGTGATCAGCGCCGTCAAGGCCGAATAGGCGATGTTATTGGCCGTAAAGAACACCGAGTTGAGCAGCGTGTAGGTGATGAAGAACCACGCGTACTTCGCGGTATCCCCCATAGACGGCGGGATCGCGAAGATGGCGATCACCATGGCCGCGCAGCCGAAGAACGCCCACAGCATCCAGGGGCGAGCCTTGCCCATGCGCGTCTGCGTGCGGTCCAAGATGGCGCCGAAGATGATATCGGAGAAACCATCGAAGAACTTCGACAGCATCATCAGAGTACCGACGATACCGGCGTTCAGGCCGACGGTGTCGGTGAGATAGATCATGACGAAGGCCGACAGCAGGGCGTAGACGACATTACCCGCCACGTCGCCGGAGCCGTAACCCACCTTGTTGTACCACCGCAGGTGCTTCTTCTCGTTCATTGTCACCTCGTTTGCGGAGTTGGAAGAGGCCGCATGACACTCAGCCGACGTTGGAGGGCACGAGCCTCATGGCCAGGGTCAGTTCGGAAGCGTCGACGCGGTACCGCTCCAAGAGTTCAGGCCCGCAACTGTTGGAGCCAATGCCCGCCATGGCTGCGTCAAGACACACAATGATGTTTCCGGATGGGACGAGGTCCACGTCGTGGGGCATCATCGTCAACGCCTCCTGGGTGTAGCGCGACGCGTTGAAAGAAAACGACGTGACGCTGGCCACCGACAGGGCCGCCCTTGGCCCCGCCACGTGGACATAGTCGCAGCTCGCGTGGCTGCCGTTCTCTTGCGGACGGATGTAGTTCACGAACAACTCGTCGACCGTGCGGGTATACAGGCCATGGCGGCACGAGCGGCGCTTGTCGACGTAGCTCTCCCCCGGACCCAGGCCGAAGTACGTCACCCGATCCATGTCCTCGGGGAGGAACAGGCGCAGGCCGAAGCGGGGCAACGGCGGAAAATCTGGGTCTCGCCGCGCTGTCAAGGCGACATCCAGGGTCCCTTCGCCGTCGACGCTCCACCGCGCGTCGACGAACATGACGGGCTGAATCGACGGCGCCACCATCGCCATGACCGCCTCAACGACGACCACGTCCCCCATACGCCTCGCGACGCAGGAGTAGGCGCGGGCGCTGGCCTGGTGATACCGGGCTCGCTGCCACTCGAGTTCGATGAACCGGTCGTTGTCGGTCGGCGCCCGCCAGATGTTGACCTCGGCGGTGCGCTCAAGGAGTTCGACGCCGCCAATGACCATGCTTGCAACCAACCCGGTGCGGGTGTCGAAGCGATAGGTAAACCCCTCGCCGCGCACCACGATCTGGGGCCCCTCGTTTTCGATGCGGGGCACATCGCCGGCGCGCGCCGTGTCGAGCAGAGCGGCGGCCCTGCCATGACGCGGATCCGCCGTCGGCATCTGGATCTCGTCAAATCCGAGCACATGTCCCGCATCGAGCAGCGGCCGGGCCCGGCGGAGCCTGTAGGTCACGGTGAGGAAGCAGCGGCCGCGCGCGGGGATGTCGAGTTCCAGCGGCAGGCGCACCGTCGAATGCGGCGGCACCGGGCCCGGCAGCTCCAGCGTTCCCTCCGCCACGTCCTCGCCGTCGAGGCTGAGGCTATATGACAGGTCGGCGTAGTCGCGAAGGTCCGTGAAATCGAGCTGATTGCGCAGCGTCAGCACCCCGGCGTCGTAGCCCACGACGCGCGCCGGCCGCAGTACGTTGCCCAGTTCGAGCAGGCCCGGGTGAGGAATACGTTCCGGCGTCACCAGCCCGTCGACGCAGAAGTTCGCGTCGTGAATGGCCTCGCCGTGGTCTCCACCGTAGAGATAGATGGGGCGCCCGTCGGGCGTGGCTCCGTCCCGGACGGCGTGGTCGCACCATTCCCAGACGAAGCCTCCACACACCCGCTCGTCGGCGTCGATGAGGCTCCAATAATCTTCCACGTCGCCGGGGCCGTTGCCCATGGCATGGCAATACTCGACGAGGATGAACGGCTTGTCCGGACCCGAGTCGAGGTACTCGCGCACCTCGTGAAGCCCGGGATACATGCGGCTGTAGAGGTCGATGGCGCTGTAGTCGTAGCGTCGGTCGCTCGAGCGATAGTAGGCCGACTCGTAGTGGGTGACTCGAGTCGGATCGGCCCGTTTGATCCAGGCCAAGGCCGTCTCGAAGGTCACGCCGTAGGCGCATTCGTTGCCCGCCGACCAGGAGATGATGCACGGCCGGTTCTTCTCACGTTCGACGCAGAGCCGCACGCGGTCCAGCGTTGCCTCGGTCCAGTCCGGGTTGTCCGCGATGAGCTTATTCCACTGCTCCACGACGTTGGGCCACGACTCGTCCTTGAGGTAGCGCATTTGGGTACCGTGGCTCTCGTTGTCGGCCTCGGACATGACGTAGAAGCCGTACTCGTCGCACAGTTGGTAGAACTGCGGGCAGTTTGGGTAGTGGGCCGAGCGGATGGCGTTGATGTTGTGCCGCTTCATCATGCGCAGGTCGCGGCGAATGTGCTCGAGATCCACCACGGGTCCAGTCACGGGATCCGAGTCGTGACGGTTGACGCCGCGGATCTTGAATGGCACCCCGTTGAGCAGAAGAACGGCCCCATCGATACTCACCTCCCGCACACCCACACGTTCCCGGATCACCTCATGCGGGCATTCGATGGTGAGGGTGTAGAGGTATGGGTCCTCCGCCGTCCACATGTGCGGCTGGGGCACCTCTAGGACGGCGGCATGAGAGTAGGCCCCGCCGTCCGCGTCGGGAACGAGGTCACCGGTGGCGATCAGCGCCCCCGACGCGTCGGCGAGGGCTAGGCGGACCGGGACTTCCCCACCCCGGAAGGCGCCTCGGAAGCGCACCAACGCACCGGCATCCCCGGTTTCGGTGGTGATGGCGTAGTCGTAGAGGATGGCTGGGGGCCGCTTGAGGAGGAACACGTCGCGGAAGATGCCGCTGGTGCGGAACTTGTCCTGATCCTCCAGGTAGGTGCCGTCGCACCACTTGAGGACAAGGACGGCCAGCCGGTTGCCTCCCACCCGGACCTTATCCGTGACGTCGAATTCGCTCGTGGCGTGGGAGACCTGGCTGTAGCCAACGAAGGCGCCGTTGAGCCAGACGTAGAAGCAGGAGTCCACACCCTCGAAAGTGAGTGTGACGTTGGGCGCCTCGGGCGATGGCACGTAGTCGAAATCAGTGAGGTAAGCCCCGGCCGGGTTGTCCTGGGGAACATGCGGAGGATCGAGCGGGATGGGATAGCGAATGTTTGTGTACTGCTGCACGTCGTAGCCCTGGTACTGCCAGGCGCTGGGCACCGGCATGGGTTCGAATCCCGTGGCCGCGTAGCCCTCCGCCCAAAACTCGTCGGTCAGGTCGTGGACGCTTGCGACGTAGCAGAAGCGCCAGATGCCGTTCAAGAGCTGGAAGCGGTCCGAGGCCTCACGCTCTACCACGTCTCGAGGGTGGGCGCCCGAGTCCGGCACGTAGTAGGCGCGTGGCGGCAGGGTGTTGAGGTGAAGGACCGAGAGGTCCTCCCAGTAGCGGGGAACGAGCATCGTCGGCGTTCCTGTCTTGAGGGGACGGGGTTTCGCCACTATGGCGACGTCGCCATTTTGTCCTTGCAAGAAGCCAATGTCAAGCAAGTTTGAGCAGGCAAACCCTGCATCCACACTTATGATGACGTCGCCATAGTTGTACGCTCACTCTCTCTCGACGCCGCGTGCCGCGTCGAGGCGAACCGCTCTGCGCTAGGGTCGCGGCATGGGTTCAGGACGCACCGGCCGTGAGGCGCCGTCAATCGCCGACGTCGCACGGCTCGCCGGCGTGTCCGAGCAGACCGTCTCACGGGTGTCCCGCGGCTCGGACAAGGTGCGCCCGGCCACCCGCGATCAGGTCCTACGGGCGATGAAGCAGCTCGGCTACGCGCCCAACCGGGCCGCCCGCGCGCTGCGCAGCGGCTCCTTCAACGTCATCGGCGTCCTGACTCAGACCATCCAGCGCACCGGCGAGTCGCACACCACCAGCGGGGTGCTCGACGCCGCCAGCAGGCTGGGATATTCCGTCACCCTGGTGCAGGTGGCCCATCCCGAAACCGACGCCGTACATGAGGCGGTGCACCGGCTCTCGAACCAGGCCATTGACGGGCTCATCATCGTGCAGTCGGGCCGCGCCACCCACACCCATCTTGGACTTCCGGCGGGCTTGCCGGTGGCCTCCTCGGACTCGGCCCTCGTCGGGTACTACCCCTCCGCTTCAGCGGACCAGATCCAGGGAGTGCGCGACGCGGTGGGCCACCTCCTAGCCCTTGGCCATCGCACCGTCCACCACGTCACCGGGCCGCATGACTCACAGTCGGCCATGGTCCGAATGGCGGCATGGTCGAGACGGCTGGAGGAAGAAGGCATCGCCGCTCCCCCGCCAGTGAGCGGAGGCTGGGAAGCAGGCGATGGGTACCGCGCGGGACTCGAGTTGGCGCGCGACCCCGAGGTAAGCGCCGTCTTCTGCGCCAACGACGAGGTGGCCCTCGGCCTCATCCGCGCCATGCACGAGAGCGGGCGACGAGTGCCCCAAGACGTCTCCGTCGTCGGCTTCGACGGGTTGCCACTGGCGGAGTACGCCTTCCCTCCGCTGACCACCGTCCGCCAAGACTTCCATCGCGCCGGCTCGGCGATGGTGGACCTCATCGTCGAACAATTGGAGGGCGGGCCGCGCGACGGGAGCCGACGGATCGTCATCCCCACGGAGTTGGTCGAGCGAGGCAGCACCGCTCCCTACGCCTTGCCGCGATGATTCGGCGGATGAACAGATAGATGACGGGCCTCTGGCCTTGAGGAGGTGACGACGCGGGCGTTCTTTGATGGAGAATCCTCGGTCGAATCATTGCCCTGGGGAGTTCTTCGCGTGAGGGAAACCCGCTGGCCGGAGTTCCTTCGACGAAGAACGCCGACGCATGGAGTCGACCGATATTACGAGGGCTCGACCGGAGGTGGCGGGCTGCCATCCTCATGCCAGGTAAGGGTATCCAACGCCCTCAGCAGAGCTGGATCGATCTCTTTGTCCCCAGGCGAAGCGCAAACGGTGAAGAGCCAGTACCCATCGCTGTGAGCCAAGTACCAGTCTTGGCAGGGAAACCTCTCTCTCTTCATTGGATACATGACATACTCTCCACCATAAGCGATAATGCCACCAAGGTCTTTCGAAGGCAGCCTTCTGGAGGGCTCGACTTTCTCGTTTCGCCACACCTCAGCACTCATGCCACTACGCATTAGTTTCTTTTTGAAAAAAATACCACTAATCCCCTCAAGACTTTTATAATCACTAGGATAACGATAGACGCGGCCTTCAGGATCCGAGCCCCAATCGAAGGAGAAGAACCACCTCTCTGGGGGATCGATACTGAAGGATGCCGGTTTCTTCTCAGGAGGAATCGAAACGTCGGGCCCCGCGCTCGGAAAACAGGTGCTCAGAACGCCAGCTATGGCCACCATGAGACAGACCGAGAAGATCAGGAAACGAAAACGCTTCACGCGAATCACTCTTTTCCATGAATCGCGACATTGGCTTTCTTCCGAAGCTCTTCAGCCTCCGAGTGCGCCCTATTCACGCTATCGACAGCCATTGCCTTACCATCGACATCTCTGACCCACTTCTCGAAAGCCACTCGCTGCTCGGGCGTCATATCTGCATACGAGCGTAGCCGTTTTCTGGTGTTACCATGCTCGTCGGTCCATTCTTCGACAAAACCACTGTCAGCAAGTTCTGGGTTTGCCCAGTCAAATCCTCGTCCACCATTTTCTTTTTCCCATGCCGCAGGAAGGGATAGCGCCGCATATATGCCGCGACTAAGGGCTTTTCCAGCGGCGGTGTGCTGGCTCGAATGAGCAGGTTCAGTCGATCCTGCGGTGGACTCTATTCCAAGGGCATCCATCGCCAACGGAACGCCATTCTTCAGGGCGTTCATCCACTTCTCATCGATGAATTTCGAAAATGGGATCGAGTCGATGACGAGACCGATCCCTCCCTCCCAAACAGAGTTCCTCTTATCCATCGCTTCTTTAACAGCAGTCTCCGCATCCGCAGGAGCTATATAAAGCGAGTTCATCAAAGGGGCCCACTTATCCGCTATCCTCGGCAGGGATTTTGAGTTCGAGACATTCGCGTTAAGGTCCGCAACATATCTCGCGTGGGCACTCATACGGAGCGTATCGAGTGCCGGGCGACGCCCGCCTTTGTACTTATCGTCCAACGGGTTACTTGGGTCGCCTTCGTCGATCACAGCTGGGGCATCGAAAGCAAGATCTTCGAAAATCCCCCCACGCGCCATGAAACGTTGGGAATCTCGCTTGCTGAAGTTCATCTCCGCATGTTCACCGGACTTCCAGACGGGATCCGAGGACTCATTAGTTCCTTCTTGCTGTAAGGAATCAGCTAATCCTCCCATGTGCGGGGCGATGATGGTTCCAGCCCAAGAACGAAGCCGGTGATTTCGATGGCCAAAGACATCTTGTCCCTCGACGTTGTCCTCCAAGTCATGCTTCACGTCGAGACCATCCTGATAGCCAAGCATGAAATCCGAGGCTATCCGAGTGCGCAGCAAATCCTCCGCCTTGTACTCATCAAATTCTTTCTTCGCAAGCTTATAGGCAGGATCGTTCTCCCCCTGAGCGAACTTGTCTGCACTTGGAGCCTTGAGACCTATACGATCCGGATTAGAGGCTTCTGAAACCACTTTGCCGAACTGCTCTCCCCCATCTGGAAAACCATAGTACGCCTGAGATCCTGAAGTCGTTCTCCCACCCGTCAAGTATCGGGTCATCCGGATGGGAAGATCACCGTCCTTGAAACCATGCTCGTAAGCACTGGGCCCATGGATCACATCTTCTGACACATTCGAGTCGAGAAACTTACGAACACCAGAGATGCGTTCCTGCTCGACCTGCTTCAACGCCCCCTCAGCATCGCCCACCAAGCTTTCCGGCGAGTCCATGAGGGTAAACATGGAGTGCAAAACAACATCAACCTGAGAGTTCTCACCGAAGAACGAGACAGACTCCAAATACTTACACCTGGCTTGTGATTGACTGGCATCCCACGCAATGATGTCATGACTAATCGATTCCTCCACGCTTGGCGTTTCAAAGAAATCCGGACCAAGCGCAAGGTCTGGGTTCGTTTTCCCCGCCTGCCCCATTGCATCGAGCATCACTTCATATCCAGACAAGCCTCGTTGAATTGGATCATGAACAGCTTGCGGATCATCCGAGTAGTCCCACGGATTATAGAGAGCCCCGCCCGCCTCTTTAAATTCTTCGAGGAAGTTTCGCGCACGCTCCGTGAGATGCTGCCCATCGTCATGCATTAGTCCAGCCTTCGCAGCCTTCAAGGCCGCGTGGCGAGCAGCATTACTGCCATCAGCATTGATCCCTCCAGTGGCCAGAGTAAGGCCTGTCCCAACTTGGCGAAGAACCTCGCGAGAAACCGAGCGATCGACATCCGGTGAGTACCCTACACGCATGCAGAAATCGACTATCTGATTGGGCCTCAAATGCTCCTGGAGAGCGTTAGCGACAAATGGGTTCGAAAGCAGTGGCCCATACTTGTCTCGGAAAGTCTTGATCTCATCGGGGGTTAAGTCGCCATCCTTCATGGCATCGGCAATTTTCGGAGCCGCCTCTTGCGCGTGCTCCCATTCGGCCTGCCCGTCCACTAGAGGGATATCGTTGAACAGTCTAGTGGCAAGCTCCTTTCGATATTTGAAGACCCCATCGGCATCTGTCGGGACATCCGCCCCAAGAAGCTCATCTTGAGTCGCTTTTATCTTCTTCGCCCCTTCCTTGGCCGCTTCATCAAGAGAGTCGATTACCCGCTTGTATTCATTGATAGTTTCCGCTTGCACGGTGTCACGATCTACCTTGAGACCTTTCATTCTCAAGTCGATCTCGTACGAGGTTATAGGACGCCCGCCGCTGTTGCCTTCAGCGATATCTTTGTTCAGAATATCGACTCCCGTCTCATAGCTCTCCTGTGCCTTATCATAACGCTCTTGCAGATCAGGAACGGTCTTCGTGATGGCGGTATCCAATCTCTCGCTCCAGGACCGAAGCGCGGATTCCGCCGGAGAGAAGGTAGCACTGGCTCGTCTAGCATGGTTCCCGAGTTTATGAATAGAGGAGGTATATGCATCAGCAGAAGCACCGATCCATCCTGGAACACCGGAACCTTGATATTTCGCCACCTGAGACTCCGCAATAGCCCCTCCGACCTTTTTTAGATCATCAGCCAAAGTCTCCACAGCTTCCCGGGTATCAACAGGAAGAGGCATAGCTTCCGCGCCCGAAGTCATCTTAACCACCCATTCGCTTTGTCAACGCATCGAACGCTTTGGTCCCCTGATACTCCGTATCGTCCATGTCGGCTATTGCGTCTTCCTGTCCAGACCCAAGCACCGCACAAGCATCCGACAACTCAAGTGTTGTGTACCTCATGAGGGTGACGAAGTTGCGCACCGTCTCCGGAAGAGAAAAGTGCCGTCATTGTCACCGCTCGGCAAATCAGGGGCGATCTCCTCTGGTTCTCCAAGCATCCAAGCCATAGCGGACCCTATTGCCGCGAACCGCTCGGAGTCCTCCCAGTCCTTTTTTGCGCTAACTTTGACAGCAGCCCGGTCGAACTCGAGATCCGCCACCTTCGCTCCTCCCTTACATCGTTGATGCAATGGTAAGCGCTCAGGGGGTCAATCAACGCGCATGGCCGGGGGAACGTAGAGCTCATCCAGAGGGATTTCGCGCCCGGTCGGGGTGTCGTAGATGCTGATCCCCTGCTCGTCACGGACGATCTGCAGGTCAGACCCGACAGGGAAGTCCCAGATGCCGATCAGGGCTGGCTCGATGGCACACAAGTCGTTGAAGTCCACGATCTGCCAGTTGGACGTGTCGTTGAGATAGTCGGATGTGTCGATATGGCTCATGATCTGCCAACCGTTGTCGGCGGGCGCCTGCGAGTGGGCGCGCACCATCCAACGCACCAGCCCCTTGCCCTCGATGACGTTGGTGGTGGCCAAGCAGGCACCAGCATTCGGAATGAACTCCACGGTCTCCACCTCTCATATTCGTTGCCCAAGCCCATGCGCACCCGATCCACGGGCGGCCAGGCCAGCGTGTAGTCCTAGACGATGCCGAGCGAGGTTCCCGGCGTGAAGCCAGGGAACACATCGGCCAGCTTGTTGTTGCCGAGCCGCTTCGACACGATCTCCGACAACGCCTGACGGTAGTCCAAGGTGATGGGCACGTCGCCCAAGCTCAGGTTATCGGCCGCCAAGTTCGGCACCCGGCCGTAGACACGGCCGCCGTTCACGCTGCCGCCCATCACCAGCATCGTATTCCCCTGGCCATGGTCGAGCCCTTCGGCACCGTTTTCCGCCACCCGGCGGCCGAACTCCGACATGGTCACTACGGTGGTCTTCGCCCACCGCTCACCCATGTCCTTGCGGAAGGCAGCCAGCCCATCGGCGAGTTCACGCGACAGACGGGAGAAGTTGGCGCCAGCGTCACCGGCCGACCCGACGGCGCGATGCATATCCCATCCGCCTAGGTCGATACACGCCACCTCGATACCGATGCCGGAGCGCGCCATCCGCGCGATCTCGGCCAATCCACGGCCCCACGCCGTGTCGGGGTAGCCGCTGGGAAGTTTGGCTTGCTCGGAGCGCAGCTTCTTCAACTCGTCCACCGCCTTGAAGGTGATGGACGCCTGCTCCTGAACGGTGCCGCCTGCGGAGCCATACATCTCCTCGAGCAGGCTGCGGACGTTGGCCTTGGTCTCGTCGCCGCCGTAAGTACGCAGATCGAACGACTCGATGCTGGACACAGCCAAGGCATCTACCGAATCCGCGGCCAGGGACAGCACCGTCGCGTTTCCCACGGTGATGCCACGAAAGGTGCCCTGAGCCGTCGCTGACGTCTGCAGGTGCCTCCCCAGCCAACCGGTGCGTACGTTGGCGGGCGCCGCCCGCTCCACGGTGGCCTGATCCTGGAAGTGGGAGCGCGTCACGTCGGGCGAGCCGGAGCCCTGCACGACGGCAAGGTCACCCGCCTGCCACGCCTCCTGGAGATTGCCCATGTTGCGGTTAAGTCCCCAGGTTTCGTCGAGCCTGATCGCATGCTCGGGACGCACCGCGATCTTCGGGCGGGCTTTGCGATAGTCCGCGTCTCCCAGCGGAGCAACAGCGGACAGGCCGTCGAAGCCGCCGCGCAGGAACACGCACACCAAGAGATTCCCGTTGCCGCCCTCTGGGGCGCCAAACGCGTAGCGCGGCAGCATCGAACCCGACAGCAGGGCCCCGAATCCGGCGGCGACCCCGCCCAGGACATGGCGACGCTTGATCCCCGTCGGGCCGCCCTCGGCGTGCGACACCTCGTACAGCTCGGGGCGGTCAAACCGCTCCACGACGTAGCTGTCCGCCTCGCAGCAACTCATCGTGACCAGGCGATCTTCCCCCACCTGCACGATCAACTCGTCGTCAGTCTCGTTGTGGTGATGCATCGGGGTCACGACGTCCTCGCGCATCATGGCGGAACCACGGATGAACTGGGTCTTCTTAGGCTTGTCGTTCGTCACTGGATGCTTCCGTTCTATCGGAGGGATGCGTAGGGGCTGGCGAAGATGACCCGAACCGCGTGCGCGACCCGGTCGTCGAGGCCCTTCTCCGTCAGGGCCGTCGTCTGCGCGTCCTCTGGCAGCATGAGCTTGGCCACCTTGCGCACCATGTCGTCTGGCCAGCGATACCCGGTGAGGTGCCAGGTGATACGGGTCGACACCTTCACCGCGTCGTCGCCAGGAGAGATACTCAGCGCCTTCGTCCACGACGTGACGCCCGATTCCTTCGAGTCGCCCATCACCGCGTCCTGCGTGGCGTTGAGCATCTGCAGCGTGAGCGAGGCCGAATTCCAGTAGTTGGCCGTATCGGGATACCCGTCAACGATGGGCCAGTTACGCGGAAGGTCGCGGCCCGTTTCGATGAGGTAGCCATAGATGCCGAAGTCGAACTCCTTGCCGCTGCCAACCCGGCCACGCGGAGTCACCTGGGAGACCTGGGCCGAGCGAGCGATGGTTCCAATGAGTTCGCCGGGCCGACGCCACTTCTTGCCTAGCGACTTCGCGAAGTCGGGGTGAGTGAGGGTGGCCTTGACGAGGGCCTTGATCTGCGTGTTGCTCTTCAGGTAGACGTCGGCCAGTTGCTGCACCGTCGCGTCACTGGGGTTGTCGCTGATGAACCGGACCGCGAAGCGACGCGCCAGTCGCTTGGCAGTGTTGGGATGCTTGGCCAGATACTCCACGTAGCGGCGCAGTAGGGCGGGTCCCTTCGCGGCGTCGGTGTTGGCGTCCGAGAAGCCCATCACCTTGACCGCGCCGGTGTGATGGTTGCGGGGCTCGTAGACGTACTTGTGGGTCTTCCAGTCGAGCCCGTGCCCGGTCAGCAGTAGGGCGCTGTTACGCACGTCAGCCTCTCCGTAGCTACCCGCGCCGACGGTGTACAACTCCAGCAGCTCGCGCCCCAGGTTCTCGTTGGGGTTGGCCTTGGTGTTGACCTGGTTGTCGAGTTCGACCAACAACGCCGGATGCGTGAGCGCCGCGTAGAGCAGGTCCGCGTAACGGCCCAGCCCGTGACGTCGCAGCAACTGGTCATACTCGCCCGAATAGAGAGGCGACTTGCCCATGGCTGGCACGTAGATGTGATTGGCGAGCGCGTCGAAGACGTTCTCGGCCAGCACGCGATTGCTGAACCGGGTACGCATCAGCAGCGAATTGACCAACTGAGGGCCCACCTTGAACGTGTCCTCGGTCTTGGTCGCCACCGACGCCGCCGAGGAGGTGGCCCACGAGAAGTTACTCGCGATGATGCCCTCGACAACTCCGTCATCGATCGACTCGGGTGAAAGCTGAGCGTCGATCCAGGCCTCGGTACCCTGCGCCTCGATCTGGGCGGCGATGGCCGCCGTGGCCCCGATGGCCGCCCGGCGGGCGAGATGCCAAGCCGGTGTCGTGTGGAGCTGGAGCCCGGGGGCCAGCGCGCTTTCACCTTTCAGCGTGGGCGTCGGCGGCTCGGCCTTATATGCGTCCGATGCCCGGATCTGGGCCTGGCGTGCCTGCGAATCGCGGCCTGCCTCGAGCGCCGAGGTGGGCTGCTGTTGCTGCATGGGCAACTGGTTGTCGACGGGGTCATGCAGTACGCGACGCTTCTGGCTGGCGGGCTTGTTTACGTTATTGCCGCCCGAACCCTTCGTCTTGGAACCGGCTTTCGACTTCTGGGTGATGGTCGGATCGCTCGACGATCGCGACTTCGAACCAGTTCCAGAGCCCGACGCACCAGACGACCCGGCGCTCGACGAGGCATCTGGCTCCATGGACGCCTCGACCTCACCCTCCGAGTTGTTCCCAACGGGGCTCGGGGAGGACTTCGAGGGCGAGCCAAGAACGGCCTCGTCCAGGTTGAGCGGATCCCCGCCGAGGGGATCTTGTGCCTCTGGGACTTCCTTGGGTGACTCCTTGCCCCCGCCCAGCAGAGTCGCGGCACCGACGGCTGCCGCGCCGACAAGCGCGAGAGCCCCAGCACCCATGGCGAACGCCTGCCTACGGGGGTTGGCGGCGGCGGGATCGACCATCCGACGCGGCTGCGGAGTGATTGGCTCAGACATATGCATCCAATCCTGGGAGATTAAGAACTGGCTGAGATTTCTTAAGAAAACTTAATCGATGGAGGCCCACATGTAACCCTCATCCGGCCATCCGACACACTCTGGACACCATTCGAGTACTAACCCCTGCACGTGCTAAGCAAAACACCTAGGTCATCTAAGTATCCAGACCTAGTCGATTGACTTGGGGAGCCATCGACGCTGGAGTATTTACGCGGGCTTGCGAAGGCCACGGCACCATAGGTTGCGCGCTCCCTCCACACTCCAGGATCATGTGCCCATGACCCTCCCCCCCGCGCCCTCCTCGCCGCGGCATAGCGCACCCAACGTCCCTGGGGTCCGCATTGAGGGGAGGATTGGGCGAGGTGGCTTCGCCACCGTCTACGCAGGCATTCAGGTCTCCCTCCAACGCCCAGTGGCGGTCAAGATCGACTCCCGCCTGCTCGACGACGAACGCAACCGGCGTCGATTCCTGCGCGAGATGGCCGCGGCCAGCCGAATCAGCGGGCATCCCCACGTGGTCAGCCTCGTCGACGCCGGGGTCCTGCCCGACGGGCGGCCCTACATGGTCATGGAACGTTGCGACGGCGGAAACCTCGCCATGGTCTCCGCCCGCGGTCCCCTGCTGCCCGCCGATGCCGTCCGCATCGTCGAAGCCGTCTCCTCCGCGTTGGGCGCCGCTCACGCCGCGGGCGTGCTCCACCGCGATATCAAGCCCGCCAACATCCTCATCGACGCCTACGGCACTCCCCGCCTCAGCGACTTCGGTATCGCCGCGATCCAACGCGACGAGGACGCCGCCTCGGTGACCCTGGAGGCCCTCACCCCCGCTTTCGCGCCGCCGGAGGCGTTCAACCTCACCGAGCCCACCGCCAGCGGCGATGTGTGGTCCATGGGCGCGGTACTGCTGACGCTGGTGACGGGACGCGGCCCACGTCAAGGGGCCGACGGGAGGCAAATGAGCCTGCCCGAGATCATGCAGGGACTGAACCTGCCCATCGACACGAGCGATCCGCGCGTGCCACCGGCCCTACGCCAGGTCATCAATCGGGCCATGCACCCCGATCCCGCCCAGCGTTACCGCAATGGCACGGAACTGACCCAGGCCCTCGCGGCCGCGGCCAAGGAACTGGGCGAGGGGCGGCTGGCCGTGGGCGGCCCTGCCGTGACCACCCATCTGGTTGCCCCAGCCCAAGCACCAGTCGCCCAGGCTCCCGCTAGCCCACCCCCGCGCCGCCCCGTTAGGGCCACCGCCTTGGTGCTCGTCGGCGTGATCCTCGGCGCCCTTCTCGCAGGGACCTCGATGTGGGCCGCGCTGCTCCTGTACAACGGCAAAATCCCCGGACTCACAGCGGCAGCCAACCTGAGTCAGACGCAGCCGGCCGAACCCTCAACACAACCGGCCACCCCCCAAACGCAGCCACACTCCGCCGCCCCCACGACATCGGCAGCCAGCAGCGTTTCGACGCCTTCACCCTCCGCTACTCCAGAGTCGACGGTCACCCCCAGCAAGGTCAACGCGTCGGGCATCCCCTACGCGGACGACATGCCGTGGCCGGTGGGCACCTGCCTGACTGGCTCGGTGAGCGCCACGGGGATCTCGACCGCGCAGAAGGCCGACTGCGACGTGGCCAACTGGATCGTATTCGCCGGCGGCACGCTCGACCCAAGCACCACGGGTGACACCAGCGCCGAGGCAATGCTGCGCGACCCGCAGGTGGCGTTGATCTGCTCGGATCACTACGCCAAACTCGCCGGTTTGGAACTCAGCGGAAGCTACAACATCCGGGCGTTGGGCCCCTTGGCCAAGGACTGGGCGGCGGGGAAACGCGGCTTCGCCTGCGTCTTCACGCGGGAGTGACGCGCCCCATTCCGTGCCCCTGGAGTCAGAGCCGCACCGCGTGGCGTCCAATGGGAACCACGAGCGGGGTACCGGAGACGGGATCGTCCACGACCCGACACGCGATGCCAAAGACCTCCTCCACGATCTCCTCCCTGACCACCTCCGCCGGCGTCCCCTCAGCCACGACCCGCCCGGCCCGCATGGCGATGAGCCGGTCGCTATAGCGGGCGGCCAGGTTGAGATCGTGCAGCACCATGACCACCGTCGTGCGGCGGCTCTGATTGAGGTCGACAATCACGTCGAGCACGTCGACGGCGCGCGAAATATCGAGAAAGGAGATGGGCTCGTCGAGCAACAGGGTTCCTGTGTGCTGGGCGAGCACCGTGGCGATCCACACCCGTTGCCGCTGACCACCGGAAAGCTGGTCGACGCGTCTGCCGGCCAGGTCCTCGACGCCCGTGAGCCGCAGCGCCTCATCGACGGCAGCATCGTCTCGTTTCGACCATCCCCCCAACAGGGAACGATGCGGATGTCGCCCAAGCGCCACGAGATCGGCCACCGTCATGGCCTCTGGCGTGATGGGCGACTGCGGCAGGAGTCCCAAACGGCGCGCCAGGTCCTTGGCGGAAAGCCGGGCGATGTCGTCCCCGTCGAGCACCACCTGCCCCGCTTGAGGGACCAGTAGGCGGGCGAGCCCGCGCAGCAGCGTCGATTTACCGCAGCCGTTCGCCCCCACGATGCTGGTCACCGTTCCCGCCGCCACAGTAACGTCGAGCCCTTCGACGATGGTGCGTTCGCCATATCCCAGGCTCAATTCCCTCGCCCGCAGTTCAGCCATGCGCATTTTCCTTCCTTCCCGTGGACAGCAGCAGCGCCACGAGCATGGGGGCGCCGAGAGCGCCTGTGATGACACCGACGGGCATGGGCGGCCCGGGCAAGACCGCGTCGCCGGCGAAGTCGGCTGCCAACACGATGCCCGCACCCACCAGCGCGGCCAGCGGTAGCGACGTGCGGCCCCGGTTGAGGCCGCGCGCGATGGGCCCAGATAGCAGAGCGACGAAGGCGATGGGTCCGGCCACGGATGTGGCGGTGGACGTGAGAAGCACCACCAGCAGCATGATGGCGAGGCGCGCCCGAGCGACCCGTACGCCCAGCCCTCCGGCCAGGTCGTCGCCCGATTCGACCACGGCTAGGGCGCGGCCCAGCATGAGCAGGAGCGGCAGAGCGACCGTAAGCACCACCCATGCCCTGGCCACGCCGTCCCAACCCGTGGCGTTAAGCGAGCCGGAAAGCCACACCATGGCGTCACGAGCCTGATAGATGTTGCCCTTGAGCAGCGCCCAGTGCACCACCGCTTGGAGCGCGGCCGCCAGGCCAATGCCGATCAGAATGATCCGGTTCGACGCAGAGTTCGCCCCGCCGGATAGCAGGTGGATGCTCAGGGCCACGACGAGGCCACCGACGAACGCGGCGGCCGAGGCCTGCACCGATGTGAACGAGAAGAACACCAGGCCAGAGACGGCGGCCGCGCTGGCGCCGAGGGTGACGCCCATCACGTCGGGGCTGGCGAGCGGGTTGCGCAGCATGGCTTGGAACGCGGCCCCGGAGACGCCGAGCATGGCACCGGTGGCCGCCGCGGCAAGCGAGACGGGCAGCATGGTCTGCAGGAAGATGAAATTGGCCACCCCGAGATCCTCGCCACCCAAGATGCGCAGCGCGTCGCCGACGGCGATCGAATAGTCGCCGATGAGCGCCCGGAGCAGGAACAGTCCGGCCACCGCCGCCGCAGTGGCTGCCAGCACGAGCCGTCTCCGCCTGATCGCGGCGCGGCGCATGGCGGCATAACCACGACTCATGCCCGCACCGCCCTCCGGACGAGGAACACGAGCACGGGAGCCCCCACGACGAGCACGACGAGACCTGCGGCTATCTCCGCGGGAGGCGAGATGACGCGTCCCAGCGTGTCGGCCAGGAGTAGGAACGTCGGGCCAAGCGCCAGGCAGGCGGGAAGCACCACCCGATGGTCGACGCCGAAGAGGAGCCGCGCCGCGTGCGGCACCACGAGCCCGGCGAAGGCCACCGGCCCCGCCACCGAGACAGACCCCGCCGCTAGCAGCACAGCACCCAGCGTGAGCACGACCCGCGCTCGTCCCACTCGGGTGCCCAACGCGGAGGCCAGGTCGTCTCCCACGGCGAACGCATTGAGCGTGGACCCCGCCCACAGCGTCATCGCCGCACCCACCAGCAGCGGAGGAAGCGCGGGCAGCAGCAAGCCGAGTTCGCGTCCGCCCACGGACCCCACCTGCCAGAACCGCATGACGTCGAGGGCGTCCTGGTTTCCGATGGCCAGAGCCGACGTGAGGCTGGCGCAGCCCGCGCTGACGGCGGCACCCAGCAGCACCATGGTCACCGGCGAACCGCCAGCTCGCCGGTTGAGCAGGAACACGAATGCGGCGGCGCTCAGGGCGCCCCCCAGAGCCAGCACGACGATCACAGGCTGGCTGGCCCCAACCCCGGTCACCATGCCCGTCACCACGGCCAATGCGGCACCAGAGTTGATTCCCAAAAGCCCGGGATCGGCCAGCGGGTTTCGGGTGACGCCTTGAAGAACGACCCCGGATACGGCCAGCGCAGCGCCCACGACGACGGCCACCACGGTCCGGCTCACTCGTCCCTGGAGGATGCCACCTGAAGGGCCACCGTTTCCAGCGAGGAATTCGCCCACGTCACCAACGGGCACCACGACCGAGCCGATAGCCAGCGAACAGATCACGGCCAAGGCCACCACTCCGACTGTGGCCGCCGTGGCTGTGGCGCCCTTCACGCGGCTTTGCCGGCTGCCTCCGCGAGCGGGGGCAAGAAGGTGTCGAGGCCGACGGGAATGCTGAGCGGACTGGGCGCCGACAGGGGCAGCGCCTTCGCCGGGTCGGAGGCCACCACATAGCTGCCATTGGCGATGGCGGGAACGTCACGGATGAGCGGGGCGGATGTGATCTTCTCCTCGGAGAGATCGTCGGCGGTGTAGAACATCACCACGTCGGCGTCGACCTCCTTGGCCCGCTCGGCGGAGACCTCGACGCTGAACTGGCCTGGCTGCTCCTGACTCAGTTTCTTCACTAGCCCAGGCGTCTCGAAACCGATCTCGCTGAGGAAGACGGGTCGGGCGTCCTTATTGACGTAGAGCCCGATCTTGGACAGGTCGTTGGCGGCGAACCATGCGAAGGCCGCGGACTTGCCCTTGAGCTGCGGATAGCCGGCGGACTTCTCCTTGATCAACTCCAGGGTGTCGGCCTTGACCTGAGCCGCAGCCTTCGAACGGCCGAGAGCCTTGCCGACCAGATCGAGCGACTCCTGCCACGTCGTCGCCCACGGCCCGGTGGGATAGGCCACGACGGGAGCGATCTGGGAGAGCTGCTTGTATTCGTCCTCGGTGATCCCGGAGTTGGTGGCCAGGATGAGGTCCGGGCGCAGCTTGGCAATCTCTTGGACCGGCGCGCCGTCAGTATCCGCATAGCGAGTGGGGGCCTGCCCACCGAGTTCTGTCACCTTGGCGTCGAACCAGTCGGTGGATCCCTTAGCGTTGCCGCCCCACGTGGTCTTGACGGCGCCAACAGGAACCACCCCCAGTGAAGCGGCCGTCTCATGGTCGGTCCAGCCGAGGGTGGCCACGCGCGTGGGCTCGGCCTCGATAGTGGTGCTACCGAGGGCGTGCTCCACCTTTACGGGAAAGGAGTCCGTGGCCAGCGA
>JBHADA010000151.1:0-6150 GCA_041854805.1 Arachnia sp.
ACTGCCGGGGTGGCCACATGGGCGGCCGGCCGATGGAGCCGGTTCGGCCTGCCCTGAGTCAGCGCCTATCCCAGTTGGGTCCGAGCCGCTGACACTACTCACATCCTGGCAGAACCGGAACTCACATCCTGGCAGAACCGGAACTCACATCCTGGCAGAACCGGAACTCGACCACTCTGGACACCATGCAAACATCGGATGGGCTCGTCCCGCGCCGGCTCCTGCCGGTTGCTGTCCAGCGTTGCGCAGAATCCCCCGTCGTGCTCCTAGAAGGCCCCCGGACGGTGGGCAAGTCCACGTTGCTGCGGGAATTAGCAGCCCAGTTGAGCGGCCGGATCCTCGACCTCGACGACCTCGCGACACGGGCCGCTGCGGTCCGGGATCCGGCCCTGCTGCTTGACGGACCGGGGCCAGTGCTGATCGACGAGTATCAGCACGTGCCGGAGGTGCTGGATGCCATCAAAACCCGGTTGAATCGGTCTAGCGAACCTGGCCAATTCGTACTGACCGGCTCAGCGCGGCATGAATCACTGCCCCGCGCGGCACAGTCTCTTACCGGGCGGCTGCAAAGACTCCCCATCCTTCCCCTATCCCAGGCCGAGCTGGCGGGCTCGCGCGCAGACCTCCTAGCTAGGCTCCTCGACGCCCCGGAAGCGGCAATAGCGGCGCCCGAGTCAACCACGCGTCGCGACGATTACATCGACCGCGTGGTCCAAGGCGGGTTCCCGCTGGCGCTGACCGCGGCGACCCCGGCCAGCCGGGGCCGTTGGATGAGCAACTTTGTTCGGCTGACGCTGGAACGCGACGTCCAGGAACTCTCCCGCATCCGCCAGGCTCGGGCGCTGCCAGCGTTGCTGCAACGCATCGCCGGGCAGACGTCGCAGGTGCTCAACAACAATCATCTGGCCGAAGGACTCGGCTTGGACGAGAAGACCGCGAGGGACTATATCCGGCTCCTTGAGGCCGTTTTCCTGGTCCGCACCATCCCCGTTTGGGACCGCACAATCACCAAACGCACAACAGCCCGCCCCAAGATTCAGCTCCTAGACTCAGGCATCGCTGCCCGACTGCTTCGACTAACGGCAAGCAAACTCAGCCTCAAAGATCCGGTATCCCTGACCCAGTTCGGTCACCTGCTGGAGGGCTTCGTCGTCTCTGAACTCCTGACGCAGGCCACCTGGACCGAGACCATCACGGATGCCGGGCACTGGCGCACCCGCGACGGCGACGAGGTGGACCTCGTATTGGAGGCCGACGATGGCCGCGTGCTCGCCTTCGAGGTCAAATCAGCGGGTCGGGTCAGCGGCGCGGACCTGCGAGCCCTGGCCAAGCTCCGAGACCTCGTCGGCAGCGCCTTCGTGGCTGGCGTCGCGTGCTACACGGGCACCCGCAGTTACACCTACGACGACCGGCTCCACGTCCTCCCCGTCGACCGGCTGTGGGCCTAACTGAGCACGTCCTTCACGATTGTGTCGACTACACCTGGGCGATACTTGCCACTCACGTATTACCCCTTGTCAAAGGACTATCTACATAGCCGATCCGCCATGTAGTGTCACTCCAACCCGGCATTTGGCGTTGATCCAGTCCGCAATGTGGCGCCCAGACCATGGTTCAGCTGTCGAGCTGCCGTTGCCACGTTGCCGCCGCTTCGATCCAGCCCTCCGCGACGGTGCCGATCCCCCAGGCCAAAGCCGTGCGGGAGCCCATCAAAGGCGTGGAACTGGGTGGGCGTGCCGTTGCCGGCGATCGCGTCGACGCGCTCTCGCATGGTGCGCCAGGAGGCGATCGAGTCCGCGGTGCCGACGCAGGCGAACGTCGGTGGTTCGGCGGCCGTCGGTCGCCCCTCCCTACAGATTCCCGCCGTTCTGTTACAGATTTCGACCCCCACCCCTTGGGGGATCGTCAGGCAGTCCCTAGGATGCAGGCAGACGTTGACGGAGGCGAAGGAGCCCACATGGATGGGATGAGCGACAAGGCGCGCATCATTCAAGAGTTCGTGCCTGGCAAGCAGGTGACCCTTGCCCACATCGTCGCCAACGCCGACCCGCAGCTCTTCCCCAAGATCGGGCTCATGGATCACGACGGCGGCTCCGTCGCCGTGATGACGCTCACTCCCGGCGAGGCGGCCATCATCGGCGGCGATATCGCCGCCAAGTCCTCCGACGTGCAACTGGCCTACGTCGACCGGTTCTCCGGGTCGCTGCTACTCGTCGGGCAGCTCGCCGACGTGGAGGCCGCCGTCCACAACGTGGTGGAGACCCTCAGCACCGTGCTGGGCTTCACCCCGGCCCCGATCACGCGAACGTGATGCACCAGATCGCGCAACCGGCCTCAGCGATGCGCTCGGTCTTGTTGATCGGATCGGTTGGTGTGGGGAAGACGACGCTGCGGCAGCGCCTCCAGGGCCAAGATCTCGACTACGCCAAGACGCAAGCGCTGGAGGTGCACGACGGTGTGATCGACTCCCCCGGCGAGTTTCTCGAGTCGCGGTTCTACAAGACGGCGCTGATCAACGCCTCCTACGACGTGGACACCGTGGTGCTGGTGCAGGCAGCCGACCTGCGCGGCACCCGCTTCCCACCCGGGTTCGCCACAGCGTTCAACCGGGAGGTGATCGGCGTGGTCACCAAGTGCCAGTTGGAGGGCGCCCGCCGTGACGACGCCGTCGCCCACCTCAAGCTGGCCGGGGCATCCAAGATCTTCTGCGTCGACTCGGTTACGGGCGACGGCATTGACGAGTTGGCGGCCGAGCTGTGTCGAACATAACCCTGTGGGATGCCGACCCGGGCACGGCCGATCTTCGCGGGCTCGTCGACCTCGACAAGCTCCAGCGCATCCAAGACGAGTTCGCCGCCGAGACGGGCCTAGCCATGATCACCGTCGACTCGTTCGGTGCACCGGTGACGGAGGCCTCGCGTTTCTCCACGCTATGCCAGTTCTTGCGACGCGACCCGGCCATCCGCAAACTGTGTTACTCGTGTGACGCGCACGGCGGGTTCCACTCGTCGTTGGAGGGTAAACCGGTGGTGTACCAGTGCCATGCGGGGCTGGTGGATTTCTCCGTGTCCATCACCATGGGCACCCAATTCCTGGGCGCCGTGCTGGCCGGACAGGTGCTGCTGACGGAGGGGCAGGAAGGGTTGCAGCGGATGCTGACGTCGCGGCAGGAGTGGCGCGACGACCCCCACGTGGCGGAGTTGTCGGGAGGGCTGCAGGTGGTGGACCTGCAACGGCTGCACAGCGCGGCCGACGCCATCGTCGCACTCTGCAACGACGCGCTGCGGCAACGTTCGACGACGTTCCTGGCCAAGGCATCCACCGGCCCGTACCTTGGGAGGCTGCCGGTGGATCCCGGCAACCTGGCAGTGGCGCCGCTGCTTCAAGGGCGGACGAAGCCGCTGCCGCTGGTGCCGCTGGGGAAGAGGCCGCCCCGGCTCGACGCCGGGGAACTGGCTGAGAACCTGCGTTCGCGCAACGTGGCTGGAAATCTGGAATTGCTGGGGTCCTATCTGGATCAGTTGCAGCCGCGCTGGAGCCAGAAGATTCCCCGCGAAGATCTCCACGACTTCGAGGACGTGCTCATTGGGGTCGCTACCAGCGAGGGCGTCGGATACGCGCGAGAGATGACCGTGGAGGTGATGGGCGGACGCGGACACCGTCGTTCCGCCATGAACCGCTACGAGTCGCAGGTGCACTGCGAGCGACTGCTGATCCGGCTGCATGACTTGGTCGAGCCGAAGCTCGCGGTCAAGGACCGAACCATCGCGACGCTGCTCAACGAGATCGAGAAGGATCCCACCGCGTTCCTCACCGTCAACCAGGCCGCGTCTTATCTGGCCTTGTCAGAGTCGCATTTCGCGCGGCAGTTCAAGCAGCACACGGGCCTCAGCTACAACACCTACATCACCGGCAAGCGGCTGGAACGGGCCAAGCTGATGCTGGCCCACACCGACAAGCCGGTGCTTCGGATCGCCTCGGAACTCGAGTTCCAGCCCGTCAACTACTTCTCGCGGACGTTCAAGAAGCACGTCGGCATCACCCCGTCGCAGTATCGCGACCAGCACACTGGGAGTAATCAATGAGCATATTCGCCCTTGGCGCCCGAATCGCGTTCGGCGAGAAATCGCTGACCGAATTGTCGGCCTTCTCCGAGGACAAGGTGTTGATCGTCACCGACTCGTTCCTGGTCACCACGGAACTCTTCGACGTCGTGAGGTCGCTTTTGGGTCCGCGGGTCAGTGTGTTCAGCGAGGTGGAGCCGAACCCGTCCGTGGCCACCATCGGCAAGGGCTTGGCCTGCTACCTGTCGACCGAGCCGGATGTGGTGGTGGCTCTGGGCGGCGGATCCCCGATCGACGCGGCCAAGGCCATGCACATGGCAGCACTCGAGGCGGGTATGGCGGCGTCGAAGGGTATCGTGGCGGTGCCGACGACGAGCGGCTCCGGCTCGGAGGTGACGTCGTTCTCGGTGGTCACGGACGAGAACACACACGCAAAGATTCCGCTGGTTTCGCCGGAGATGCGTCCCGTGCTGGCCGTGCTCGACCCGTACGCGGTGGCGGGAGTACCGCCGAAGGTGACGGCCGATTCCGGCATGGATGTGCTCACACACGCGGTCGAGGCCTACGTGGCGACGGGGGCGAGTGATTTCTCGGATGCGTGCGCGGAGAAGTCGGTGCATCTGCTCTGCGCCAACCTGAAACGCTGCTACGACGAGGGCTCTGATCTGGCGGCGCGGGAACGGATGCACAACGCGTCGAACCTAGCGGCCATCGCGTTCGATAACGCCGGGCTGGGCATCACCCATTCGCTGGCGCACGCGCTGGGCGGCCAGTTCCCCGTCGCCCACGGCCGGCTCAACGCCATGCTGCTGCCGCACGTCATGCGATTCAACGCGGAGCGGTCAGATCAGGCGGCGACGAAGTACGCCTGGCTGGCGCATCTGGTGGGCAAGACCAGTTCCGGCAACGTGAAGGCAGGGGTGCTGTCGTTCATCGGCGCGGTGGAACGGCTGCGGGCCTCGCTGGACATGCCGGCCCGGTTGTCGGAGGCGGGGGTTTCCGTCTCGGAGGCGCGGGAGTTGATCCCGCGGCTCGCGGCCACCGCATTGGAGGACGGCTGCACCCCGGCGAACCCGGTGGCGCCCACGGTGGAGGACCTTATCGGCCTGCTGCGGCACGTCATCTAGTGTCGTGTCTCCTAGCCGCGGCCATGAGGCAAGCGATGGCGCAGCCGCGTCGAGACGGTGGGACCCGTTCCAGTTAGGAATCGAGCCAGGTGTTGGTCAATGCGTGACAATGGGATCATGCCTTAGCCCAGCGTCGCTACTGTCGCAACGCGACGTTCTCACGGGCGCCAAGTCGATCGCAGCAAGCATTGGAGAAACCAACCTTGACCCAGCCAACTCTTCCGCCCGGGATCAACGCGATGATCTGGCTGCCCGGTGCCGACGCGGTCCCTCACGGATTCCTCGATTTGATCCCCGATCGGACCGTACCCAGCCTGTCCATCGGAGGCACCATCTTGAACGTCAACGGCTTCCCGGTACGGCTGCCATCCAGTGGTGCTGTGCGGGTCGTCGTGCCCGTCGGGTGGGTACAGGTGGGGGTGCGCATGTTGTTGCCCGTCCGGGGAGCTCAACTCCGTTTGTCACTGTCCCCCGGCCAAGTGATCCCCGTCTTCCATCGGCACTCGTGGATCAGGAATCACCCTGGTTTCTTGACGACCCAACCAATTGTGGGTGCCATCACCCCCCGGGAGCGCCACACCTTCAAGGCAGTTGGGATCGCTTTGGCGGCCTTCTTCGGTTCGATTGTGGTCTCCCTTGGCGCGATCCTGCTGGTCATTGCCTGGTCTGGTGGCATGTGAGAATCGCCATCTTCCAGATCAGCAAAAGAACGGGTCCGCGGGCACTTCGGCCACGACTGGAATGCACTTGGCCGAGGTGCGCGAACTGATTCCGCAGTTGGCCGCCACCGCGTTGGGCGACGGCTGCACCCCGAAGAATCCGGTGGCGCCGTCGATGACCTGATAGGTCTGCGGCTAGTGGCGTAACCCCGGATGGCGACGACGACAGCTAGTCCTCGGCCCGGGCGCGGAGGGTGAAGGTGGCCGGGAGCCGGCCGGGCCTGCTCCCCAGGCGGTACT
>JBHADA010000152.1:0-3097 GCA_041854805.1 Arachnia sp.
CGCACCCGCGATTCGTTCCTGCCGGGCAGCGATGCGTGATGTCGTCGACGACCTCACCAAACTCCTCGACGACGACCGCGATGCCTGGCGCTGGGCTTGGCTGGCCCGCCTCTCCCCCGAGGTTTCGCCGGCCTGCCTGGCCGAGCTGCGACGGGTCGCCGCGACGCGCTCTGCGGAACAGCTCGTGCTTTGTGCTGTCGCGGCGCTGGCCGCCCACACGAGTGACGTCGACGCGGGAGTCGCCAACGCTGAGGAGCCGCGGCTGCGGATCGCGTCAGCGCTTGGCCGGGTTTGGCGCGGCGGCGCCGATCCGGCGGACCTGGCTGTCCTCAGCAACAACCGGGATGAGGCACAGGCAGTGTTGCAACTCATCGACGGCGAAGATCTCGTGTCCTGGCTGGCGGAATACAACCGGGCTGCGGCGATCACGGTGCTGTCAGCCACCCCACTCAAACCAGCCGATCTCGCGGCCCTGGTGGACATCATGCAGTGCACTCGGGTGGGCCGAGACCAAGCCGTCACGTGGGTATTGGACAACCTGCACCTGGTGCCGCCGGGCGAGGCGGTGGCGTTGTTGTCTCAGATGCCGTTGACCCCTCGAGTGCTAGACGAGGTGGACCGATTGGGTCGCCTCCTCCTTCAAAACGACCCCACCGCCAATCCCCAGGCCAGCGTGTCAGCGACGACCCTAGCCTTCGCCCGCGATCCCCGCTGGGAGGAGCACTTCGCCCTGTTCGTAGACCAAACCGGGGAGCTCCCAGCGCTGCAGAATGCTGGTCCGGTGCAGACCTGGGAGCAGCTCGCGGCGGTGCCCAGCGGACCGGCGCTGGCGTCGGTTGGCCGCCTGATCGACTACCCCGGCATGTTGGGTTGGGTTGCTCGCTGGCCCGCCGAGGTCTCGTGGCGGCTCCGTGACGATCTGCTGACCGCCCTTCCTAACCATCCGGCTGCTGTGGCACGAGTGATGGTTGCTTGGGGCAATGCCTCGGACGCCGAACTGCTGCGCCCATACACCGCGCAGGACCCGGAACTGTGGTTCCACATCGCGCGGCTCAGTGGCGACCTAGCCGATTGGCGTCGCGCGGTGGCCGCCCCCGACCACACCTGGGAAGGCCGTCTGGATAAGGAGGAACTGCAGCTCCTGTTCCCTGACGACCAAAACCCCCAGTTCCTTCAGTGGTGTCGCGACGTCGTGGCCCTCTCTGGGAAGGATCGTCCGGCCGGTTCTGTGACGAGGGCGTTGCGCCGGCTGGTGCGGGCAGGGGCCATCAGCGTGGACGAGGCTTGGGGTTGGTGGCTGGAGGAGGTTGCCGCCACCTCCGGTAACGAGCCGATCGAGCTGGGCCTCGAGTGGCTCCGTGCCGGGCTACTCGGGCCGGCCCGACTCGCCCAGCTCCGAGCTCTGTTGGCCGAGATCGCCGCCGAACCGGTGGGCAGATCCACGGTGAGCCCAAAGCGGATGAGTGCCATCCGGGGGCTGGTCGAGTTGACAGGCCGGTGGGAGGTTACGCCCACCCAGGCCAGCGAGGTGCTGGAACGCGGGCTGGTTTGGGACCACACCCGGGCTGCGACCCTAGAGCTCGTGCCGCTGCTAACCAGCAATACCCCGAGCCTCATTCCTTTGATCCGGGACACGTTGACCGCGCTGGTAACGCGCGACGCACCCCTATACGCCACCGATTTCCAATGCGCAAGGGATGTTTTGGGCCTTGCGGCGCTGAAGAGCGCCCTCACCAAGTTGCCCACCGAGCCAGACGAGCATGTCGACCCACCCCGGAACCGCGCCGAGCCGTCTATATGACACCGTCACAGACCCGAGAACTACCGGGTGCGGATCTAACGCCACTCGACCACGACTTGGTCCAACACTTCCCCACCACAGGGACCCAAGAAGCCCCGCAGGTGGGCAAAAGCGCTCTGGCCCGCACGCGCGCCCGCTTCTCTGCTCGCACCCGCCACACCGGAATCGAGGCTCGCAGTAGTCAGGGCGACAACGCGTTCAGCGGGAACGTGAGTGTCCCATCAGGCAGCTTCATCGTGGGTCCATCCGCCGTGAGCACCGCACGAAACACCGGAGGCGGTGTGCGACGGGTGTCAATGTCAGCGACGAAGGCGTTAAGCGTCGCCTGGGCCGCCGGAATCTGCCGCTGGCCGAGCTTGACCTCGAATGCGGCCCAGCGGCCGTCGTCCAACTCGACGACCGCGTCGGCCTCGCGTCCACCCTTGTCCCGATAGTGGTAGACCTGGCCGCCCCGCAGTTCAGCGAACACCTGCAGGTGCTGCACCGCCATCGACTCGAACCACAGCCCCGCGGTCTCCAGGTCCTGCAAAAGACGCTCTGCCGAGGTCGCCGTCACCGCCGCGGCAAGGGCGGGGTCGACGAAGTGTAGCTTCGGCGACGAGCGCACCGCGTAGCGCGAGCGAATGTGCGGGGCCCAGGCGGGCTGCTGCTCCACAATGAACAGCCGCTTCAACGCGGCGACGTACGCCACCACGGTCTCCGACGAGACTGACGCCAAGGCGACATCGCGGGCGATGGTGGCATGCGAGGCTTCGGTCGCGATGTGTCGGGCCAGAGAACGAACCACCGCGTGCATGCGGATCGGGTCGCGGCGGGGCTCACCGTCGAGCCTGGCCACGTCGATAGCTACGACGTCGTCGACATAATCGCGCAAGTGACGCTGGGCCTGCGAGGTGGACAGCTCCAGATCGCCGGGCCAGCCGCCATGAACCAGTTGGTCAAGCACCCCCCACACCGTGACCCCAGAGTCGAGGGCCGGCTCAGGGAGGGCACCGTCAAACAAGCCGGAAAACGACACGCTCCCACTCCCCAGGCCCCGCTCAAACAGCGTCATCGGCCGCATCCGAATCCGATCCGGTGCGCTCCCGAGTGGCGGGCAGCATCCTCGGCTGGCACCGACGAGCCTGTGAGGATGAACTGGCCGGGCAGCCGCCGGTCGTCATTCTCGCGCCTCACCACGTTCCACAGCGCTGGCGAGATCTGCTATTCGTCGACGAGCCGCGGCGTCTGGCCCGACAGCAGCAACGCCGGGTCGAGCTCCAGCGCCGCCTGGATCTGCGGGGTACCCGCATCGAG
>JBHADA010000153.1:0-7337 GCA_041854805.1 Arachnia sp.
GGCCACGTCGATAGCTACGACGTCGTCGACATAATCGCGCAAGTGACGCTGGGCCTGCGAGGTGGACAGCTCCAGATCGCCGGGCCAGCCGCCATGAACCAGTTGGTCAAGCACCCCCCGCACCGTGACCCCAGAGTCGAGCGCCGGCTCAGGGAGGGCACCGTCAAACAAGCCGGAAAACGACACGCTCCCACCCCCCAGGCCCCGCTCAAACAGCGTCATCGGCCGCATCCGAACCCGGGAGATCCGGTGCGCTCCCGAGTGGCGGGCAGCATCCTCGGCTGGCACCGACGAGCCCGTGAGGATGAACTGGCCGGGCAGTCGCCGGTCGTCAATCTCGCGCCTCACCACGTTCCACAGCGCCGGCGAGATCTGCCATTCATCGACGAGCCGCGGCGTCTCACCCGACAGCAGCAACGCCGGGTCGAGCTCCAGCGCCGCCTGGATCTGCGGGGTACCCGCATCGAGAGCCACCTCAGAGGCGGCGTGCTGCCGACCCGTCATGGTCTTTCCGCAGGCGCGAACCCCCTCAAGGAGAACCCCACCGGAGTATCCGAGCACGTCCTTGACGAGTGCGTCGACCACACGCGGGCGATACTTGGCACTCACACATTTCTCCTTGTCAAAGGGCTATCAGCACAGCCAATCCGCCATTTAGCGTCATTCTAACCCGGCATTTGGCGTCGATCCAGTCCGCCATGTGGCGCCATCAGCTGGTCAGGCGATGGGTCAGTCGAGCTGGGCCTGCCAGAAGGCGGCGGCGTCCTCGATCCAGCCCTCCGCCACGGTGCCGATCCCCAGGCCGAAGCCATGCGGGAGCCCTTCAAAGGCGTGGAACTGGGTGGGCGTGCCGTTGGCGGCGATCGCGTCCACCCGGGCCTGCATGGTGCGCCAGGAGGCGATCGAGTCCGCGGTCCCGACGCAGGCGAACGTCGGCGGTTCGGCGCCGGTGACCTCACTGTGGCCGGTGTATTGCATCACCACGGCCCCCGCCCGAGGCAGGTCGTCGCCGCCGAAGCGGGCCGGGCCGTGGCTACCCAGCGTCGCGGCCAGGCGCGCCCCTGCGGAGCCTCCCCACAGCAAGTAGCCCGCCGGGTCCACTCCAAGCTCGTCGGCGTTGGCGTGGACGAAGGAGATGGCCCGCGCTAAGTCTCGCGCGCCGAGCTCAACGTCGGGCCGGTACTGCAGCGTGAACGCGGTGTAGCCGTGACGGGAGAGCCAAAGCGCGTGCGGCATCGAGTCGTGAATGGAGCCCACATAGGCGAACCCGCCGCCCGCACAACAGATGGCCACGCGGGGGCGCGCTCGAGTCGACTCGGGGGCCGCCGGGAACACGAACAATCCGGTGTCGCGCAGCGAGGCATCCGCCTCCTGCTCCGCTTCGGTGTAGATGTCGTGGAACACCGTTTGGTCGGCCGCGCGGCGGCGCAACACGTCGTTGACCACATCGACGGTGGTCGCCGGGTCGACGTGGGAGTACCAGGCGAGCAGGTCCGCGGCGTCGGCCAGCGTGTCGCCCGGACCCGGCGTGCGGAAAGTGATGGGGAAAAGGAAACGCCCGTAGTCGCCCAGAAGCGGGTGGGCGACTACGTCGGCGATGAGCGTGTCGCCGGTCACGGTATTCCCAAGCAAAGCACCACCTGACGGTGTCGGGCCGCCACTCGGCGACGCGCAGCCCGCGGTAGCCGCCAGCCCGGCGACCACCGCGGCATCAAAGGCCCTCCTAGTGGGCGGCACTGTCGTGTTTGAGGGGCTAGGCCTCAGTACAGGGTTCCGCCGCCCAGGTCGACCTTCTTGATGCGCTCGTTGATCAGCCAAGTGATCATCGCCGGGTCGCGGTGGTCGAAGATGCGGGGGAAGGTGCCGTCGTCGAGGGCACGGAATGCCGCCATGTCCTCGTCGTCGAGTTCGAAGTCGAAGATGTCGAAGTTCTCGGCCATCCGCTCGCGCCGCACCGACTTGGGGATGACCGCGACGTCCTTTTGGATCAGGGCGCGCAGCACCACCTGCCCGGCTTTCTTGCCGTACTTTTCGCCGATGCCGGTCAGAACGGGATTGGTGAAGATGTTGTTTTGGCCCTCCGCGAACGGCGCCCACGCCTGGTGGGCGATGCCGAAGCCGGCCATTACCTCGTGCGCCGCCTCGTCCTGGCGGAACGGGTGGGTCTCCACCTGGTTGACGGCGGGCACTACCTCAGCCAGCAGGGCGACGTCGACGAGCCGCTCGGGGTAGAAGTTCGATACCCCAATGGCGCGTAATTTGCCTGCCCGGTAGGCCTCTTCGAGGGCACGGTAGGCGCCCGGATAGTCGCCGATCGCTTGATGCAGCAGCATCAGATCGATGTAGTCGGTGCGCAGCTTGCGCAGGGACTCGTCGATGGATGCGGCGGCTCGCTCGTAGGTCATGTTGGCGGGCCAGATCTTCGTGGTGATGAAGACCTCCTCGCGGGGCACGTCGCTCTTTTCGACGGCGGCACCCACGCCCTCCTCGTTCTCGTAAGCCTGGGCCGTGTCGATGAGGCGGTAGCCCACCTCAAGGGCCTCAAGCACGCAGCGCTCGGTTTCGTCGGGTGGGGTCTGGAAGACGCCGTAGCCGAGCATCGGCATGTGGACGCCGTTGTTGAGGGTCTTGACGGGGACGTTACCGGTCATGTGTATTCCTATTCGGGTGGATCAGGCTTGCTGGGAGTAGTCGTTGGGTCCCCACATCCAGGCCGGAGCCTCGTCGGGGACGACGTAGTAGGGCCGCTGTTCGATGGCGTTGATCGCGTCGATCTCCGCCTCGGTGAGTTCGACGTCGGCGGCGGCGAGGTTTTCGGCCATGTGGGCAGGGTTGAGGGTCTTGGGGAAGACGACGTTGCCCTCCGCGAGGTGCCAAGCCAGCACCACCTGCGCGGGCGTGGCGCCGGTGCGCTCGGCGGCCGCGACGATCGCGGGCTCGGTCAGGAGGGTCGGGTCGCCGTGGCCGAGCGGGAACCAGCCCTCGTAGACGATGCCCGTTGAGGCCAGGGCGGCCTTGAGCGCGTGCTGATGGTGCCGCGGGTTGATCTCAACCTGGTTGACGGCGGGCACGATTTTGGCGACATCGAGGATCTCTCGGACCTTGGCCTCGGGGAAGTTGGATAGGCCGATGGAGGCCACCTTGCCGGCTTCGACGGCCTCTTCCATGGCCCGCCACCCGGCAACGTATTCGCCGTAGGGCTGGTGGAACAGCAGCAGATCGATCTGTTCTAGGCCGAGGCGCGCCAAGGTGGCGTCAATGTCTGGGCCGCACTTCTCGTAAGGGTAGGACTGCGGGAACAGCTTGGTGGTGATGAACAATTCGTCGCGCCGGGCCATGCCGTCCGCGATGGCTTGCCGCACGACCTCGCCGACGGCGACCTCGTTGAAGTACGCGTTGGCGGTGTCGATGTGGCGGTAGCCGAGTTCGAGGGCCTGGCGCAGGTGGTGACGCACCTCGTCGGAGGTCATCTGGAAGACGCCGTAGCCGATTGCGGGGATGGTGCGGCCGTTGTTCAGCAGGAAGGAAGGAATCGTCATGCTCTCGCTCCTTGAGCGGGCACGCGCCCGGTTGGCCGTGCCCCGATGCTTATCCACTTTGCCGCTGGTAAGCCGCCTAGGGAAATGCCAGAATCGACGAAGATGATGCACAGCGTGCATAAGCAAGCGCTATTGGATGGAGGGACGAGCCGTGGACTTGGAGCAACTACGCTACTTCGAGGCCATCGCGCGGCTGGGCACGGTCAGCGCCGCCGCGGACGAGGTACACGTCTCCCAGCCGGCGCTGTCGCGTTCCCTGGCGCGGCTGGAGCGGGAACTGGGGCATCCACTGTTCGAGCGGATGGGCCGCCGCCTAACCCTGGGGGCCGTCGGCGCCGTCGCCCTGGAACACGCGCGCGCCATCCTGCGCGAGGGACGGGCGCTGCGTCTGGCCGTCGACGACGCCGCCCGCCGCTCACGCGCCCTACGGTTGGGCACCGTCGCCCCGGCCCCGTTGTGGCGGCTCACCGCGCTCACGATCGAGCGGTTCCCGGGTCGGCTCATGACCTCCGCAATGATCGCCGAGGAGGAAGTTACCGCCGGGGTTCTGGACGGCACCTTGGATCTGGGGATCTCGCTGCGGCCACACCAGCACGCGCGGGTGCGCTCAGTTCCACTCATGACGGAGAATCTCGCGGTCGTCTTGCCCAAGAGCCACGCGCTCGCCGATCTCGACGCCGTCGATGCCGCCCAACTCGACGGCGAGACCTTCCTGCTCCTCGCCGACATCGGCTTCTGGCGCCAGGTGGTGACGGATCTGCTCCCGGCCAGCGAGTTCGTCGTGCAGGAGGACCGGGCACTGTTCGAGCAGTTGGTGGCGACCACGGACCTGCCCCACTTCATCACCGATGCCCCCTCGATCGCCCCACCAACCGCCGGGCGAACGGCCGTCGCCCTCAGCGACGATGCGGCGCACGTCACCTTCTACCTCCACTGCCGCGACACCGCCTGCCCGTCGGCGCAGGAGATCTTTGACTGGGTTCGTTCCCGCGGCCAGTAGATCCCCTGATTGTAGTTCGCTCTGGCTATAGAACCAGGTGCAGTCGGCAGGTGCGTCAGTCGCCGTCGCACAACTCATGACGCCCCGAGGCAGGGGGGTCCGGTGCAGCTCGACGCGTGATCGACCCCCTTTTGGTCGGAGCCGAAATATCCCGTCAAAGGCGGACGGGGGCTTCATGCCCACGGCCGTCGCGGCTCAGCGCAGGGTGCACCCCGGCCTGGAGTTACTCGGGCAGTGGAGTGTGGAAGAGAGTGTCGAGGAGTTGGGTGTTGATGAAGACGACATTGCGCCCGATCTTCTCCTTGGTGATCAGCTCGGCATCGGCCAGGGCGGTGAGCCACTTGGCCGCCGTCTGGCGGTGCGCCAGGCCGGCGTCGACGACGTTCTCGATGCGCAGATAGGGCTGGCTGAAGAGCAGACGGGTCAGCGAGGCGGCGGGGAGGTTGGCCCCGTGGGCGCGGATCGCCTGCTCCATGCTGGCGCGCAACTCGTCGGTGGCCTCGATCAGGCCCAGGGTCCAGTAGGCAGTGGCCTCAACGCCGGAGAGCAGGAACAGGATCCAAGGCTCCCATTCGTCGCTGCGGGTAACTGCGTTGAGCCGCTCGTAGTAGGTGCGCTTGTGGCGCATGATGTGGCCAGACAGATACAGCACGGGCAGCTGAAGCAGTCCGGTTTCGATCAGGAGCAGCAGATTCAGGATGCGGCCGGTGCGGCCGTTGCCGTCGAAGAACGGGTGGATCGCCTCGAACTGATAGTGCGCCATTGCCATGACGACGAGCGGGTCGATGCCATGATCGCCGTGGATGAATCGCTCCCACGACGAGAGGTGGTCCAAGATGACCTTCTCGCCTTCGGGCGGGGTGTAGATTCGGCATTTCGTGGCAGGATTGCCGATGAAGGTCCCCGGCTGGTTTCGCACGATCGCGCGTCGACCCTGAAGATGGGAGCAGACCTCAATCGCGGTCTGAGTGGTGAGCGGACGCGACTTTAGCGACTCGAATCCGCAGCGCAGCGCCTCTCGGTAGCGCAGGGCCTCCTTCACCTGCGGAGTCAAGCTCACCAAAGTGCCGTTGGCCGCCTTGAACAGTTCGTCGTTGGTGGTGACGATGTTCTCGATCTCGCTGGAGGCTTGCGCCTCCATCAGCGGGATCAGGTTGATCAGCATGGTGGGATCGGGAAGGCGCTTGCATGCCTCGTCGAGGCGGGCCAGGGCGCGGCTCGCGCTGATCGTGGCGCGCAGGACGGCCGGAGTCTCCGCCTCGCCCGCCGCTGGCAGCGCGGGCAGCTCCTGGTATGGCCGGTCGGGGTAGTGCCACATGCCGCGAGCCTACCCTCGACTCCGCTAACGTGTCGAAAACGGGCGACAATTTCGACATATTTCGCGGATATGTCGGCCGACTCGACATGTCACGACAGGTCCACTGACCATTCTTCAGCCTTCGATGGCCGCCTCGCGGGGTGCGACATTCACCTTCCACCGCGCGGCCTCCCGCCACTGCCGACGCAACCGTGCGAACTCCCCGCCGGCCGCCTCCAACTCCTCGGGAGGGCCCTGCTCAACGATCCGCCCGTCACGCATCACCACGACGACATCGGCCACCTCAAGCATCATCGGGCGATGGGTCACTACGACGGTGGTGTAGCGCTCACGGATCCGCCCGATGCTTTCGACGATGGCGCGCTCATTGCGGCTGTCCAACGCCGAGGTCGCCTCGTCGATCAGGAGCAGCCGCGCCCGCTTGGCCAACGCTCGGGCGAAGCCTACGCGCTGCCGCTCACCACCTGAAAGGCCAGCACCTAGTTCCCCCGCCGGGGTATCCCAGCCTTTGGGGGAACCCTGCAGGATCGGGGTCAGCATCGCGGCCTCCGCGATCTCGGCGAGCTCTGGCTCAGCAAGATCGGGAGCAATGGCCAGCAGGTTCTCCCGCAACGTCGCATCGCTGAGCACCGGGTCTTGGAAGACGACGGCCGCGTTGCTGCGCAGCAGATTCAAGGGCTCATCGGGCACCTCCCCTTCCAAGGCGATGGTGCCGGCGTCGACGTCGCGCAATCCGGCCAAGACCCGCAGCAGCGTCGACTTGCCGGACCCCGAGGCGCCCAAGACCACGGTCACCGTCCCGGGTTTGAGTTCCAGGCTCACCTTGGCCAAACCCACCGCGCCGTTGGGGTAGGTCAGTTCAAGACCGCGGGCCTCGACGTGGGGCGGGCCGGGCAGCGGGACCAGCCTGGGCCATGGTTTGGTCTCGAAGATCCGACGCACCTCGCCCAGGCTCTGGCTGAGCGTGACCATCCCCGACACCGTGCCAGAAACGATTCTGACCTGCTCCAATACCCGCAGCAGCACGATCACCAACACGGCGGCGTCGACGGCGCCCACCACCCCGCCGGAGTAGGCCAGCCACACCGTGAAACCGAAACCAAGCAGCACCACCTGCGTAACCAGGGAGAACAGGAACTCGCTTGGGATCTGCCACCCGAGCAGGCCCAGCACCCGACGCCTGGTCCGGTCGATGGCTTCCTCCACGAACCTGCGCCCAACCGTGAGGTTGCGGGCGGTGCGCAGCGAGGGCTGTGCCCAGGCGAACTCGAACAGCCGGTCGTCGAGTTCCTCGGTGGCCCTGGTGTAGGCGAGTTGGGCTTTCACCTCCAACTGGGCGCTGGCCCACAGCGCCAGGAGTGCGAGCCCGCCGCCGAGCAGGGTCACCACCGCCACCGAGACGGAGACCCTTAACAGGCCAATCCCCAGCAGGACCATGAAACCTACCGCGGTCACCACCGGGATCACCAGCAAGATCACC
>JBHADA010000154.1:0-47017 GCA_041854805.1 Arachnia sp.
CATGGCCGATTTGTTATGGCCTTTCACCCTCGTCTCTTCCATACTCATTACTGCCTCCGCGTCCATCGACTTCCACTCTCGCGGCAAAATTTCCGTCCCGACGAGCGAGGAAGTCAAGAAAGTTGTGAAGGTGCTCCGAGAGAATCCATGCGGTAAGCCGTGCCCCGATCATACTCAAGCGTTGGAAATGCGGAATGGCGGGGAAAACCCAAAGAGAAAGTTCTGGAGTGGCCTGTGGAAGATTTTGGTTCGCCGAAGGGAATAAAGGTATTGGACTCAAGAGTCGTGGAAATATTCGAGGGCCGAGGAGGGAATCGATGGAGACTGGCTTTGCCCGGCTACTGAATAACGTCGTCATGCTGGTCGCGCTAGGTGCAACAGTGGCGTTTACTACGCTTACCAGCTTCCTGGACGGAGAGTCAAGAAAGCCATTCTGTCAAGGGGAGAGCTGCCAGGGACAAGACCCAAATAAGAAGAATTGCGAGAGCGATGAGAAGCGCGTGGTCGCCGCCAAAGATCATCTTTACAGCAACTCGAGTATTGTGGGACAGGTCGACTTGATCTATTCCCCAAAGTGCGACTCCAACTGGGGATTGGTCAGGGTGAATCAGGGGAGTTGGCTAAAGGATATACGGGTTGAGATATACCCGATCGATGAATCCGGGAAGCGAGTCGACACGGAAGAGAAAGCCGTGGGAAAAACAGCCGTGGCCAGAGACTTGAGGGCATGGACCACGATGGTCGACGCGAAAGAGAAGGAGAGACAGGGCCTGGACGGGGGACAGAGGTACTGCGTCGAGGTGGTCTCAAAGAACTTAGAGGGAAAGACCTGCGCGGATTAGAATGCTTCACGGAGCAGGGGAACGCCCCGCGCGGAAGGTAAGGGATCGAAACCCTTCCAGCGCGGGGCGATTTACCGCTGACGCCTAGCCGGCGATGATGACGGCTAGGTGGCGGGGCCCGTGGACTCCCTCGACTCGGCTGAGTTCGATATCACTCGTGGCGGAGCCGCCGCTGAGCCAGGTCACTGGACGCCGCTCCCGGAGCGCAGGAGCGAGCCTGGCGATGCCCTCGGGCACATCGCTGACGATCTGGTCCACCCGCACCACGCACACGTGACGGTCAGGCAGCAGCGTCAAAGCCCGACGGCCCTGGCCCTCAGTGTGGTCGAGGGCGATGGTGCCGGAATCGGCCATGGCCACTGCGCAGGTGGTGACCACACCATCGACATTGTTCAACTGTTGGTGGCTGAGCTGTGGCTCGTCGCTAAGCACCTCGATACCGGCGCCCTTCAAGGCCTCCACCCATTCCGTCGGCAAGCCATCGGGGGCAACGGCGCTGGCACCGCCGAGGTTCTTCAGCGCCTCGACCACGGCCTGGCCCACCTCTGCCTCGGGGACCCGGGTCACGGAGGCCTTGTAGTCCTCGATCTTCTCGGTGAGGTCAGCGACGATGTCGGGGGTGGGCAGTGGCCTACCGTACGTCCAGGTCACCTGCACGTCGCGTTCGGGTTCCTTGTCGGCCACGTCTCGCGTCGCCTCACGGATGCGACGCAGAATCTCGTCTCGCGCGTTCACTTCTTCTCCTCGCGGTTCTTGGCCCACCATCCCCGGAAGGTCTCGGTGGGTGGCGGCTCGACGTCACGCGCGCGCAACCATCGAGAGGCCAACGGAACGGGCATGGGTCCCATCCACTTCTTCTTCCAGAGCCGGCCGGCGGTCCGGCTGCCCACCTGGACCGTCTTAAGGTGGGACCCCTTGGCCATCACCCACGCGGCGCCCTTCATGAGGGCCTGCTCGCCGGTGGGATGCTTCGAGGTCTTCTTCTCCACCACCTTGTGCCGCAGGTGCACGAGGATGTCGGTGAATGGAATCTTGACCGGGCATACCTCATTGCACGCGCCACACAGGCTGGACGCGAATGGCAACGCCTTCTCGCGCTTGCCCTCTAGGCCGCGCAACTGAGGCCCGAGGATGGCGCCGATGGGCCCGGGGTACGGCGAGCCGTAGGCGTGGCCACCCACCCGCTCGTAGACGGGACAGATGTTGAGGCAGGCCGAGCAGCGGATGCAGCGCAAAGCCGCCCGCCCCACCGGATCCGCCAAGGCGTTGGTGCGGCCGTTGTCGAGCAGCACCACATGGAGATCCTGCGGCCCGTCGCCGGGGGTGACGCCCGTCCACATCGAGGTGTAGGGGTTCATCCGCTCGCCGGTGGAGGAGCGGGGCAGGAGCTTGAGGAACACCTCGAGGTCCTCGATGGTGGGCAGGAGCTTCTCGATACCCACAACGGAGACCAGCGTCTCCGGGAGGGTGAGGCACATGCGTCCGTTGCCCTCCGACTCCACGATGACGAGGGTGCCCGTCTCGGCCACGATGAAGTTTCCGCCGGAGACGGCCATCTTGGCCCGGAGGAACTTCTCGCGAAGGTGAACGCGGGCGGCCTCGGCCAGCTCCGGAGGGTTGTCCGAGATGCCGTCGGGAGCAGGTGTGCCGTAGCGGCCCATCTCCTCGCGGAAGATCTCGCGCACCTCCGAGCGGTTGCGGTGGATCGCGGGAACCAGGATGTGGCTGGGCAGGTCGTGGCCGAGTTGGACGATGAGTTCGGCCAAGTCGGTCTCCCACGCCGCGATGCCCTGCTCCTCGAGGTATTCGTTGAGGTCGGTCTCCTGGGTGACCATCGACTTGATCTTGACCACCTCATCGACGCCCTTAGCCTTGGCAATGTCGGCGACGATCCGGTTGGCCTCCTCACCGTCACGGGCCCAGTGGACCTTGATTCCGGCGGCGGTCATGGCCTTCTCGGCCTGAACCAGGTAATGGTCGAGGTGCCGTCCGACGCGATCCTTGATCTGCTCGGCTGCGGTGCGCAGGTCCTCCCAATCCGGCACCTCCGAGGCACGCACGATGCGCTTGTTGCGGATGGTGCCGGTGGCGTGGGCCAGATTCTTGCGCTGTTCGGCGTTGGCGAGCTGGATGGGAGCCGCCTTCGGGAACGGCGGAATGCCAAGCCAGCTTCCAGGCTGGGGGGTGCGGCGTGCGGTGACGCTCATGCTGCTTCCTCCTCGGTTTGGGCCAAGATCTCGACCAAGTGGATCGTCTTCGTTCCAGCGCGCTCACGGTGCAGCACGCCGCCGATGTTCATGAGGCAGGCGTGGTCTCCGGCGACGAGATACTCGGCGTTGGTGGAGCGCGCGTAGCGTGCCTTGTCGGAGGCCATCGCGGTGCTGACGTCCGGGTTCTTCAGGGAGAACGTGCCGCCGAATCCGCAGCACTGCTCGGCCTTGGGAAGATCGACGATCTCAATGCCGCGCACGGCGCTCAACAAGCGCATTGGCCGATCGCCCACCTTGGCGATGCGGGTGGAGTGGCACGTCGGATGGAACGTCACCCGGTGGGGGAAGTAGGCACCCACGTCGGTGACGCCGAGCACGTCGATGAGGAACTCGGTGATCTCGTACGTCTTTGCCGCGGTGTCGGCGGCCGCGGCCCCGAGCTTGGAGTCCTTGGCCCACTCGGACAGCATGACGTGCTGTTCACGCACCGAACCCACGCAGGAGCCGGAGGGAGCGACAATGTAGTCGTAGCCCGAGAAGGTGTCGACGTAGTTGCGTACCGTGGGCAGGGCCTCCTTGAAGTAGCCCGTGTTGGTCATGATCTGGCCGCAGCAGGTCTGCTTCTTCGGGTAGTCGACCGTGCATCCGAGCCGCTCCAGTAGCTTGACTGTGGCGATCGGAATCGATGGTTTCATGGTGTCGGCGATACAGGTCGCGAACAGTGCGACGCGAGGCTGAGTCATGGCAGAACCTTCTTTCAGGGGAGCAGCCAGTTGAGGACCGGGGTGGACATGAGGCCCGAGATGAGGCAGAGCAGCGCGAGCAGGATGAAGCTCCACTTGATGATGCGCCGCAGGATGACGGACTCGGTGCCTGCGATGCCGATGGCGGTGGCGGCGATGGTCAGCGACTGGGGCGAGATCATCTTGCCTACCACGCCGCCGGCGGCGTTGGAGCCGACCAGGAGGGCACGCATGTCCTCGGTGCCTAGGAGCGAGTTGGGCCCGATTTCAGCGCCAACGCCCGACTGGAGGCCGGAGAACAAGATGTTGGCCGACGTGTCGGAACCGGTCACGTAGGTGCCGATCCATCCGAGAATGGGGGCGAGGTACGGGTACAGCGCGCCAGCTCCGGCGAAGAAGAGCCCGAGTGCCAGGGTCTGGCCGGAGTCGCCCATGACGTAGGCCAAGGCCACCACGGAGCCGATGGTCAGCATGGCGAAGCGCAGCTTCTTGGCGTTGGCGACGAGCACATCGAAGATCTGCTTCAGGCTCATCTGGTAGATCAGGCCGGTGAGGATGGCCACCAAGGCCAAGAGGATGCCGGGCGTAGAAGCCCAAGCGAAGGTGTAGGTCTGGTGGGATGCGGCCGCGCCTGCCGTGTTGAGCATCTCGGAGAGGCCAGGCCAAGCGAACTTGATGTCCGTGAGGGCGAGAGCGGACTTGATGGGTGGGAGTGCGGCGATGCCGAACACGACGATGACGAGCAGGTAGGGCAGCAGCGCCATGAAGATCCGGTTGCCGGTGAGTCCCTCGGTCGTGGGGGCCTCGGGGTCCTTCAGGTCTTTCTCCACCTGGGGGTCGAGCGGCAAACCGATGCGGCCGGTGGCCTCTTCGCCGCCCTTGGGGCGCCAGAACCTGAGGAACGCGATGGACACGCCAACGCTCACCACAGCGGCGAACACCTCGGTCAGGTTGTACAGCGGTGTGCCGGAGACGATCCACTTGGTCACGCCGAAGCTGATCCCGACGACGAGCCCGAACGGCCAAACCTCCTTGAGCCCCTTGATCCCGTCCATGACGGCCAGCAGAAGGAAGGGCACGACGAGGCAGAGCATGGCGGTCATCCGGCCGGTGATGGGCGAGATTGCTAGGACGTCGTCGAACCCGCCGGTCTTGGCAGCCATCAGCACTGGCAGGCCGACCGCGCCAAAGGCCACCGGGACAGTGTTGGCCAGCAGCGCGATGAGCGCCGAGCGCAGGGGCGAGAAGCCGACGGCCACGAGCATGGCCGCGGTGATGGCGACGGGCGCCCCGAACCCGGCCAGCGCTTCGAGCAGGCCGCCGAAGCAGAAGGAGATGAGCAGCGCTAGGACACGCGGGTCGCGGCTGATCATAAAGAAGGTGCGGCGCAGGTCGTCGAAGCGGCCCGAGGCGACGGTGACCTCATACATCCAGATAGCGGTGAGCAGGATCCACACGATCGGGAAGATGCCGTAGACGAACCCGTGAAGGCTCGTCGAGAGCGCCATGGTGAAGGGCATCTGGTACGCGGTGACGGCGACCACGAACGCGATGAGCCATGAGACCGCGCCCGCGTGGTGGGCTTTCCAACGCAGCACTCCCAAGGTGAGCAGCATCGCGATAATGGGTAGTGCGCCTAGGAGGGCCGAGAGCCATTGGGCATTCATCGGATTGGTCGAAGGCGTAAAAGCTTCTAAAAGCATCGGGACTCCATTGTCGGTCTGGTAGGACCAGTTTGGTTGGTCTGACCATACGGTCGAGCCTGGCGACATGTCAAGACGAATAGGTCACAATGGACACATGATGACGTCGGTTGGGGGTTTCGAGGCAGTTATGGAACATATTACTTGCGAAATTCTCGAAGGTAGGGTGCGGCCGGGTGAGAGACTTCCGAATGAACGAGAACTTGCCGGTCAATTACATATCAGCCGAAGCGCGGTGCGTGAGGCCCTCAAGGCCCTCCAAGCACAGGGCGTCGTCACCTCACATACTGGACCGGGCGGTGGAACCAGAGTGGCCACGGGGCAAGGCCAGGCGCTCGGGCGCATGTTGCGGCTCCACATCGCCTTGGACGCCATCTCCTTCGAGGAGGTGACCGAGACCCGCGTCGTCCTAGAACGGGTCGCCGCCATCTCTGCGGTGGAGCACGGCAGCCCCGAGGCGTTGCGGGCGATCGCGGACATCGCCGACGAGATGGCCGACGTCACCGACGCCGCCAGCTTCAACCAGCTCGACACGGCTTTCCATGTGGCCATCGCCGGAGTTGGCGCCAACCGCCTCAATCGCGACATCACCGTGGCCATCCGCGAATCGGTGGCCCGTCAGATCCTCGACGCGGAGGAACTCCTTGAGGATTGGGAGGGGCTACGAACCGAACTCGTCCGCCAGCACGCGGGCATCGTCGAGGCCATCTTGGCCCGCGATGCAAGCCTGGCCGCAGAACGAGTGGAACAGCACATCCGTGGCGCGCACGCCGCGCTGTTGTGATCGTTACAGGAGCTGTTCCAAGAGGCCAGAGTCGACGTCGTACATGAAGCCGCCCACCTCGGCCTTGCCCTTGATCAGCGGGTGATTCGACACCATGTCGACATCGCCGCGGAGCCGGCCCAACTGATCGGGGTGGGCACCGAAGGATACCCAACTCGAGTCGGATCCGGTACGCGCGGCGATCTTGGCCCGTAGATCGTCGTCGGTACCGGTGGCCATGGCGCACTTGGTGTGGGGAACGATCATGATCCGGTCGACGTGGAGCAGTTGGACGCCCAGCACACAGCCCGTCAGCATCGAGGTGGAGATCCTTCCCCCGGGAGAGCGCAGAATCTTGGCGTCGCCGCGTGACAGGCCAACCATCTGGAGCGGATCGATCCGCGAGTCCATACAGGTGACCATGAGCACGCCCTTGTGAGCGATACCGTCGAAGCTGTCTTTGGGAAACTGGGCCGCATATTCTTGGTTGGCCGCCAGCAGGTCGTCAAAGCTCATTCGCGTCCCTCACGTCTGGTCACTGTCCTCGGTCGGGGCGGGACGCCCCGCGAGCATGGTCACGGGCTGGGGCAGGGCAGAGCCGGACCCGTCGCGGCGTCCGGGCGCCGTGGGAAGCGCTACCGGCGAGCCGCTGGCCGCTGCCGCCACGACAGGACGAGGCCCGACGGCCGCGATTAGCAGGGTGTCTTCGCCCTTGAGGAACCTGTGCGCCCGTACTCCACCAGTGGCGCGGCCCTTCGTCGGGTACTCCGCCAGCGGAGTGACCTTGGCCATGCCCGCCTCAGTGCCGGGCAGCGACTCCGACGAGCCCGACACGGTGACCACGTCCGCGGTGGCCGGGTCAACCACGCCAAACCAGATGACCGACTGCTTCGCCGCTAGCTTGATACCGGCGACGCCCCCGCCGGAACGGCCCTGCGGGCGTACCGCCGAGGCGGGAAAATGCAGCAGTTGGGCATCCGATGTGATGAAGGCGAGGTTGGCCTCCGCGGAGACCAACTCCGCCGCGCCCACCACCTCGTCGCCGTCGTCGAGGCGGATGACGTCCCACGAGTCCTTGGAAAGGCTCTCCGGATTGACCCGCTTGACGATACCGCGTTTGGTTCCCAGCGCCAGCCCCAACGAATCCGAGCCCAGAGTGGTCAGCCCCAGCGGACGTTCTCCCGGCTCCAATGGCCACAACTCGTGCGCGAGAGATCCCCCTTGCAGGCTCGGCGCCTGCGCGGTGAGGGGCACCGTGGGCAACTCGATGGCGTTGCACCGGATGAGGCGTCCGCGATTGGTCACCACACCGAACTCGCCCTGAGCGGTGGTTGGCGTTCGCGCTACCACGACATCGTGGGCGCTGCGGCCCTCTGTGGAGATGGCGGCGCGGGAATCGGTGCGGGCGACGAGGCCGGATCCGCTAAGCAGCACCCAACACGGGTCGTCGGGGACCTCGAGGGGCGTGGCACGCTTGGTCTGCACCCCGTTCGAGGCGAGTAGGACGGTGCGCCGCGGGGTGCCGAACCGCTTGGCGACCTCCGCCAGCTCGGTTCCCACGAGACGGCGCAGCACAGCGTCGTTCTCGATGATCTCGCGTAGCCGCGCGATACGGTCCTGCAGCTCAGCGGATTCCTTTTCCAGTTCGATAGTGGAGTAGCGGGTAAGGCGACGTAGCTGCATGTCGAGGATGTAGTTCGCCTGCGTCTCATCCAAATCGAAGGCGCCCATGAGGCGCTCCCTCGCCTCGGCGGCATCGGCGGACGAGCGGATGATGGCGATGACGTCGTCAATATCGACGATCGCGATCATGAGGCCGCGCACCAGGTGCAGTCGCTCCTCGGCCTTGGCGAGTTGGAACCTGGTGCGGCGCAGCGTGATGTCGAGGCGGTGGTTCAGATATACCTCGAGCAGGTCCTTGAGGGTCAGCGTGCGAGGCTGCCCCTCGACGAGGGCCACGGCATTGATGGCGAAGCTGTCCTCCAGTTTCGTCACCTTGAACAGTTGCTCGAGGAGGGCCTCGGGATTGATCCCGTTCTTCACCTCGATGACTAGGCGGGTGCCGTTGGCGAGGTCGGTGAGGTCCTTGACGTCGGCGATCCCGGTCAGTTTCTTGTCATCGACGCCCTTCTTGATCTGTTCGATGATCTTCTCGGGGCCGATCATGTAAGGCAACTCCGTCACCACGATGCCCATGCGGCGTGGCGAGACCTTCTCAATCCGGGTGGTGGCCCGAAGCTTGCAGGTTCCTCGGCCGGTAGCGTAGGCATCCTTGATCCCGTCGAGGCCCACAATCTTCCCGCCGGTGGGGAAGTCGGGACCGGGAATATGTCGCATCAACTCGTCCAGCGTGATGCCGGGGTTGCGCAGCAACTGCTGGAGGGCCGCCACCACCTCGACCAGGTTGTGTGGGGCGATGTTGGTTGCCATGCCCACCGCGATGCCAGTGGCGCCGTTGACCAAGAGGTTCGGGAAGGCAGCGGGCAAGACGGCGGGTTCGGACTCCTTTCCGTCGTAGTTGGGCCTGAAGTCGACCGTGTCTTCGTCTAGGCCCGCGGTCATCGCCACGGCTGGGGTGTCCATGCGACATTCGGTGTAGCGCATAGCCGCCGGGCCAGCGTCGAGCGAACCGAAGTTTCCATGGCCATCAATGAGGGGGAGCCGGACGGCCCAGGGCTGCCCCATCCGCACGAGCGCGTCGTAAATAGCGCCATCTCCGTGCGGGTGCAACTGACCCATCACCTGCCCCACCACACGGGCGCACTTGACGTGGGCCCGGTCCGGCCGGACGCCCATGTCATCCATGGCGAATAGGATGCGGCGCTGCACGGGCTTGAGGCCGTCGCGCGCATCGGGAAGGGCCCGCGAGTAGATCACCGAATAGGCGTACTCCAGAAAACTGGACTCCATCTCCTCGGTCACGTCAACGTCGACGATGTGCTCCTCCTGCGTGGCGTCGTCGTCGATCGTGGGCTTGGCCATCAAGATCTCCTACCTAGTCAAACAACTCGCGCAGCTTATCGCCTAAGCCGTCGCCGTCGGGTGCACGAACCTCCGGCGCCGTGTCGGGCTCCCACCTTCCATCCGAGGTGATCACCTCCATGGGGAGCCCATGAGCCAGAGTGTGTTCGCCCGGGGTGAGCTGCCGGATGGCCCGGGCACACACATGGCCAGGCTGCAACGTGGCGAACTCCGCGTACAGCTCCGGATCGTGTTGACCGTCGTCGCCCACGAGGAGCCACTTGATGTTGGGAAAATCACGGGCCAGTTCGCGTAGGCACCGCCGTTTGTGGTCCGTGCCGCTGCGAAACCAGCCAGTATTGGTGGGCCCCCAGTCGGTGAGCAGTCTGGCGCCCTCGGGAAACCCGTGCCGGGCGGAGAACCGCCGGATCATAGGGTACGTGTTCCACGCCCCGGTGGAGACGTAGATGATGGGTGCACCCGGATGCTGAGCAAGAAGACGCTGATAGAGGCGGGCCATGCCGGGAATGGCCTGCCGCGCCTGCTCAGTCAGCACGAATGAGTTCCAGGCCGCCAGCATGAGCCGAGGAAGGAAGGTGGACAAGATGGTGTCATCGATGTCGCTGACGATGCCGAAGGTAACGTCGTCCCCCACTACTTGGACCCGGGCCTGGGCCGAGGCCCCGTCTTCGGTCTCGATCGTCACGGTGTGCCATCCCGGCTTCAGGCCTGGATTCTGGATGCGCGCATCGATGTAGCCCTCGCGGTCCGCCTGAACGGGGAAACGCGACGTCCCCACAATGATGGTTGCTCTCGGCGCCACCCGAGGGGTGGAGATGAAGTTGCGCCAGCCCCGCCGGTACAGCACGGCTGAAGCGGCCTGAACGATGCCGAGGTCCTTCGACGGGCGCAGCACCACCCGCGCCAACACCCGCAACTGTTCGCTGGTGCCGTAGCCCGTGTACGCGGCCACTGAGTCGCGCCATCCCCGTCGGGCCAGGATGCGGTTGATCAACAGATTGATCCGATTCTCGATCCGTGCCGCGAAGAAGGGGCGTGATGGCATGGCCTTAAACCTAGCCCAGTCGTGCCAGAATGGGCGCGTGCCACCCTCCATTGACGTTCTTCCTCCCAGACTCATCGCCGAGGTCGAGGCTTGCGGCTTCTACCCAACCCTGGTCGCCGAGACCGTCGCCATGGGGATCGGCGCCCGTGAAGTGCTCGACTATCTCGTCCAACACGAGGCGACGTTTGCGGGACGGCAACTGCACCGCCATCTGACCGTGCTGGTGCGCACGGCGATGCAGTTGATCATCTGCCATATCGACGAAGGCGAGAGCGATCGCACCGAGGCGCTGGCAACCGTCGAGATGGTGGCCCTGCGCGCCATCGACTCCGTGGTGGTCACTCGCGCCCTGGCCAGTCCCGAGGATTCCTCCGGCCTGACTGAGGCCTGGCTCAGCATCGTGTGGGGAGCCGCCCGTCGCGTCGATATCGGGCCCGCGGGATGCGAGGATCCCACCTGCGAAGCCGACCACGGCTTCACCGGCGTCATCCAGCCCGATGACATCACTGTGCGGATGAGCCCACAAGCCGATGGCGATAATGCTCGCCGCCTAGTGGCTTTCGGAACCCGGCTCCAAGCCGCGGTGGGCTGATGCCCGAGTTCGTCGAACCCCGTTACGGGGGGCGGACGCTGGCGGAACTCTTGCCCAGTGTGGTCGCCTCGCTCGATGGTGGTCGCCGTGCCATCGAGTTGCCCAGCGCACGCAAGTATGTGGTGCTTCTCATCGACGGCCTGGGGTACCACCAGCTCGAGCACTACGGCCAATACGCCGAGACTATGGCCTCGGCGCTGCGGGCCGATGACCGTCTCACCTGCTCGGTTCCCTCGACTACTGCCACCTCACTCACCTCACTAGGGTGCGGTACGCCCCCCGGCCAGCACGGCATCCTCGGGTACAGCTTCTATGAGCCCTCGGTGAGGCGGGTGGTCAACGCCTTGACCTGGGCGGATGGCCCCGAGGACCTCACGGGGTTCGCACAGACTCCCACCATCTTCAGCCGCTTGAATACCGCGGGCCGGGCCACCGCGGCAGTGACTCTGGGTAGATTCGCCGACAGCGCCCTGACCCGGCTGGCCTTCAACGGCACCACTATGTTCCCTGTCACGCACGAGGGAGACCAGGACGAGGTGGCTGGGCTGGTGCTGGGTGCCCTTGAGGAAGCCCACGTCGTCTACTGCTACGAGCGGATGCTGGACCATGACGGCCACGGCTTCGGGGTGGGGGCGTGGCAATGGCTGGAGCGGCTCGGCGCCGTCGACGACCTCGTGACTCACCTCACGACAGTGCTCCCATCCGATACCTGCCTCCTCGTCACTGGCGACCACGGCATGATTAACGTGCCCGAGGCCTCCCGGCTCGTCGCCGAAGATCATCCCCTGCTCGCGGAATACGGCCACCTGGGCGGAGAGCCACGATTCCGGCACGTCTACGGCGCCCATCCTCGTGCCCTCGCCCAGAGGTGGCGATCGGTGCTGGGGGAGCGGGCCCTGGTGTTGCGCCGTGAAGAGGCCATCGACGCCGGCTGGTTTGGCCCGCTGGTCACCGCCACATCGAGCGCCCGGATCGGCGATGTGGTGGCGGCCATGCGGGAAGACTTCGCCGTCATGAGCCGGAATAGCCCTGGCGAATTCGGCCTGATTGGGATGCACGGATCGCTCACCGCAGCCGAGATGGAAGTGCCTCTCCTGGCGTTTGGGGGTGAGGCATGAGGATCGCCATTCTCATCGACGACTTCTTCCCCGCATCCGGGGGAATCGGGCGCTCCGTGCAGACCCAACTCGAGGAACTCACGGCGCTGGGACACGAGGTCACCCTCATCGCTCCCGATCGTCACCTTCAAAAGCCCCGGATAGGGAAGATCATCGAGTGCCCCACCATCTATATCGAGGGGCTGCCGGCGCATCTGAGCGTGCTGCACTGCAGTGCGCGCAGGGCCAGACTGATCAGCAAGGTGGCTAGATTCGACATCATCCATTCGCAGACGGAACGGGGCGCCCTGGTGCTCGGGGCCAGGCTCGCCCGGCTGCAGGGCATCCCACACCTTCACAGCTTCCACGCCAACATCGCCGGCACCCATCAAAGCGTCAAGGGCGCGGTTTTTGGGACGCTGAGTTACCTGTCGCTCATCCTTCCAGCGCTGCGTACCGCCACCAAGGGGCCGCGATGCGGCACGCGGCTGCCATCGTCCAGGAACGAGACGGGAGGGCTCGCTGCCCGGCAGGATTGGCGGGCATTCGCCGAGATCGCGCAACGCGTCGATGGATATACCGTGCCGTCGCCGTTCATGCGTGACCTGATCGAGGAGGCGGCTGGGCATGCGCTCAATGGCTATGTCGTTCCCACCGGGTACAACCGGCGGATGAAGGCAGCCATCGACGCAACACCCCGGGAACGTCGCGACGATAAGGTCAGGTTCTTGTCCGTGGGGCGGCTCGCCAAGGAGAAGCGCCTCGACGTGCTGATCAAGGCCTTTCTCCAGGCCAACCTGCCCCATGCCGAATTGGTCTTGGTGGGGGATGGGGACCAGCACGATCGTCTCAAACGACTCGCGGGCACCACACCATACATCGACTTCCGCGGCCACGTGTCCTCACTCGACGCGATCGCCTACGAGTTGGTTAACGCGGATGCCTTGGCGTTGAGTTCTTACCGATTCGACTCGCAGGGCCTAGTCATCACCGAGGCGGTGGCGGCGTCGCTGCCCGTCCTCTACTGCGACGACCGACTCACCGTCGGAGTCTCCCCGGATAGTGCGCTGCTGACCGGGCCCGATGTCACTTCGCTCGCCGCGGGAATGCGGGCCATGATGGATCCGGCACGGCGCGCCGCGCTCGCGCAGGGAGCCAAACGCCTAGTGCCAAGCCTCGGCCCCGAGCAGACCGCCCAAGGGTATGTGGCGGCCTATGAGGAGTTGATCGGAGAGGCCAAGGATGGCTGAACTGGTCTTTCACACTGGTCCGATGGATTGTGGGAAATCCACGCTGGCCCTCCAGATGGACTACACCCAGTCGAGCCATGGCAGGGTCGGCCGACTCTTTACATTCCAGGACCGGGCCGGCGGTGGACGGATCACCTCGCGTCTAGGGCTCACCGGCGAGGCCCTTGAGGCCCCACCGGGGTTCGACTTCTGGGCCTACATCATCGCGGAGTTGACCAGCGGTAGGCGCGTCGACTACATCGTTTGTGACGAGGCGCAGTTCTACACAGCGGAACAGATCGACCAGCTCGCCCGCATCGTCGACGAGTTGCAACTCGACGTTTACGCCTTCGGCATCCTGTCTGACTTCCGGAGCCACTTGTTTCCCGGTTCGAAGCGGCTCGTGGAACTGGCGGACCGGGTGGAAACCCTACCGCTTGGGCCTTTGTGCTGGTGCGGTGCACGGGGAACCCACAACGCCCGCACGATTGACGGGATCATGGTTACGGAGGGCACACAGGTCGTGGTGGGCGACACCGGCGTGGGCGAAGTGCGATACGAGGTGCTGTGCCGCGCGCATCATCGGCGGCGTATGACGGCCGTACGCGCCAAAGCCACCTATTCGCCCGAGCCGCTGCCCTTCAGCGACGAGTGAGGCTGGCCAATCAAGCCGAGGGGCCGCCAAACATGATCTCATCCCAGCTTGGAATGGTTGCCCGGCCCTTGCGTCCCCGTGGCTTCTTCGTGCGGGCGCGTTCCTGTACGAGAGGCTCCTGAACTGGCTCCGCGGCGGCAGGCTCGGGTTCTGGGACCGGCTCAGGTTCGGGCTCGGGTTCTGGCTCGTGGAACGTCTCGGGCTCGGGAGCGGCACGTTGGGGAATGGGCTGACTGGTCTCCGCGATGGGCTCGTCTGGTGCATCGTCGATGTACTCATCGGTGATCCCGGTGTAGATCCGCACCGAATCCTCGCTGATGCCGCTGAGCATGTCGTAGAGCCGATCCAACTGGGAGGTGTCCTCGTTGTGCTCCAGCATCAAGTCCGAAGCGGGCACCTCGTTGCCCGGCTCCTCGTCGGCTGAAGCTTCCTCCTGGGTGGCCCGCACCAAGGCTAACTCGTCATCGAAGTCGACGGTGTTCTCATCCTCGGGCTTGGCGTCAAGTTGTTCCTCGCCAATGAGCCAGCGAGCATCCGTGTTCAATGCCACGGAAAACCGGCCCTTGTGATCGAAGACGAACTCGCCGACCCGTGCCTGTGGATCCATCTCCAGACTGGCCACGACGCGCCACTTGAGGTCAGCCTGGCGCCATGAGTCCCAGGCGAGTTCGTCCGCGGAGAGCCCGCGAGCCGAAAGCCTCATGTCAATCAGCTCGCCCAGCCTCCGATGCGTGCCCGTCTCCCCCCGGCGCCGTACGGTCGATGTCCGAGCCAGCAGTGCGATGTGTTCGCGTTCAGCGAGGACCGGGCCCGCGAATGCCTCGATGCGCGCGAGCGGCATGCCAGTTTCCTCAGCCACCTCGGCTGCGGAGGCACCCTCGCGGATCCTGGTCTGGATCTCTCGGGGGCTCAGGGCGTTGTCCATGGTTCCTCGTCATCTGTCCGGCTGGTCCCTGGACAATTTACCAGCGCACAAGGGCGCTAAGCCTCAACGCACCGCACCCTGTGAAACCCTCTCCCAAGAGCCGACCCGAGTACGCCAGGAGAGGAATCGGTGTGTCCCGCGCCCACAGGGCTCAACTTGGCGCACTCATGTGATACACATGAGCCCGTCGCGGCTGAGAAAGGGAGATGCATGGCCACCGATTATGATGCCCCTCGCAAGACCGACGAGGAAATGAGTGAGGACTCGCTCGAGGAACTGAAGTCTCGACGCAACGACAAGAACTCCGGCAAGGTCGACGAGGACGAGGTCGAGGCGGCGGAGTCTTTCGAACTGCCCGGAGCAGACCTGTCCCACGAGGAACTCACCGTCCGGGTGCTGCCTCGCCAATCCAACGAGTTCACGTGTGCCTCGTGTTTCTTGGTCAAATCGCACAGCCAGTTGGCTGAGACCAAGGACGGGCTCAGCTACTGCGTGGACTGCGTCTGAGCCACCTCAGGCGCCCTGTCGACGCCACACGACCCCCTTCCAGGCTTCCTGGTCAGGGGGTCGTGGCGTTGCGGGACCTCAAAAGTCGAGCTTGTTGCGCAGTTTCCCGGGCGACTTGTGGTCGAAGTTCGCCACCCACCGGCGTTGCACGTACCGGTTGGTCACGAGTTGGGCCACCCCGACACCCACACCGCTGGCGATCGCCCAGATGAGCGCCTGCGCCAAAGGAGTGTCCGGATCATTGGGATCTGGAGGGGTATCGCCCGTCGACGCCTCCCACGCCGCGGTCACCAGCTTCTGGGCGACGATCGTGGTCGCCGCCCCAATGGCACCCGCATAGAACTTCCACATCAGCTTCTCGGTGAGGGCCATGATCGCTCCTTCGCACGTAGTCGATGCAATTATGCCCCCAGGCCCCACGCCGATGCACGGGATCCGACCTAGACTGATTTGGTGACGTTCTCGGAACATCTCTTCGTGCCGTGGTGGTGGATGCTGATCGGGGCCGCCCTCATCGGCAGCCTTGGCATCGCCGTGGTGGCCTACGTCCCGCTGTGGTTGGGGATGGCCTTCGCCGCCCTCACGGTCACGGGCGTGGTTGGTGCGCTAGTCGTCTACAGCCTCACCCCGGTCACCGTCGATGACACGTGGTTCCGCGCGGGGCGCTACCGCATCGAGCGGCGCTATATCGCGGGCGCCACCGCCTTGACGGGGGAGGCTGCCAGCGCCGCCGTGGGCCCCGATGCGGACCATCGTGCGTTTCTATTCACGCGCCCCTACGTGAAGGATGTGGTGCGGGTGGATCTTGATGACGAGGCGGACCCGCATCCCTATTGGCTGGTCAGCTCCCGCCGAGCCACAGAACTGGCCGTCGCGCTGGGGAGTGGGTCATGAGGGTGCCCGTGGTCGCGAATCGGGTGCCGGGATACGCGCGGCCTGGGGATGCCGGAGCAGACCTCACGGCATCAGAGCCGGTTGTTTTGGAGCCTGGGCAGCGTGCCCTCGTCGGTACCGGGGTGCGCTTGGCGCTGCCGGAGGGATACGTCGGCATGGTCACTCCCCGCAGCGGTTTGGCCTGGAGGCATGGCCTTAGCATCGTCAACGCCCCAGGCATCATCGACAGCGGTTACCGGGGCGAAGTGAAGGTCTGTCTCGTCAACCTGGATCCGCATGACACCATCCGTTTGGCCGCCGGGGACCGGATTGCGCAACTGGTGATCGTGCCATTCGTCACGGCCACGTTTGAGCAGGTCGCCGCCCTGGATGAGACCCTGCGTGGCACCGGTGGCTATGGTTCTACCGGCGGATTTCCCGACCATCGTGAGGAAGTGCAGTGATTTTCGGACGCAAGAAGCGTGACAAGGCCAAGGCCGATCCTGAGAAGATCGAGGAGGAACTGGTCGAGGACGACGAGGAGAAGGACGAGGACGAGACCCCTGAAGAACTCGATGGCCGCGCCCAAGCCCGGGCCTGGGATCTGGAATTCGACCGCGAGGAAGGGCCTTTCGACATCTCTGAGGTCGACCTCGATGCCGACGACGTTCGCCGGCTCGACTTCGGGGCCTTAGTCGTGACTCCATTCGAAGGCATGCAACTGCAGCTTCAGGCCGAGCGGGAACAGCGCAGAGTGCAGTCCGTCATCGTCGGGGACGGCGATTCGGCGCTGGAGGTGGCGGTGTTCGCCGGTCCCAGCAAGTCGTCAATGGCCGAGGAGATCCGCGATGACATCCTGACCGCCACCGAACAGCAGAACGGAACGATGCAGTTCGCGCAGGGGCCCTTCGGCACCGAGTTACGCCGCGCCGTTCCCACCCAAGACCAAGATGGCAACCCAGCGATCCACGTGTCGCGCACCTGGCTCGTCTCCGGGCCGGGATGGGTGCTGCGGGGTGTGCTGCTCGGCAAGGCCGCTCTCGAGCCCGACAACGAGGACGCGCAGCTAGCTCTGTTCGAGTTCTTCAGCAACTTGGTGGTGCGACGCGACAACACCCCGTCGGCGCCGGGCAGGATCATCTACCTCAAAGTGCCAGAGGCCTAGCGTCATGAGCTTGACCATCAAGGAACGCGTGCGCCGTTTCTTCATGCCTACCGAGGAGCTGGAGGCCTCGGAACTGCGCGAGCAGGCCAAGGACTGCGGTGCGCAGCAATTGGGCGAATGCCAGTTGCGTTCCAAGGTGACGTTGCGCGGCACGGTCACGGCACTGACCTCCGACACGCGCAACGCCCGGCTCGAGGCGGACCTCTCCGATGGGTCGGGTACCGTCCAACTGATCTGGATGGGGCGCACCCACCTCGATTGTGTGGCACCCGGATCCACGCTGCGAGTGTCGGGACGTTTGGCGGGAGATGCCACGCAGCCCGTCATCTACAACCCCGCCTATGAAGTCCTCGGAAGCGCTCACTCGTCGTCCGCCTGAGCCTCCTCCAACTCGGCGGACAACTGGGCCGACAGTTCGGCCTCGGATTCGTTGTTGACGAGGAAGAGCAACTCATCCCCGCTCTCGAAGGCGCGGTCCCGTTCCGGCGGCAGCGGGATCCCGTCGCGGATGAGCGCCACCAAGACCACGTCGCTGGGTAGCGTCACGTCGCGCATGCGTTTGCCGACCATGGGGGAGTCGCTCGGCAGGGTCACCTCGCTCAGGTGCGTGGTCGACTTGTTGAACGACAACAGCCGCACCAGGTCTCCCGTGGAGACGGCCTCCTCCACGAGGGCAGACATGAGCCGTGGCGTGGACACAGCCACGTCCACGCCCCACTGCTCGTCAAACATCCATTCGTTGCCAGGGCGGTTGACTCGCCCGACTGTGCGTGGCACGCCGAACTCGGTCTTGGCCAGGAACGAATGAACGAGGTTGGTCTTGTCGTCCCCGGTGGACGCGATGGACACGTCGTAGGTGTCCAACGCCGCGTCCTCCAGCGAGCTGAGTTCACAGGCATCGGCATGGAACCATTCCGCGCCTGGGACGGTGTCTGGCTTGATCGACATCAGTTCCCTCTCAATGAGCAGGACATGATGTCCATTCGCGGTGAGTTCCCGGGCGATTGACCGGCCAACGTTGCCGGCTCCGGCGATCACAATGCGCATGCCTTACCTCCGGGCTGGTGGGTGGGCGAACAGGGTCTCGAGTTCGTCGGTGCGCTCGTCGGTGCACGCGACGTAGATGAGGTCCCCGTCCTGGTAGATCGTCTCAGCGTCTGGCACGATGCCGCGCCCAACGCGATGTACGAAGGGGATTGGGGCCTGTGCGGCTCGTTGCAGTTCTCGAATGCGGCGGCCGACCCAGCCGCTGTGTACATGGATTTGCAGGAGTCGCGCCGTTCCCGTGGGATCGCGCCACACCGGCTCGCTGCCTTCGGGGAGGAGGCGTCGCAACACCTGGGTGACGGTCCATTTGACGGTGGCGACCGTCGGGATGCCCAGACGCTCGTACACCTCCGCGCGCCCCTGGTCGTAGATGCGGGCCACCACGTTGTCGACGTGATAGATCTCCCGCACCACCCGGGCGGCTAGGATGTTGGAATTGTCCCCGGAGGAGACCGCAGCGAAGGCGTCGGCGCGGCGAATCCCGGCCTCCTCAAGCACCTCACGGTCGAAGCCCACACCTTCCACGGTGGTGCCTTTGAAGTCTGGGCCAAGCCGACGAAACGCGTCGCGCTCGGCGTCGATCACCGCGACGCTGTAGCCTCGCCGCTCCAGCCCGACCGCCAGCATCGACCCCACGCGGCCGCATCCCATGATGACGATGTGCACTCTCGCCTCCTTCGATCGGATGATTCTACTCAGCCAGTCATCCCACGACGGTGACATCGCCACCTAGCGGGTTTACGGTGGGCTGGTGAGCGCGCTGTCTGGCTTGAAACGGCTACTGGTTGGCCGTCGACTCAGCAACACCCAAATTGGCGAGACCCTTCTGCCCAAACGAATCGCCCTGCCCGTATTCGCCTCGGATGCGTTGAGTTCCGTGGCCTATGCCCCGGACGAGATTCTCATCATGCTGTCGCTGGCAGGCGTAGCTGGTTTCGCGTTCTCCTGGCCCGTCGGCGTGGCGGTCGCCGTGGTTATCGCCGTCGTGGTCGCCTCGTACCGGCAGACGGTGCGGGCATATCCTGGCGGCGGCGGTGACTACGAGGTGGCGCGGGTCAACCTGGGCCGGACGGCCGGCCTGACGGTCGCGTCGTCACTGTTGGTGGACTACGCGCTCACAGTGGCGGTGTCGGTCTCCGCGGGAGTCAGCAACGCCAAAGCGGTGTTGCCATGGCTGCGGGGATACGAGGTGATCGCGGCGGTGGCTGTGATCGCGGTCCTGGCCCTGATCAACTTGCGCGGGGCGCGGCAGTCGGGCTCGGCCTTGGCCATCCCGACCTACCTGTTCATGGGCTCGGTTCTGGCCATGATCGTCATTGGCCTGTTCCGGATCATCGTGCTGGGACAACCGTTGCGCAGCGAGACCGCCGATCTCATCGTCGTGCGACCCGACGGCATGACCGATGCCTTGGGTTGGACGTTGGTGGCGGTGATCGCTCGCTCCTTCGCATCCGGCGCAGCCGCCCTCACCGGAGTTGAAGCGGTTAGCAACGGGGTGCCCGCCTTCACGGAACCGAAGAGCCGCAACGCCGCGACTGTCTTGGCACAGCTCGGAGCGCTCGCGATCGCGATGCTGCTCGGCATCGTGGGGCTCGCCAACCTCACCAAGGTGCGACTCATCGACGAGTTGACCGGGACCCATTTCGTCAACGCGGCGGGGGAGACCATTCATACGGCGGCCACCACCGTCATGGGTCAGCTCGCCCGGGTGGTGTTCTACGACTGGTTCAGGCCGGGGTTCTACATCGTCCTCGCCGCCGCGATGCTCATCCTGCTGATCGCGGCCAACACCGCGTTCAACGGCTTCCCCTCGCTGGCCTCGATACTGGCCCGCGATGAATACCTGCCACGGCAGTTCCATACACGGGGGGACAGGCTCGCCTATTCCAATGGGATTGCGTTACTGGCCCTTGCCGCGGTGGTTTTGGTGGTGGTTTTCAACGCCTCAGTGACGGCGCTGATCCAGCTCTACGTGGTGGGGGTGTTCATCTCGTTCACCCTCGGGCAGGCGGGCATGGTACGGCATTGGACCCGGGTCCTGCGCCGGGAAGACGATGCCAACGCACGGGCCTCGATGCGACGGTCCAGGGCGATCAACCTGGTGGGCTGCCTGTTGTGCGCCCTCGTATTAGGTGTGGTGCTCGGGTCGAAGCTCCTGCGTGGTGCCTACCTCGCTGTAGTGGCGATGGCCGTGGTGTTCGCGCTGATGCTGGCCATCGCCCGCCATTACGCCGCTGTACGTGAGGAACTGGCGCTGCGGCCCGACTCCGACCGGGCCTTGCCCAGCAGAGTTCGCTCGGTGGTGTTGGTACAACAAGTCAATCTGCCCACGGCCAAAGCCATCGCCTTCGCGAAGGCGACGCGGCCCACCAGCCTGACCGCGGTCACCGTCGCGATCGACGAGGCCGAGGTGGAACGCATCCTGGACGAATGGGAGGCGGAGGACTTCGGTATCCCGCTGAAGGTCATCGCGTCTCCGTACCGAGAGGTGACCAGTCCCTTCATCAAGTATGTGGCGACGCTGCGCACGGAGAATCCGCGCGATCTGGTCAGCGTCTTCATCCCGGAATACGTCGTGGGGCGCTGGTGGGAGCAACTGCTACACAACCAGACCGCGCTGCTGATCAGGACCCGGCTGCATTTCCTGAAGGGTGTGATGGTCACCTCGGTGCCATATCAGTTGAGTTCGTCGAGCAAGGCGAAAGACCGGGCCAAGAGGGCATCGGTGCCCCGGGGGATCCGACGATGACCGAACTGAGGCTCGAACGAGTGGCTCATGGGGGCCTAGTGGTGGGCCGCAGCGATGGGAAGGTCACCTTCGTCACGGGAGGCTTGCCTGGAGAACTAGTCCGGATCGATGTGCTGGACGAAGGCACGCGATTCAACCGGGGACGCGTCGTGGAGGTACTTGAGGCCGCTCCTGGGCGAGTGGCGGCGTCGTGTCCCATCGCGGGCGAATGCGGCGGCTGTGACTGGCAGCACGCGGACGCGGCCACACAACTCGACCTCAAGACCGCGGTAGTGGCTGAGCAAGTGTCGCGGCTGGCTGGAATCGAGTGGGATGAGCGGGTTCAAGCCGTTGAGGGCGGGCTGAATGGTTGGCGCACCCGAATGCGTTACGCCCGCGATGGTGGCGCGCTCGGGTTCCGCGCCCGCCGCTCGCACGAGGTGGTTCCCCTTCCCAGTGGCGGATGCGAGTTGGCGGCACCTGGGCCCAGCGTGGCGGAGTTGAAGGCACTGGGCGGTAGCGGTGACATCCGGGTCACGGTGGCCGACGACTCGGTCACCATCATGGCCGACGGGATGACTGTAGGGCCGGCCGTGGTGCGCCAGCGAGTACTCGGGCGCATCTTCGAGGTGTCCGCCGATGGATTCTGGCAGGTGCATCCAGAGGCCGCCCGGGTTCTGACCGAGGCCGTGTTGGAGGGCCTGAGCCCATCCGGCGGCGACGTGGCGTTGGATCTCTATTGCGGAGCCGGCCTGTTTGCTGGTGCGCTCGTGGATGCGGGGTGTCGCGTCACGGGGGTGGAGTCCTCCCGTGAGGCCATCGTGCATGCTAGGCGCAATGTTCCTGGGGCCAGATTCGTCGCCGCCCCCGTTGAGGGTGTCCTGAAGGGCCTGCCGCAGCGAGCCGACGTGGTTGTGCTCGACCCGCCTCGGAAGGGAGCGGGCAAGCGCGTCGTTGACGCGGTGGTTGCCCGCCATCCGAGGGCTATCGCCTACGTAGCCTGCGATCCGGCGTCCCTCGGCAGAGATCTGTCTCTATTCCTGCGATCCAACTACGAACTAATTTCGCTACAAGCATTTGACTTATTTCCTCGGACTCATCACGTGGAATGTGTGGCTATTCTGGGCGCGCAACGCGCCTGATGAGACACGCGTCACCCCCGGGTCGGGTCATTACACTGGCGCTGCGGTCTTTGCGCTGAGTTAGGAGAAGGATGAGCGTCAATAGCTTCGGGGCGAAGGACAGCCTCAACGTCAAAGGCACCGACTACGAGATCTTCCGCATCGACGCGGTAGAGGGGGCGAAGCGCCTTCCCTTCAGCCTCAAGGTGCTGCTGGAGAATCTGTTGCGCACCGAGGATGGCGCCAATATCACCAAGGCCGACATCGAGTTTCTCGGCAAATGGGACCCAGCGGCCGAGCCCGACCACGAGATCCAGTTCACCCCGGCGCGCGTAATCATGCAGGACTTCACCGGCGTGCCCTGCGTCGTGGACCTAGCCACCATGCGCGAGGCCGTCGTGGCGTTGGGTGGCGACCCAGCCAGAATCAACCCACTCTCGCCGGCCGAGATGGTGATTGACCACTCCGTCATCGCCGAGGTGTTCGGGACCGCATCAGCCTTCCAGCGCAACACCGACATCGAGTACCAGCGCAACCGCGAGCGCTACCAGTTCCTGCGCTGGGGCCAGACCGCCTTCGACAACTTCAAGGTGGTGCCACCCGGCACCGGCATCGTTCATCAGGTCAACATCGAACACTTGGCCCGCGTGGTCTTCCCCCGCGCCGTCGATGGCGTCCTTCAGGCCTACCCTGACACCTGCGTGGGCACCGACTCACACACGACGATGGTCAACGGCTTGGGCGTCGTAGGCTGGGGCGTGGGCGGCATTGAGGCCGAAGCCGCCATGCTAGGCCAGCCGGTCTCCATGCTCATCCCGCGCGTGGTCGGCTTCAAACTCACCGGCAAGCTCAGCGAGGGCACCACCGCCACCGACCTAGTGCTGACCATCACGGAGATGCTGCGCGAGCACAAGGTGGTGGGCAAGTTCGTCGAGTTCTACGGCGAGGGCGTGAGCGAAGTTCCGCTGGCCAACCGCGCCACCATCGGCAACATGAGCCCCGAGTATGGCTCTACCATCGCGGTGTTCCCGATCGACGCCCTGACCACCGACTATTTGCGCCTGACCGGACGCGACGAACACCAGATCGCACTCGTGGAGGCTTATGCCAAGGCACAGGGCCTGTGGCACGACCCGGGCCACGAGCCCGTCTACTCCGAATACATCGAGCTGGACCTGAGCACCGTCGTGCCCTCTATCGCCGGTCCGAAGCGCCCACAGGACCGCATCCGGCTCAGCGACGCCAAGGCCAACTTCGCCGCCGCCGTACCCACCTACACCTCGAACCCGGACCGCACCGTGCCTGTCACCTTGGCCGACGGCACCTCGTTCGACCTCGCCAACGGCGCGGTCACCGTCGCCTCGATCACCTCGTGCACCAACACGTCGAATCCGAGCGTGATGATCGGTGCCGCACTGGTGGCCAAGAAGGCCGTCGAACGCGGGTTGACCCGCAAGCCGTGGGTCAAGACCTCGCTGGCACCCGGCTCGCAGGTAGTCACGGATTACTACGAGTTGGCCGGCCTGACGAAATACCTCGACGCGATCGGGTTCAACCTGGTCGGCTACGGCTGCGTCACGTGCATCGGCAACACGGGCCCGCTGATCCCCGAGGTCTCGGCCGCGGTCAACGAGCACGATCTTGCCGTGACCGCCGTGCTGTCGGGCAACCGCAACTTCGAGGGCAGAATCAGCCCCGATGTGAAGATGAACTACCTCGCCTCGCCGATGCTGGTTATCGCCTATGCGCTGGCGGGCACCATGGACATCGATCTCCTGAGCGACCCAATCGCCCAGGATGCCGAGGGCAACGATGTCTACCTACGCGACATCTGGCCCACGCAGGCCGAAATCGAGGAGGTCGTCGGATCGTCGATCTCCGCGGAGATGTTCGCCTCCCGCTACGCCGACGTGTTCACCGGCGATGAGCGGTGGCGTTCGCTGCCCACGCCCGAGGGGTCGACCTTCGAGTGGGACGATGCCTCGACCTACGTACGCAAGGGCCCGTACTTCGACGGCATGCCCGCCGAGCCCGCACCGGTAGAGGACGTGACGGGCGCCCGGGTGCTGCTCAAGCTGGGTGACTCGGTCACCACGGACCACATCTCGCCCGCGGGCAGCATCAAGCCGGATTCTCCGGCCGGTCTGTACCTGGCCGCGGGTGGCGTGGAGCCTCGCGACTTCAACTCGTATGGCTCGCGCCGCGGGAACCACGAGGTCATGATCCGCGGTACGTTCGCCAACATCCGCCTGCGCAACCAGGTCGCGCCGGGCACGGAGGGCGGCTTCACCCGCGACTTCACCCAAGAGGCCGGCCCGGTGACCACCGTTTATGACGCGTCGGTCAACTATGCCGCTGCCAAGGTTCCTCTGGTGGTGCTGGCGGGCAAGGAGTACGGCTCCGGCTCCTCTCGCGACTGGGCCGCCAAGGGCACCGCGCTGCTGGGAGTGAAGGTGGTCATCGCGGAGAGCTACGAGCGCATCCACCGCTCGAATCTGATCGGCATGGGCGTCCTCCCGCTACAGTTCCCCGAGGGTTCCTCGGCGGACTCGCTGGGCTTGACGGGGGAGGAGACGTTCGCGGTGGAGGGCATCTCGGTCCTGAATGACGCCATCACGCCCAAGACGATGAGGGTTACCGCCACCAAGCCCGACGGTTCCGTGGTGAGCTTCGATGCGCTTGTGCGTATCGATACGCCGGGGGAGCGGGCCTACTTCGTGAACGGCGGAATCCTGCCGTACGTACTGCGTAGCCTCGTAGCGAGCTGAGTCGCTTGGCCTCGCTTCACCTGGCGAGGACAGTTTTGTCAGTGGTCGGCGATGTAATGGCGCGTATGTTCGATGACGAGAGGATTCGCGTTCCTGCGGGCTGGCCCAAGGAGGTGCACCCGCCTGGGGTCAACGGGTGGGTGGCCACTGCGGAGTCCTACCTGCTGAGTTGTTGCCCCTCGCAGTACCACGCTTACCAGGTGCTGCGCCGCTGTCCCGTGGTGTTGGCCCGCTTGGCCACGGAGTCTGTCACGTCCCAGCTCGTGGCCTCCCGTGCGGTTCTCACCGGTCTGCGGGTCTCACTGACGGGCGTAGACACGTCGACCGCGGACCGAGCGACTCAGGCGTTATGGCATGAGGAGATGCGGCTACGCCGCGTGGCCAAGGAAGTGGATCTCGTGCATCATGCGCTGCGGGCGCGCGATTCAGGACGAAGTTTTGAGGCTTAGCCCTACTATGGTCGCCATGCCACTGTTGGATTCGGTCACCAGCCCGCGTGACCTTCGTGCGCTGTCCAAGCGACAGATGGAGCAGCTCGCGGCGGAGATTCGCTCCTTCCTGATCACGAAGGTCAGCCGCACCGGCGGGCACCTTGGCCCCAACCTTGGGGTCGTGGAACTCACCATGGCCATTCACAAGGTCTTCGATTCGCCCAACGACCCCATCATCTTCGACACCGGGCACCAAAGTTACGTTCATAAGATCCTGACTGGCCGGGCTCATGGGTTCGACGATCTGCGTCAGCAGGGTGGGCTCTCCGGATATCCCGAACCATCCGAATCGGAACACGACTGGGTGGCCAACTCACACGCATCCAGTTCACTGGCTTGGGCGGAAGGGCTGGCCAAGGGGTTTCAGTTGCGTGGAGAGCGACGAACCGTCGTGGCGGTCATTGGCGACGGCGCCCTCACAGGCGGCATGGCGTGGGAGGCACTCAACAACATCGCGGACCATCCACGCCTCAAGCTGGTCATCATCGTCAACGACAACGGGCGTTCCTATACCCCTACGGTTGGCGGTTTAGCTACCCATCTCGCGGGGCTACGCACGGACCAGCGCTACGAGCAAACGCTGAGTTGGATCAAGCGCACCGTCAAACGTCTTCCGCTCATAGGACGTCCTCTTTATGACCTCATGCACGGATTCAAGGCGGGAGTCAAGGACGTCATCGCGCCACAATCGATGTTCTCAGACCTCGGCATCAAATACACCGGGCCCATTGACGGGCACGATCTCACGGCCGTGACGAACCACCTCGAACAGGCCCGCCAATTCGATGGGCCAGTCATCGTGCACTGCGTCACCCAAAAGGGCAGGGGGTTCCAGGCGGCCGAGGACCACGAGGAGGACAGGTTCCACGCCGTCGGCAAGATCAACGAGTTCACCGGAGAGCCGATCTCGGCCACCGTGCAAGCCACCTGGACCGATGCCTTCGCGGAGGCCATGGTGCAACTCGGGCAGCGCCGCCGCGACGTCGTCGCGATCACGGCCGCGATGCTGCATCCCACCGGGCTGGGGCGGTTCGCGGCAGCCTTCCCGGACCGGTGTTTCGACGTCGGCATCGCCGAACAGCACGCCATCGTCTCCGCCGCGGGGCTCGCCCGCGCCGGGCTGCATCCCGTCGTCGCCCTGTACGCCACCTTCCTCAACCGCGCGTTCGATCAGGTCCTCCTCGACGCTGCCTACCACCACACGGGCATCACCATTGTGCTGGACCGGGCCGGAATCACCGGCACCGACGGAGCAAGCCACAACGGCATGTGGGACATGACCCTTATGGGTATCGTGCCAGGAATTCAGCTCTCGGCACCGCGTGACCAGGCCAGGCTCGTGGCAGCGCTCGACCGTGCCGTGGACGTCGACGACGCGGTCACCGTGATCCGCTACTCCAAGGAGAAACTGCCAGACCAGATCGATGAGGTGGCCAATCTTGGCGACGGAGCCTCCCGGGTCGATATCCTGCGCCGCGGCGACGATGACAAGGTACTCATCGTCGGCATCGGCCAGTTCGCCGGGCTGGCGTTGCAGGTGGCCGAACGGCTCGGCAGCCAAGGCATCGGCGCTACCGTGGTCGATCCGTTGTGGGTGCTTCCCCTACCGGAGACGCTCATCGACCTCGCCGCCGAGTACCGGCTCGTCGTCACCCTGGAGGACAACCTCGTAGAAGGCGGCATCGGCCAACGGCTGGGGGCACGCCTCGGCGAGCGTGGATACGCCACTCGGGTGATGAACTTCGGTATCGCCCAGCGTTTCCTCGCCCACGGCTCCCGTGACGAGGTACTCGATGGCTTGGGGCTCACCGCATCGAAGGTCTCCTTGACCGTGTTGGAGGCAGCGCTCGCGATCGACGCTGATGGACTGAAGGAGTCCGGGCCTCGCCTGATCCACTAGGGTTAGTCGCCTATGGCCATGGTGATCGCGCTCGTGACACTCGGGGTGGCACTCTTGGTGACGCCCCTCTTGAGCCTCGCTCTCGGGCGCAACGCCGGTTGGCCACTCGCCGCTATCTACCTAGGCACGGCGGGCGTCCTCGCACCAGCATGGGCGGATGCGCTCCACGGACACGGCCGTGTCTTCAGCGTCGCCTGGGTGGAGGGCCTCGGTATCAACCTGACGCTGAGAATGGATGGCTTGGGCGTCGTATTCAGTGCCATCGCATTGCTCATCGGCGCCGCCGTGCTGATCTATTCGACACGCTATCTTTCCCCAGGCCGTCACAACTCCTTCTATCTGCTGATGGCGGCCTTCACGCTCTCCATGCTCGGCTTGGTCTTCGCCGGAGACTTGCTGGTGCTCTTCATCAGTTGGGAGTTGACCTCGCTTGCCTCGTTCTTCCTCATCGCCCGCTCCGGGCGCGAGGCGGAGGGGCCGTCAGCACGCACCCTGCTCCTGACCTTCATCGGTGGCCTCTTCCTGCTCAGCGCGGTGGCCGCCGTCTGGGCACGTACCGGCACCACGGACCTTCAAGCGGTCATGGGTTCCGCACTGTGGGCGGAAGACCCGGGGTTCACCACCATGGTCGCGGTGTTCGTGGCGCTGGCGGCCATGACGAAATCCGCCCAGTGGCCCTTCCATTTCTGGCTACCCGACGCGATGGCGGCCATCACCCCCGTCAGCGCGTATCTGCACGCGGCGGCCGTGGTCAAGGCCGGTATCTTCCTCCTGCTGCGGTTCAGTCCTTTGTTCCGTGAAAATCCAGCGTGGCAGGTCCTACTCATGGTGGCAGGCCTTATCACCACCGTGCTGGGCGGTTTTTTTGCCTTGCAGCAGCGCGATCTCAAACGCCTCATGGCCTATTCGACGGTGAGTCAGCTCGGCCTCATCGTCGCCACCATCGGGGTCGGCACCGACGCGGCGCTCGCCGCCGCCGTGACGCACACCATCGCCCACGCGCTGTTCAAGTCCGGTCTGTTCATGATGGTGGGCGTCATCGACCATGCCGTCCACACCCGCGATATCTCCCGCATGCCCGTGCGGCTGCTGCGCAGCATGCCTGTGTCGTTTGGCGTTTGCCTGATCGGTGCGGCATCCATGGCTGGCGTGCCTCCCCTGCTCGGCTTCGTCTCCAAGGAATCCCTCCTGGACGCGTCCTTCGGGCGGGGCTGGGTGGTGCTGCTCGGCATGGGATTCAGCGCCGTGCTGACGTTTAGCTACTGCCTCAAACTCGTGCTCGGTGCCTTCATTGATGGCCCCGACAAGAAGCGCCAAATCGGCCACCGTGACCCGTGGCTCCTGGCCTGGGCCGCGTTGCCGATCGTCGCCTCGGTGCCGTTGGGTGTCGCGCTGGGCTGGCTCGATCATCCTGTCTCTGCGGCGACCACCGCCGCCGTCGGTACCGACTACCACTCACACCTGGCGCTGTGGCACGGCATCACACCTGCCCTAGTCACCACGACTGTCGTGCTCGCCATCGGCGTCGTCGTGGCCCTGAACCGGGCCACGCTGTTTCCCGCAGCCGAACGAGTTCCCGCCCTGGTGACAGGAGTGGGGCTGCTCACCACTGCATGGAAGGTCATGGTGCGCGTCGGCCACGCCGCCGATCGGCCCGTGGCCAGCGACCGCGCCACTCGGCACGTCGTCGCCATCCTGGGCTCCCTCGCCCTGTTCGCCCTCATGGGTGTCTCAGCCACGGCGCGTTTCCTTCCGGGACAACGCGCTGGGCTCAATCAGCCCATCGACCTCGTGGTGCTGGTGTTGATGGTTGTGGCCACCGTTGGCGTCGTACGTTCGCGATCCCGGATCGCGGCCACCGTGTCTTTGTCCGGTGTCGGCATCCTCGCCACGCTTCAGATCCTGGCGTTGGGCGCCCCGGACGTGGCGATGACCCAATTGCTCGTCGAGAGCCTCAACATCATCGTCATCATGCTGGTGTTGCAGAAACTGCCTCTCACATTCCCGCGGCCTCCCCGGACTAGGGCCTCGGCGGCACTCGCCTTCTCCGCTGCCGTCGGAGCCGCGGTGGCGGGGCTGGTGTGGGCGTTGACGGGACGACGCGAGCGTTCCGGACTGGCCGAGTTCTTCCTCACCGAGACCTACGCCGAGGCAGGCGGCCACAACGTCGTCAACGTCATCCTGGTGGAATTCCGTGCCTTCGATACCCTGGGCGAACTCACCGTGCTCGGCATGGCCGGGGTGGCCATCCTGGCCATCGTATCGACGGTTCGCTCGGACCGGATGGACCCCGTGGGAATCGAGGAACGCATCGCGCCGCGGCAGGATGTGGCAGTCAACCCGGATGAGCGGAGCCCGGCTTGGCGGGCGATGTATGTGGCCTGGCCCAACTCGGTAGCGTTCCAAATGACGCTTCGCTGGGTCAACCCAGTGCTCATCATCGTGTCCCTGCTGTTGTTCTGGCGCGGCCACAACGAGCCCGGGGGTGGCTTCAACGCAGCACTCGTGGCCGCGGCCATCGTCGGAATGATCTATATGGCCACCTCCTACGACCGGCAGGTGGGCCCACCGAAACTCCCTCTTGCCCTCATCGGCGGCGGTGTGCTGACGGCGGTCGGCATCGGCTTCTTTGGGCTTATCGCCAACGGCTCCTTCCTGCAACCCACCCACATCACGGTGCTGGGGGTTCACCTCACTACGTCGATGATCTTCGATGCGGGCGTCTATGCGGCCGTGTTGGGACTCATGCTGGTCACCTTCAATCTGCTTGGCACCAGCGCCGTCCTTGAGGCTAGGGGAGAGGGCACGCGTGAACGAGCCGACGAGGCGGTCGAAGGAGAGTTGCCTGGCCCGCTCGACACAGTCCGCGGCGAGAAGGTGCGGGTACGGTCGAGTCTCATCGCCCAGAACCGGCGTCCGAGGGAGTCCACTCGATGATTCTCATCGCCACCATCTTCGTGCTCATCACCGGCGGCGTGTACTTGCTGCTACAGCGTTCGATGGTGCGCGCGGTGTTCGGCCTCGCCCTGATCAGCCATGCCGTCAACCTCATCCTGCTCGTCACCGGTGTCTCGGCATGGCGTGGTGAGCCGCTGACGGATCGCACCGCGGTGTCGGCAGCAGCGGATCCGTTGCCCCAGGCCTTCGTGCTGACGGCCATCGTCATCACCTTGGCCGTCACGATCTTCATGCTGGCGCTGGCCGTGATCGGGCACAACGATGACCTGTCGCGCCATCCCGAGACGGGGGAGAGCCACCTGCCATGAGCCAGCTTCTTCCCCTGTTCGTCGCCGTGCCGCTCGCAGCGGCGGGACTCCTCGTCGTCCTCCGAGGGCCCCTGCCCGAACGTGCGGTACTCATCGCCGTGCCGATGGCCAGCGGCCTCGGAGGCTTGTCGCTATTGCTCACCCACGTCTCGACGCCGGTGCTTGCTCACGCAGTAGGTTCCTACGTGCCGGGGGTGGCCATTGTGTTCGCCTCAGACTCGCTGTCGGCGTTGCTCTTGACGATAATCGGTCTGCTCACGGCGGTGGCCTGCGCGTTTCTCATGAGAACGGGCGAGGACAGGTACCGTTTTGTCGCGCCCCTGACGATGATGCTGCTCACCGGCGCCAACGGCGCGCTGTTGACGGGAGATCTGTTCAATCTGTTCGTTTTCGTCGAGGTGATGCTGCTGCCCAGCTATGTGCTCACCGCCGTGACCGGGTACTGGCGGCGGTTGGGCGTGGGGCGCATGTTCGTCATCGTCAACCTGCTGGCCAGCACGCTGCTCGTCATGGGGGTCGGCTTGGTCTACGGGGCCGCCGGGACGGTCAACCTTGCCGCGCTGGCCAGGGCCGCCGATTCCAATCCTCAGGTGGCCCTGGCCGGCGGAGTCATCATCTTCGCCATGCTCGTCAAGGCTGGCGTGGTGCCCATGCATGGTTGGCTGCCGCGCTCGTATCCGGCCACCTCGGCGGGCGTGATGGCCTTGTTCTCCGGTATTCACACCAAGATTGGGCTCTATGCCGTCTACCGCGTCTTCGCCACCCTTTATGGGGGAACCTCGCCGGCGCTTCCGGTGCTGGTGGCGCTCGCGGTGGCGAGCATCGTCGTGGGCTCTTTGGGAACCTTTGGGGAGCAACGTATCCGCGGCGCCTTGGCCTACCAGATGGTGGCCGGGGTGGGTCAGATCCTCATCGGTATCGTCGTGTTCACCAGACTCTCAGTGTCAGCCGGGCTGTTCTACATGGTGCATCACATGATCGTCATGGGTGCGCTCGTGCTGGCCTCTGGCGCCATCGAGCATGTCTACGGCACCGGCAGGTTCGACCGGCTCAGCGGCCTTCTCAAGCGGGAGCCAGCGGTTGCCGTGGTGTTCGCGCTGGGCTTCCTGGCCCTGGTGGGCCTGCCGCCGACGTCTGGATTGTGGGGCAAGGCGTTTCTCCTGGGAGGCGCGGCTCAGGCGGACCCCGTGACGGCCTGGGCGCTGATCGGCGCCGTGGTCTTGGCCTCGATCGTCTCTCTCATGGCGCTGCAGCGGGTGTGGCATGAGGTGTTCAACGGGCCACCGATGAGTAAGTATTATCCCGACGATCCGGCCACGGCCCGCGGTGATCTCACCCCCATCTCGGACGACACTCGCACGCGTCTTGGTGATACTTGGCCCAGTCTCGTGCTGATCGGCCTATCGGTGGCCTTGTTCATCGGGGTCGGGCTCGTGTGGCCGTTCTTCGACCGCGCCGCCACGGCATTGCTCGACCTGGCCCCCTACCTAGAGGCGGTGAGGAACGCATGAGGCTACTGCACGCGCTGAGTTACTTTGCCTTCATCGTGGGGGAGGTCATCAAGGGCAGTGCGAAGGTCGCACGGCTCGCGTTGTCCCGCGAGGCCATCGCCGAGCCAGCTATTGTCGAACTCGTCACGAGGGCCCGCACGGACCTGGAGATCACGTTGTTGGCATCGTCGATCACCATCACCCCCGGCACGCTGGTGCTCGGGATCGCAGCGGCCGACGGCGAGCGTCCACCGTCGCTGTTCGTCCATTCTCTGTTCGACTCGAGCAATAGCCTGGATGGCCTGCGCGATCTGGAGTCGCGGCTGTTGCGAGCCACGAGAAAGGGGGGCCAGTGGGCGTTGTGACCATCGCCTTATGGGTCGCCACGGCGTTGCTGGCGATAGCCGTCGTGCTGGGTGTGATCCGCGTGGCGACCGCCACCGAGCCGGCCACCCGGGCAGTGGTGGGAGACCTCATCTTCTTCTCGGTGCTTGGGATGCTCGCCATTCAGGGGTTCATGCATCGCTCCTCGGTGACCGTCGACCTGATCCTCATCGCATCAATACTCGCGATCCTGTCGACGGTATCCCTGGCCCGGATCCTGACTAGGGGGCGACGATGATGCAACTCGTAGGCGAGATCCTGATCGCGGTGCTGGTGGTGGGCGGTGCCCTGGGGGCAGTGATCGTAGGCATCGCGCTCCTGCGTCAACCCGACGTCTATTCGCGGCTGAACTCGATGGGACCGGCCACTGCGCTCGGGTTTCCCATGGTGATCCTGGGGGTCTTCTTGGCCTATTGGTTCCGCGACGGTTTCTCGGTGGCGTTGCTGCTCAAGACCCTGGCCACCGTGGGTGCCGCCGTGGTGGTGTCATCGGTGGCCACGAACGTACTCGCTCGCGCGGCGTACCTGTCCGGTGCGCCCGTAGATCCCCGCACCGTACCCAACGAATTGGCCGCTGCCGAAATGCCTGGTGAAGAAACGAAGGAGACGCCATGACCTACCGCCCGGAGACCCTTGCCGTGCACGCCGGACAGGAGGAACCCGATTCGGCCACCAACGCGCGGGCGGTACCCATCCATCAGACGGTGGCCTACGTTTTCGACGATACCCAGCACGCGGCGGATCTGTTCGCCCTGACGCGGCCTGGAAACATCTACAGCCGCATCACGAACCCGACCCAGTCGACCTTCGAGGCCAGGGTCAACGCCCTGGAGGGTGGTGTGGGGGCGCTGGCCACGGCGTCGGGGGCGTCGGCCATCACCTACGCCGTGCTCAACCTCACGTATTCGGGCGACAACATCGTCGCCCTGCAGACTCTGTACGGTGGTACCTTCGCTCTGTTCGCCCACACCCTGCCCCAGTTCGGGGTCGAGACGAGATTCGTGGATCCGGCGCACCCGGAGCGGCTGGCCGAGGTGGTCGACGAGCGCACCAAGCTCGTCTTCGGGGAAACGGTGGGCAATCCCGCGCTCAACGTGGTGGACCTCGATGCCTGGGCCGAAGCCGCTCACACGCTGGGACTGCCCTTCATCGTCGACAACACCGTTCCCACGCCCATCCTCGCCCGTGTCTTCGATCATGGCGCAGACGTGTCCGTGCATTCGGCCACGAAATACATCGGGGGACACGGCACCTCGCTCGGTGGGGTGATCGTCGACTCGGGGCGGTTCGACTGGGCCGCCCACGCCGAACGCTTTCCCGGGCTCAGCGGCCCGGACCCGGCCTATCACGGCGTGGTCTGGACGGAGGCGGCGGGCGAGGCGGCCTACATCACCCGCGCTCGCACTGTCATGCTCCGCAACACTGGAGCCGCGCTGGCTCCATTTAACGCCTGGCAGTTGCTACAGGGCCTAGAGACGCTGCACCTGCGCATGGAGCGGCACAGCGGTAACGCGATGGCCGTGGCGCGCTTCCTGGAGAATCATCCCAAGGTGAAGTGGGCCAGTTACCCGGGCCTGCCCTCGAGCCCGACCCACGGCGTGGCACAGCGCATCCTCACGGGCGGTTTTGGCGGCCTCGTGTCCTTCGGCGTCGCCGGTGGCCGCGAGGGCGGCACCCGATTCGTCGAGGGCCTGCGGCTGTTCAGCCACCTAGCCAACATCGGCGATTGCAAGAGCCTGGTCATCCACAACGCGTCGACCACGCACTCCCAGCTCACCGAGGACGAGTTGGTTGCCGCTGGTGTGCCATCGGAGATGGTGCGCCTGTCGATCGGCATCGAACACATCGATGACCTGCTGGAGGACCTTTCTCAGGCACTCGAGCGCTGCTAAGCAGCGCCGGTCAAGCCGCCGGGATCTCCCGGGTGATCTTGGGCGGACCGCCCACGGCCCAGCCGAGGACGAGCGATAGCGCCAAGGCGAGAGCGAGCACGAGGACAGGCGTGCCCCAGATGGCCGGGTTGGTCATGGCGCTCCATCCCCACACTGAGGCCAGCGCGAGGCAGGCTGGCATGATGAGGAGAAGAGCCACGGCGCCAGAGAACGCGAGAGGCCCGGCCAGCGACAATGCGAACGATGAGCGCAGGGTGGCTCGGGTCACGCCCATGTGCACCTGCCCGATAACACTGGGCTCTGTGGACCAGCGGGCCTCGATCAGTCCGGCGATCAGGCTGAGCAGGATGAGGGTGGCGCCGCCCACCGTCGCCGCCCGCAGCAGCCCCACCTGCTGGGTGTAGACGGAGAAGAGCGCCGAGTCCTTGACGCCGTAGTCGATGCGGACCGAGGGGGAGATCTCACGGATCTCGCGCACCAAGCGGTCCAGGCTCCCATCGGTCGAGGAGACCACGAACGTGGTGTCCCATCCCGCGAAGCGGGCGACCTTCTCGGCTTGGCTGGCGGGAAGGAAGACGTCGCCGGTGAAGCGCTCGTCGCGTCGTGCCTGAGCTAGAGAGAGCCGGACTCCGTTCGACTCCACGTCCTCGACGGAAGGCGCCTCCGAGCCCAGCAGTATCTCGTCCCGACAGTCCGCCGGGTCCTCGAAGAGTTGCGGGTCCGCCACCGCAATGGTCTCGCACGAGCCGATGATGATCATCCTCTGATCGTTGCCGACAAGCGTGGTCTGCGGATAGCCCAGGCCGACGAGCCGCAGCCGTTGATCGGGGCTGAGCTTCGAGCTCATCACAGAGACCCCGACCTGAGACGGGTCGCCGAGCGCATCGGTCTTCAGGGCAGTGCTCAGCGTGGCGCCGAATCCGGCGAGGGCGATGAAGACGATGAATGCGGCCAACTGCCGGCGTACCGAGCCGACGTGGTACTCCGCCATGGCCAAGCCCAGCCGCAACGCGGGTGCCCGGCCCGGCGGGGTGAGGTCACGGAGCGCGCGTACCAGGGGCTGGGTCACGAGGAGAGTCCCAACGATGCCGACGACGATGGCCGCGACCAAGGCGATGATGAGCGAATCGTCGGTACGCGGCTCCGCCCGGCGCAGGAAGGCCGTGGCCGCCACGGTGAGGGCGTAGCCGCCGCCGAAGGCGAGCAGGATGATGCCCGCGATAGGCGCCCAGCCGCCCAGCCGACGAGACCGCGAGGGCGCCGTGCCCAGCCTCGTGCGCATCACCCAGGCGGAGCCGTACCACGTCGCCGCGGCGAGGGCTGCGAAACCAACCGCCATCGCCCACGGGGAGGGCTGGCCCGTGGATGGCCACCATGTAATGCCCAGAGGACCGCTTCCACCCAGTGTTCCTTGGCAGAGCGCGTAGCAACCCACGCCCGCTCCGTAGCCCAATGCGCTGATGGCCACCATCTCGCCGGCGAACAGCCGGGCGCACTGGCTGGGGCAGATGCCCAGCAAGATGAGCCGGTCATAGCGGTTGGCGCGGCTCGCGTACCCCATCCTGAGCGACCCGGCGCCGAAGACCAGGGCGGGCAGGCCTATGAGCACCGCGAGTTCGGCCCACAGCAGGTTCGTCACGGGTGCGGCCAAGGTCGCCGTGTTGGGGTTGCCGAATCCTGTGGAGCGTTCGCCTGCCTGTGGTTGCTTGGGCACGGTCCATGAGAAGAACTCCGTGGGGCTGGTCAGCCCTTCTTCGGAAATGCGTACCGGGTCGACGATGCCCAGTTCGGCGCCCGCGTCGGGGTGGCGGGACAGGTGTTCGGCCAAGGCGGGCGAGACCACCGAGTGGCCTGGCTCGGGCCATGCGTCGAGCCCTGGCGGCAGATGGGAGTCAGGGCCGGAGACCATCATCCTTCCCCACACCTGGCCTTCGAGAACGGCTTGGGTGTACGAGACGACGGGGCCATGCGTGGCATCCGGGTCGGTCACGGGCTGGCGGGCTATCTCGGTCTGCCTGGCCTGGTCCAGGGCCCGGGGAATGGCCAGCGCAATTAGCACCGTCAGCACCGCGAGCGCGACGCCGGCCGCCATGAGCGCGGCGCAGAATAGGTCTCGGCGCCCGCTGCCGAGTGATAGCCGCATGGCCAGCCTGAGCAGGACCATGGTTCAGCCGTCCATGCGGGAGTCATGGGCGAGCGAGCCGTCGCGCAGCGTGATGCGGCGCATCCCAGGCCACGTGGCCTGGACGTCGTGGGTGATCATGAGCAGGGTCGCTCCCACGTGGCGCACTCCTTCCTGGAGCAGGTCGAGCACGATGGCGCGGTTGGACGTGTCCAGGGCACCGGTTGGCTCGTCCGCGAACACCACCGCCGGCTTGTGCACGAGAGCGCGCGCGATGGCCGCCCGCTGGGCCTGCCCGCCGGAGACCTGCCCGGGGCGGCGATCCGCGCATTGCGCGAGCCCGAGTCGCTCGATGAGTTCGTCGCTTTGGCGAAGCGCGCGCCGGGTGGCCACCCTCAACAGCTCGAGGGGCAGCCTGACGTTGTCCCGAAGCGAGAGTTCCGGCACCAGCGTCGCGGCCTGGAAGACGAAGCCGGCGTACCGCAGCCGCCAAGAGGCCCTGGAGTCGGCCGATTCCCGCGACAGCACGCGAGACTCGTGAGACACCGTCCCCGAGTCGGGCCTCTCGATGCCCGCCATGCACAGCAGTAGGCTCGATTTGCCGGATCCGGATGCGCCCAGGACGGCGACGGCCTCGCCCGGCTGGATGCGCAGATTGATGTCCTTCAGGGCGACGGTCTCGCCGTAGCTCAGCGACAAAGAGTCGACCTCAATCACTGCGAGCGGCCGTTCGTGCACGCGTTTCAGCGCTCACTGCGTGCGTCAAGTTCGGCCCCCACGCTTGACGCAACGGTGCCAGTGTAGGCAAATACCCCCAGAAGGCGTCGTCTTGATGGGCAGGATCAGTGCGATACCCACCTTCATACTTTCCCCTTTCCGGCAGCAGTCTCATGCCCGGCACGCTACCACTGAATGGGTCACAGCCCACCAGAGAATTTTGCTCACTACGCAGTGAGCACGAGATATGTATTTTGAATCGTTTGACTAGGGCTTGACTATTCTGAAGATGTAATTGGCTTGGCCGATGGAAGCGCTCCGATCCCCTCGAAGGCTAGCCTCTCCTCCCTGGACGCACTGCGCTCGGGGGTGTGTCATGGATCCATGACTACCCTTGAAGTCCCAGCAGCGCAGCACGTCGCCGAGTCCGCCGAACTCAGCGGGCGGCTCAATTGGCTGCGCGCAGGCGTGCTTGGCGCCAATGACGGCATCGTCTCCATCGCCGCGACGGTGGTGGGCGTCGCGGCCGCCACCGCCGAGGTGGGCCCGGTGCTGCTCGCTGGGGCGGCCGCCGTGGTGGCTGGCGCGACGTCGATGGCCTTGGGGGAGTACGTCTCAGTCTCCAGCGCGGCTGATTCTCAACGCTCCCTGATCCGCAGGGTCCGCGCCCTCCTCATCACGGACCGCCACGCGGCCGACCGCGGCTTGGTGGAGGCCTACCGTGCCGAGGGACTCAGCGCGGAGACCGCCGAGCGGGTGGTGGCCGAGTTGAACGCGCAGGATCCGGTGAGGGCACAACTGAGTGGCCGCTATCACATCGCGGAGGATGAGGTAGTCAATCCGTGGCATGCCGCCCTAGCGTCCGCCCTCGCCTTCCTTGCCGGCGCGGTCTTGCCGATGCTGACGGTGCTCCTGGCACCGGTCCAGGTCCGGATCCCCGTCACCGTCGCCGCCGTTCTGGTGGCCCTCGCCGTCACGGGTGCACTCGGCGCCCGCCTGGGGGAGGCGCCGATCCGGCCGGCAGTGATTCGGGTCGTTACCGGTGGGTTGGCGGCCTTGGTCGCCACCTATCTCGTGGGCAGCTTGCTCGGCGTGGCGGTGGGTTAAACCGGAGGCGACCAGCGGGTTCTTCGGCGGCTCTGGGCGCAGTGGGCCACAATGGAGCGCGTGAAAGAGCTACTTGGCGTGAGGACCCAGAGCGCGACGGTCTTCGACCAGGACACGCCGCTTCGCCTGCGCAGCGGCGCCAAGCTCGCCCCGGTCGAGGTTGCCTACGAAACCTACGGGGTCCTCAACCGGGACGCCAGCAACGCCATCTACATCTGCCATGCCCTCACGGGCGACGCCCACGCCGCCGGTGTCAGCGAAGATGGCAAGGCTGGTTGGTGGGCCAACATGATCGGCCCGGGCAAACCCATCGACACCGATCGCTGGTTTGTGGTGGCTTCCAACATCTTGGGTGGGTGCCAGGGAACGACGGGACCATCCTCGATCGACCCGGCCACTGGAGAGCCCTATGGGCTCGACTTCCCCTTGCTCGATATGGCAGATTTCATCACCGTTCACCGGGGTCTGGCCCGGCATCTGGGAATCGGGCGTTTCGCGGCTGTCGTCGGCGGTTCCCTTGGCGGCATGCAGGTGCTGCAGTGGGCCCTCAGTCACCCGGAGGACATGAAGCGGGCGCTCATCTTCGCCGCGTCGTCGCGTCTCACGGCCCAGAACATCGCCTTCTCGGCCGTGGGCCGTCAGGCCATCATGCGCGATTCCTCATTTCACGATGGCCGTTTCCTCCAACACTCGACGGCTCCCCGTAAGGGGCTATCGGTGGCGCGAATGCTGGCGCACATCACCTACCTGTCGGAAGAGGCCTTTCAGGCGAAATTCGGCCGCAGCGCCCAGGAGGGAACGCTGTCGCCCAATTTCGGCATCGACTTCGCCGTCGAGAGCTATCTTGAGCATCAAGGCGAACGTTTCTTGTCCCGGTTCGACGCGTTGAGCTACCTGTATCTCAGCAGGGTCATGGATTATTTCGACCCATTCGCCGATCCGGAAGCATTCGACGCGCTCGAAGAAGACCCGGTGAAGTTTCTCATTATCAGTTTCGACAGTGACTGGCGGTTCTCCACGGCTCACTCTCGCCGAATCGTTCGGCATCTCGAGAGGGCGCGCCTGCCCGTCTCCTTCAGGGAGATCACCTCGCCCTGGGGCCACGATTCGTTCCTGCTCGACCTGCCCGACTATCACGCCACGGTCCGGGCCTTCTTGCGCCGAGCAGCGGAGGAGGTGGCCTGATGCGGCGCGACCTACGGCTGATCGCGAACTGGATTCCCCGGGGATCGCGCGTACTCGACTTGGGGTGTGGCGATGGGGAACTGCTCAAGCTGCTGGTCACCAATGGCAGCCGTGGCACCGGCGTCGACGCCAACCCGTCCGATCTGCTGCGCTGCCTGGAGGCAGGGGTCGACGTGATCGAGCTTGACCTAGATTCAGAACTGGGAGAGTTCGGCGACGATTCTTACGACTTTGTCGTGCTGTCGCGTACCCTCCAGAACGTCCGCAAACCGCGAGCGGTCTTGGAGGAGATGGGGCGGATCGCGCTACACAGCGTGGTATCCATGCCCAATTTCGCTCATTGGCGCAACCGGCTCCGGTTGCTGCGTGGGCGGATGCCTATGTCGCGCGACCTGCCCTTCGAATGGTTCGATACCCCCAACCTGCATTACACCTCGGTGCCCGACTTGGAGCCGCTGTTCGCCACGGTGGGGATGCGTATCGATCAACGCATCGCACTCGACGCCCACGGCCACGAGCACCGTTTGGGCCGGCTGGCCCCCAACCTGGTGGCAAGCAGTTGCGTTTACCTGTTGCACGCCGCGCGGTAGAGGCAGCGCGGTCCTGAACTCTCAGGAACCAGCTTCAGTTCCGGGCCTCGGCCAGGGTTTGGACGAGCCGCGTGAGCGAGCCGCCCAGCCCCAGGTCCGTGGTGAGCCTGGCCACGGCATCGGCGTCTACCGGACGTAGGCCGAGGGGCGGCAGGGGAAGGGTGGTCACGCAGGTGACTACCTTGCGCGCCTTGAAAAGGTAGTCGACATCGGCGAGGAGCTTCGTCCTCATCGCCCGGGGCATAGACGAGCCGGGGTCTTTAGCTGCCTCCACCATGGCCTCGAGCGTGGGGTAGGTGGCTACCAGGTTTGCCGCGGTTTTCTCCCCGATGCCCTTGACTCCTGGCAGTCCGTCGGATGGGTCGCCGCGCAGCACCGCGTAATCGACGTAGCGGCTCGCGGTCACGCCGTACTTCTCGGTAAGCACGCTGGGGGTGATGAGTTCGTGCTTGGCCACGCTGCGCGCCACGTAGACGATGCTGGTGTGCTCGCCCACGAGTTGGAACAGGTCTCGGTCGCCGGTAACGACGAGGGTTGTTCCGTCGTACGTGTGAGCGAGGCTGGCAAGCACGTCGTCAGCCTCGTGGTCCGGTGCGCCGATGATGGGAATACCTGCCGCGCCGAGTACCTCGCGGATCATCGGCACTTGCCCCGAGAGCGCGTCGTCGACCTCTTCCACGTCGCCTTCGGCCACGCGATGGGTCTTGTAACTGGGAATCAGATCGACCCGCCACCGCGGACGCCAGTCCTCATCCCAGGCGCACGCGACGTGGGTGGGGCGGTAATGCTTGACGAGCCGGGAGATGAAGTCGAGCGTGCCGCGCACGGCGTTGACCGGCCGGCCGTCGGGAGAATGGAAGGTATCCGGCACGCCGAAGAACGCGCGGAAATAGAGGTAGGACGTATCGAAGGCCAGCAGGGTGCTCACCAGGTCATGCTGGCATAGTCTGTGGGTGGTGCCGGGTAGGCTGCCAACGTGTTGTCTCGCCCATCGTTGCCGCTGCTGCTCTCGTCGTTGCTTGCCGTGGCGACCGGGCTCCTTGTCGGGCTGGGGCAGGCGCCCCTGGGCCTCTGGCCAGCGACCCTGGCTGGGGTGGGGCTGGCCACGTGGCTATTCGTGGATCTACGGCCCCGTGCCGCGTTCGGGCACGGTTACCTCATGGGCTTGGCGCTCAACGCGCTCACCGTGTCGTGGATCTCGGTGTTGGGCGTATGGGTGGGCGTCGCGTTGGTCGCCTTCTTGTCGTTGTGGTGGGGGCTCCTCGGCCTCGTCGTGTCGCGGTTGGTGCGGCTCAGGGCTTGGCCTGCGCTGGTGCCCGCCGCCTGGGTCACGGTGGAGTTCATCAGTGGCAAGGTGCCTTTCGGTGGGTTCTCGTGGGCACGGCTCGGCTACACCGCCATCGATCAGCCGATGTCGGGTTATTACGCGTGGCTGGGGCTGGCTGGCGTGTCGTTCTTGGTGGCCTTGGTGGCGCAAGCGTTGCTGCTCGCCGTGGCCAAACCGCGATGGCGGCGCCGCGCCCTGGCAGGAGCCGTGGCGGTCGTTCTCCTCGGAGGCCTGCTCAACTGGACTCCCCAAGCCTCGCCTGAGCAGAAGGTAACAGTGGCCGTTGTGCAGCCCAACGTCAACCGCTGGGAGCACGGCACCGCCAGCTATGCACGCTCGGTCACCGCCAATGCCTTGAGTGAGACGGTGTTCGCGCTCGCCGAGGCTCGTACCTCGGGTCAGAAGCTGGACTTTCTTGTCTGGCCGGAAAACGCCACCGACATCGATCCGGTCAACGACCCCCAGACGAGACGGATCGTCACTCGCGCCGTGCAACTCGCGCAGGCGCCCATCTTCGTTGGTGCGGTCACCGATGGCCCGGTGGAGGACTCTCGGCAGACCACGAGCATCTGGTGGCATCCGGACGATGGCCCAGGTGACCTGTATCACAAGCGCAATCTCGTCCCCTTCGGGGAGTGGATTCCGTTCCGCGACGTTCTCCTGCCGCGGCTGCCGATCCTGCGCCAGATCGGGCGCCAGTCGATCCCCGGGGAGGGGCCCGGCGTCGTCGACTCTCCGACGGCGCGGCATCCGGGTCTACGGGCTGGCACCATCATCTGCTTCGAGTTGGCCTACGACGAAACCGTTTACGACATGGCGCGACAGAGTCCGGACGTGGTGGTGAGTCAATCCAACATCAACACCTATGCAGGCACCTTCGAGCCTCACCAGCAGTTCGTCATGAACCGAGTCCGAGCCATGGAGATGGGGCGCGAGGTCGTCGTCTCTACGCTCAATTCCTATTCCGGGATTGTCGACACGCGGGGCAGGGCGCATAGCACCACGAAGGAGTTGACCGCGGCCAACCGGGTCTTCACGGTGCCTGTGCGGCATAACGTCAACCTGGCCATGACTCTTGGGCCGTGGGTCTCGTGGCTGTCGTGTGCGGCCACAGCGGTGGGTCTGGGTTTGGGTCTTTGGACAGGCCGCCTACGATGGGGGCGACAGCAGTCGAGGGAGGTGACCCCATGAGGGCCAAGGCGGTGCGACCGATGATCGGGCTGGGCGCCCTCGTGCTTATCGTCGCAGAAATCGCTGGCGTCGTGTGGGTGGCCAGCGCGATCGGCTGGTGGACTGTCGCGCTCATGCTGGCTTCCACCGCGCTCGGTCTCTATCTCTTGCAGCGTGAGTGGCGTAAGGAGTGGAATTCGCTCGTGCGAGCAGTCACCTCTGGTGAGATCCCGGCTGGGCAGATGGCCGACGCGACGCTTGTCCTGCTGGGCGGGGTGCTGCTGGTGATGCCAGGGTTCCTCAGCGATATCGTGGGGCTGGTCTTGCTGTTGCCTTTCACGAGGCCCTTTGTCCGGGCGTTCGTCGCTTGGGGGCTTGCCCGATTCATCGGGAGGCGCAGTGGTTCATCCACCGTCATCAAGGGCGAGGCAACTCTCGTGGAGCCCGCGGGCATTGAAAACGCTGCGGAGGGCACTACCATCCGCAGCGTCGTGGAAGAGTAAGACCGACTCAGTAGATCCGGTCGGATTCGCGCAGTTTCGTGAGTTGCTCGTCCAAGATATCTTCGAGTTCTGGGATGGAGCGGCGCTCACGAAGCATGTCCCAGTGCGTACGGGCGGGCTTGACGGCCTTCTCCTCGCCGACCACCCCGTCGGAACGCACGGCCACGGAACCACACTTCTTGCACTCCCACTCGGTGGGCAGTTCGGCCTCGACGGCGAAGGTCACTTGGAAGTGGTGTCCTTTGGGGCAGTCGAAGCCCAGCGACAGGCGTTCGGCGAACTCGATACCCTGCTCGTCCTCGAAGGTCTTCGATCCGAGCCCGACGCCACGCAATGCACGATCAGCCATGCTGTGCCTCCTTGTATCCAGAAGAATCCAACGGTTTGGGGCGCTGGTTTGTTCCTGACCACGGCTCCCGCTACTGAGTAGACCACATCCCTCGGGCCATGAGGACGGCTTTGAGTAAATCCGGGCGGTCCGAGACGATGCCGTCGACGCCCCAGTCGATTAGGCGGTGCATCGTGGTGGCGTCATCGATGGTCCACACATGGATCTTGCGACCCGAGGAGTGAATGCGGGCGATGTTGCGGGGAGTCACGATGTCGACGGTGGCGGGGCCGATGGAGTGGGTCAGCGGTACCTGGAACACGTCACCGGTGGGGGGGAGGACTCCCATCGTCATGCCCACCACGCCGGGCACGGACACGGCTGTGGGCACGCGCGGCATGAGGCTGCGGAACTTGCGGATCCGTTGCCGTGAGAAGGACCCAACGCATACCCGTCGTTCTGCGCCATGTGCCTTGATGGCCTGCGCCAGAGGACCGATTGCGCCGGCATGCTTGAGGTCGATGTTGAAGCGTGATGCGGGGAACAGGTCGAGCAACTCGTCGAGGGTTGGGATGGGCTCGCGTCCAGCGAGTTGGATCTGCCTGACCTCGGCCAAGGTGAGATCCATCACGCGCATGTCGAGGTCCGACATACGGGCGAGCGTGTCGTCGTGGAACACGATGAGATGCCCATCTTTCGTGGCGTGCACGTCCGTCTCCAGATAGGTGTAGCCCAGGTCGACGGCGTTACCGAACGCCTTCAGCGTGTTCTCGATGCCCAGGTTTGGGGCATACAAGGCGCCGCCTCGATGCGCCATGGCGACGAACTCCACGGACAGATAGTCGTCGTACACCTCACCCACGAACGCCATGATATGACCCGATTCAAGCATGCGCTAGAGAGTCGCCTATTTCGCCAGTCGAGGACACAGTGCCAAGATGTGCCCGTGACTACTGTGCTCTCCATCCAGTCCGCCGTTGCCTACGGGCACGCTGGCAACTCGTCGGCGGTGTTTCCCCTGCAGCGGCTCGGCGTCGACGTGTGGCCCGTCTACACCGTGAACTTCTCCAATCACACGGGCTATGGGGCATGGCGAGGCCCGCTGATCCCGGCCGATGATGTGTGGGAGGTGGTGCAAGGGATCGACGATCGCGGCGTTCTCGGGAGCGCAGATGCGCTTCTGTGTGGCTATCTGGGCACGCCAGAGGTAGGCGATGTGATCCTGAAGGCGGCGAGCCTGGTCAAGGAACGCAACCCTGGCGCGGTTTTCTGCGCGGATCCTGTCATGGGCGACGTCGGGCGTGGTTTCTATGCGCGGCCAGGCATCCCGGAGTTCTGGCGAGACCGCGTCGTGCCTCGGGCCGACATCATGAGCCCAAACCTGTTCGAACTCGAGTTCCTCACTGGCCGGAAGACCGAGAAGCTCGCCGATGTGGCGTCCGCGGCGGGGGAGTTGCGTGCCCGCGGCCCCCATACGGTGCTGGTGACGTCGGTGGTGGGGGAGGACGTGCCGGACGATGCTATGCGGATGCTCGCCGTCGGCCCGGATGGCGCGTTCATGGTGGAGACGCCCGTGCTAGGACGCACCTTCACCGGCTCTGGAGACCTAACCACCGCCACGTTCCTGGCGCATTGGCTGCGCACCTCGGGGGACATCCGGGCTGCACTGAGCGAGACGGCCTCGGTGGTCTATTCCATCCTGGAGGCGACCGAGGCGTCCGGTCATTTGGAGTTGCGCCTCGTGGCGGCGCAGAACGACATCGTCGCCCCGCGCCACCGGTTCGAGGCACTCCCCGTTTCCATTTAGCTTCGGTCGTCCTCTTGTGGGGTACCCCAGAAGACGTTGATGTTGGCTCCCATCTTGTTGAGCCGTTGCGGCAGATCCTCATAGCCGCGGTTGATGACGTAGACGTCGAGCAGGTTCGTGGTGCCTCGTGCGGCGAGGGCAGCTAGCAGCAGGCACACGGCTGGACGCAGTGCTGGCGGGCATTCGATGTTGCGACCGCGCCACTTGGTGGGCCCGATGATGAGGAGCCGATGGGCGTCCATGAGATTGATGTTGGCGCCGAGGTCGGCGAGCTTCTTGAGGTGGATGGCCCGGTTGTCGTAGACCCAGTCGTAGATGACCGACTGCCCAGTCGCCGTCGCGCAGATGACGGCGAAGAACGGCAGGTTGTCGATGTTGAGGCCGGGGAAAGGCATGGGATGAATCTTGTCCAGCGGCGCAGTCAGTTCGGAGGGCTTGACCGTGACGTCCACAAGCCGTGTCTGCCCGTTGCGGCTGTGATACTCGGGGCTGCACACGAGTTCCTGACCCATCTCTTCCAGGACAGCGAACTCGACCTCGAGGAACTCTATGGGGCAGCGCCGGACGGTGATCTCCGACTGGGTGACGATGCCTGCGGTCAGGAGGCTCATGGCCTCGATGGGGTCTTCGGATAGGTGATACTCCACGTCGCGATCGATGCTGTCGACGCCGGTGATGGTGAGGGTGGTGGTACCGACCCCGTCGATCTGAACGCCGAGCGACTGCAGGTAGAAACACAGGTCCTGCACCATGTAGTTGCCCGACGCGTTGCGCAGCACGGTGATGCCCTGGGTGCGGGCGGCGGCCATGATGGCGTTCTCCGTGACCGTGTCGCCTCGTTCGATCAGGGTGATGGCGCGGTGGTCGTCGGTGATGCGTGAGACGGTGGCGTGGTAGTTGCCTTCGGTAGCCTCCACGTCGAGCCCAAGCCGACGCAGTGCCGACAGATGCGGGTGGACGGTGCGGGCGCCTAGGTCGCAGCCGCCGGCGTAGGGGAGCTGGAACTCGTCGAACTCGTGGAGGAGGGGGCCGAGGAACATGAGAATGCTGCGGGTGCGGCGAGCGGCCCCAGCGTCGATGGTGGTGAGATTGAGGGTCTCAGGGCGAACAATCTCCAGATCGTTGTCGCCGGTCCATGTGAGTGAGACGCCGATGCTGCGCAACACCTCACTGATCCTGTCCACCTCCTCAATCCGTGCGATACCGCGCAGTATGGTCCGACCACGGTTAAGCAGGCTGGCGCACAAGATCGCCATCGCCGCGTTCTTGGACGTGCGCACATCGATCTCGCCGGTGAGGGTGGTGGGGCCTTCCACCTCGAAGTTGACGCTTCCCTGGGTGGCCGTCTGGATCAGGGGCATGTCCAGGGCGTCCGCGAGGCGGTCGATCATGCTCAGCGAAAGGTTCTGTTGCCCGTTCTCGATGCGGTGTACGGCGCTCTGCACCGTTCCCAATTCGTCGGCCAGGCGCTGCTGGGTCCAGCCGCGGGCCGTGCGGGCATCGCGGATCATGCGGCCGATTTGCTCACTCGTTGCACTCATTGCGCCAGGTTATCTCATGTGTGAGATTCATCACAGCAGGGCAGGGGAGGGCGAGTGGCGACTGTGAGCAGTTCGCGAAACGGGCATAGAGTGGCCCCATGAGCTCACAGTATGACGTCGTTGTTCTTGGTGCGGGCCCGGGCGGCTATGTTGCCGCCATCCGCGCCGCCCAGCTCGGCCTGAAGGTTGCCATCATCGAGAA